>JBCDJM010000198.1:0-14515 GCA_038747755.1 Cyanobacteria bacterium P01_H01_bin.35
ATTTATAATTTATATATCAATAATTCTTTTGTAAGTCAAGTTTAGATATCTCAGAAATATACTAAAATTTTAATTTGGAGAAATTTGGATATGGGTTGGGAGTCAGCTTCTATAATTCTCAAAAATCAACCTAAAAATTTTCAAGGTGAAATAAAAAATTAAAGTAGACTATAAACTAAGATTTTTAACACTTAAATTGTGAAGCCTATTTAAGGTAATAGCTGATTATGCCTTTAATTTGTAAAGATTCTTACTTCTTTGTTATATCCTTATCTTCCCCAAATAAATGCTGATTACCTTAAACATTTTATCGGTCTAGTTGAAAAGATGCTAAAGAAGAAGTATATTCCAACGCCCTTGATTGAGAAAAAGAAACGAAAAAAAGTAAAGGTGGTGGAGAAACTTGAGACCCGTCGCTTATCATTGTACTATATTGTTTGGCGATTCATCCTTTATTTTGCAGAAATACTATTTCGCAGATTTACTCGTAGACCAGATATCCAAAAAACAGCCGTTCAGTTGCGAAAAATATTTGAAGAATTTGGTGGTTTCTGGGTAAAAACAGGACAGATACTAGCACTGCGAACAGACCTTTTACCAGAGGAAGTATGTGATGAATTACGAAAGTTACAGTATGAAGCTGTTGGGTTTCCTTTTGAGGTAGCACGATCAATTATCGAATCAGAATTAGGAGATTCTATAGATAAAATATTTGACAATTTTGATGAGCAACCTCTAGCTGCTGCATCTATTGCTCAAATTTACACTGCAGTTTTGGCTAAAAAACAGATTCCTGTGGTGGTAAAGGTTATGCGTCCGGGTTTAGAGAAAGCTTTTGAGCGAGACTTGGATTTGATCAGGACTTTGGTCAAGTTTTTAATATCTCTGAATATTGCTACTTATTTTTGTTGGGGTGATTTCATAGACGAACTCGAGAGAACTTTTAGAGAAGAGTTAGATTTCCGTTATGAAGCAAGCAATACTTGTAGGATGAGAGATTTGCTGAAAACTCAAAAAGTTTACGTTCCTAAAATATATCAGAAATATTCCCAACGTCGGGTTTTGGTAATGGAATATATAGAAGGTGTACTAATGTCAGACTATGTTAAGACTTTAACCAGGGATACTGCTAAAGTCCGGGAATGGGAAAGAGAAAACAATTTTGACCGCAGAAAGGTAGGGGAAAATTTAATCCTGTCTCTATTCCAACAAATTTTTGAACATAATTTATATCATGCTGACTTACATCCAGGTAATATAATTTTGTTACGCAATAACAGGTTTGTACTGATCGATCATGGAAGTGTTGGTTCTTTGGAAGGAGAATTAAGAGCTACTTATCTGAACTATATCAATGCATTAGGAGAGGGAGATTTTAGTAAAGCTGCTGATTATTTTTGCCGATTTGGTGTGGATATCCCGAAAGTTAACATTCCTAAAATAAGATCGGAGATGGCGCGTGGATTTACCACTTGGTCTGTTAAATCCCAGACAAAAGGTTTACCATACGGTGAAAAATCCTTGGGTGGAGCTAGCAAAGGTGTTACAGATATAGCTTTTATTAATCAAATTCCTATCAACTGGTCATTTCTAAAAATTACTCGTTCTCTATTTGCATTGGATGGCTCAGTGCAGTGTCTTGTTCCCGATATAGATACTTTTGAGGTGATTAGAAATTATCAGAAACAAGCAAAACGCCGTACTCTGATTAAGAATCTCCGTCCCGAAGGAGTTTTAGGATTCTTCAATCAGATTTCAGATGCTGTTAATCAGTATAATTATTTGATTCTCCCTGAAATACGAAAGAGGACTATGGCTTATGAGTTGACGGTTAACCCGTTTGCCCTCTCAATGGTAGTGATTTTAAGAAGGTTATTATTTTTCGTACTAATAAGCGAGTTGGGAATATTCTATACATTCTTATATCAGCACCATTTTGGGATTATTCAACCGATTAATATTAAGATAATTGATGAGATTATCAGACAAATTCCTTACATACCATACTTAGAATGGCTTGGGATACTTGCTACTGTAGGATTAACTTTCCAAGTTTTATTAACTTGTTCAGTAATATTAGAGCGCAAAGAGTTAAATGTTTAATATTAAATCCGATAGCATTTATATAATTAGATATCTAATATAGAATCTGGTCTATATAGTATATGTTTATAACTATACTTTAATATTAAATCTTCCCTACTGTTCCAACTATATATAATTAGGTAGGGGAGCTGTCGAATTAGCGACGCGCATAAGTCAGGAGAAAAAAACGAGCAATGAGCATGAATTTCTAAATTCATATTTATGATGAATATCATGTCCGAATAATTAGTGATCAAAAAACCTTCTCGTTTTTACACTTTCTTTTTCCTCTCTTCCCTCCTAACTCCTCCCTCGTTATTGATAACTATTTAACCGGATATAATATAACATCTTTAACTTGAGGAAGTAATTTTACGATTATTGTATAACCGAATTTGATATTACTCTCTTATCAAAATAATATGGGTCTAAAACCCCGCCTTTTAAGGCGCAATATTTTTGGAAGGTAGCTCTAATCTTCGTTACAAAACAGCAATTCTGACTTCGTTAAATAATTTGCCCTCGAATACTTATATCATGTCCGGTTGAATAGTTATAAATAACGAGGGAGGAGGGTGGGGAGTGTGGGGAGTGTGGGGAGTGTGGGAAGTGTGGGAAGTGTGGGAAGATTTGGTAATGGTTGAAGATGGAACTTTTTTTTATCACTAATTATTCGGACATGATATTACTGAATAAATAAGGTTTAAAGCCTTTCCTTTCAACTAGAAAATAAGAGAAAAATTCTTTTTAACCAATCCTTCTATTACAGAAAAAGTAATAAGTAATAATTAATTATTAATATCAAATCCCTTTAATTGGACATAAAAAAAATCTCCAATTGTCATAACTACGCTCATCTTTGTAATTCTCTCTCCTCCTGACTCCTGACTCCTGACTCCTGACTCCTCCTGACTTAAGGAATCTATAACTATTTAGCCGGATTTGATATGAAAGCGGTTTTCCTACACAGTAGACCAAAGTAGGGACGCTGCATATAACGTCCCTACAAGCTTTTGGTTATGGCAATGTGGTTTACTAATTTGAAAAGCACTCTAGTATAAACTATCCCTTATCTGAACTACAGCCTAGCTTTGACACCGTTAGGTTAAATATTTAAAGCCATAACCCCACAGATATCTTGGGATTCGTAACTTTTAACTAGCTACTAATTTAACTTTTTCTAGGGAATGCTGTTCACAGTAGCCTTGGACTAGCAATATACTGAATGCTGTTTCAAAATAGTATTAAATAAGGCTTTTACTACCACTTTTACTTTTTCTTCTTAACAATTAAAACTACAGGTTGGGCATCCTGACTTACTTCATTAGCTCCTTTTAGTTTTTCCATAACTCCACCTAGTTGCTTAAATATCTTACCCTTCCCTTTATACAAGTCCTTAATATCATCACTTTCAG
Source organism: Cyanobacteria bacterium P01_H01_bin.35 (assembly GCA_038747755.1). GTDB lineage: Bacteria > Cyanobacteriota > Cyanobacteriia > Cyanobacteriales > Microcoleaceae > Trichodesmium. The sequence goes on from JBCDJM010000198.1 coordinate 3,501, forward strand.
CACTGCCATAATTAACAATCACAGTATTTGGCTTTTGAATCTTGTTCTCAGTAGCTCCCACTTTACCTATTACTTTTGTAGTAATTTCCTGCCTCCTTTGTTCGTATTCAGTAGCACCAAAATATTCGACGTAGGTATCAACGTGCTGATACATAATCTGTGAGAAAAAGTTCACTACGTTTAATATTTGTTTAGGAGATAATAACTTGCTGTTGAAGTGATCGTAAAGTCCTAGATTATGTAAATTTAAATCTGTGCCCAACAACGAATTGATTATGTCATTTAACTTACTTTCGAGGACAGTATCTACATCGTCGCTTACATTGCCTGTCATCGAATAATTTCGGACTAAATCGTCAATATATTCAGCGATTGTTGGAGTAAGTTTAGTGACTAAGATTTCAAGTTTATTTTCTACGAATGGAAGCACAGAGGGCACTTTTTTCATTTCAGATAACCAGGCATAAGCAATAATTTTTCCACATTGCTGCTCCAAGTTTGATTTATTCTGTTGATTCTTGATATTCTGAATATCAAGTGAATAATTATATTTGCCCGAATAACCTTGATTTGTCCTATCAATAGGTTGATAATCATTACCTTGGCTAACCTTATTAAAAAAGTCGCATAGATTTTGAACTATTATACTAGCTGGAACGTGGGGAGCATATAAACCAGGAGCTTTTTTTATTCCTGCTTGCGCCCACATCATTGTAGGGAAGAAATCAATGTTATTCCAAACTCGTGTAGAACTCGCACCAAAAGTTTTATCATAGTATTTGGCAAGACTACTATTAGCAGGAGATATCCCTGCTACAGAGAAAGCCTCTACTGTAGCAATATTTTTAGGGTCCCACTCTGATTTACGATCAACTAAACCTAAAGCTGTAAATGGTGCAAGGGAACCTGCTAGGCTATGTCCAGTTACCGTCAACTTAATTGGCTTTTTAGCATTAATTGTGATCTCCCTCAAACAATCGAACAGTAATTTACCCTGATCTTGAAGCTTTGTCATCAAGTTTTTGAGTCCCCTGGTGACACCATTAGAAATTGCTGGATCTTTGGGATCTGCAACTTCTTGGATACTTTTCCAGGGTTGACCTTTATTCCAATCTCGAGTTGTAGCAATATCATTGTCTTCCAAGATCCAATCATACATTGACTCAAAGTTTGTGCCCGCGATAGAAATAACGTAATGATCTACGTTAGGTTCGGAATCGCCTAAATATTTAGCAACAAACATTGTATTGTCACTTACCTGAGAATTAAATATGCCTTCGTGTTGATAAATCGCAGGACCCCAAACACGCTGCCATTTTCCAATTAATTTTCGTATTTTTGCGTCTGCAAAGACTTCTGTAACTATCTGTATCGCCAGGTTTTGTAGATATTCTTGAGAACCTTTGCAAACTATAGGAAGTGAAGTGCTATAAGCAAGCCAGGTGAGCGAGAATATTTTTTGCTGTGAATTGAATTGTTCTGACATTGTGATATCTCCTATGATGATACTTTGTGTAACGTTTCTCTTCTAGGGGCATTACCAACTCCTAGCTCTAATTAAAAAAAGATGTCAAAGTGAAATAGCGATCGGCATATTGCTAGGGCAAGGCTACCACCAACAGCACTCAGCAATTCCAAGGTGTATGATAGGGGATTCTTTCCCTTAAATGTTAGCTGATAGCTATTTAAAACCAATCAAAAATTCCTTTCTCCTCTTTCTTTTTCTCAACTACAAAGATTATAGGTTGTGCGTTTTTACTTACCTCTTCTGATTTTTTTAATTGTTCCACTTTATCGGCTATTCCTATGAATAGTTTACCTTCGCCATTATAGAGATCCTTAATATCATCACTCTTGGCTGCACCATACTTAACAATAACTGTGTTGGTGGGTTGAATACTCTTCTCAGCTTCTTCAATGAGAGCTACAGTTTGAGTAGTTATTTCCTGCCTTCTCTGGTCAAATTCATCTATCTTATAATAATGGACATATGCCCAGACGTGTTGGTATAAAACTTGTAGTATATAATTGAATAACTCAACTATTGTACTTTGGGAAAATATTTTTCCGTATATGTTCGCTGGGATTGAGAATCCTCTTAAAAGAAATCCTCCAAAACCTCCATATTGATCTAGGAGTTCCTCCAAACCTTCTTTGAGAGTTTCTGCACAATCCTCACCAAATTCAACCATTAGCTTCAGAGAATTCTTGATAAAATCTGTTAGATCCTGAGTAAAGTCTTCGATCTGGTCGTCGAAAATATCTAAAATATCTACTGTTTGTAACTCAATCATACAGGCATAAGATATAGTCTCCGAACACACATCTAGTACAACATCTCTGATACTAGGATCATCTAGTAGAAGATTTGGCTTATATTCGTTCGCAAAACCTGGAACTGACTTGAGGATAAACTGGTAATCTTGAGCTTCACAAGTCCCCTCTGCTATTTGATTAAATACAAGTTGGAAAATTAAGTTAGTCGGAATATAAGGGTCATACATTCCCGGAACTTTTTTCAGCGCTTCTGCTTCCCATACATTAGGAACAATATCGGCTCTATTCCAGATCCTTACAGTATTTGGTCCTAAAGTTTGATCATAATAGTCTGCAAAAGCACCATTTCCCGGAGAGAAACCAGCTACAGATACAACCTTTACAGTTGTTGCTATCTTTGCCTTATCCCACTCTTTTTGTTGTTCGACTAATGATAGAGCCAAGCTTGGAGAGATTGCTCCTGCTAAACTGTGACCTGCTACTGTAATCTCGATTGGTTTCTTAGCATTACTTGTCAATTCTAGGAGGTAGTCTAGCAACAACTTACCATCTGACTTGATTTGTGTCATCAGAACTCTGAGGCTTTTACTGATACCCTTAGTAACTGCTGGTTTATCATTAGTTTTGAAGAGCTTTTCTGTAGTTTTCCAGGGTTCACCATTATTCCAAGGTTTAGATATTGCGATATTAACATCTTCTAGGAGCATATCTTGCACTGAGAAAGGATTTGTACCAGCAAGAGAAATAACGTAGCGGTCTATTTCTGTACTATCTAAGTCTTTTACAATAAAAATGGTATGATCGTTAACATCAGAGGAGACAGACTTTTTACCTAATTGAGAAACTCCGCAACCCCAGACCATTTCCCATTTTCCAATTAATCCCCGTATTTTTGAATCGGCTAAAACAGCCTTGATAGACTGCGTAGCAAGCTTTTGCAAATATTCCTGAGAACCAAAGTAAGTTTTAGGGATGGAAATACAATAAGAAAGCCAGATCAGTGAAATGACTTTTTGCTGCCAATCATATTTTGCCTGCATACTAATATCTCCTTGTTGATTTTTAGAAGTTGTTTGATTTTGAGCTACTGACTAAGGGAAAATTTTGGTATGAATCTATAAATATCGGTAATATTTGGTCTTTTACCTCTTCCCGTACATTAGGAACAATGTCGGCACAATTCCAAATCCTCCTACTATTTTTTCCCAAAGTTTGGCCGTAATAATCTGCAAAAGTACTATTTCCTGGAGAAAAACGAGCTACAAATACAACTTTTATACTTGCTATGTTTATGTGTATCCCATTCACATTGCAGATCGAGTCAGGGTAGAGGTAAAAAGATGGATATTGCCTCTGGTGCTAAACTTTAACCTGCTACTGTAATCTTGATTAGTTTCTTGACATTGCTGGTCAATCCTTTAAGGCATTATAATAACAGTTTACCTTTAGAGCGTATTATTGTCATCAAAATTTTGAGACCTTTATTAATACTTCTAGTAACTATTGATTAATCCTTAATTCTTTATCAGTTGTGTTGGACTGTTATATGATTGACCATTATGCTATGGTCGAGATGTTTTGATATTAACATCTTCTAGCAGTATATTTACAACCAGAAAGGATTTGTTTTAGTAATAAAAATGCTGTAGGGGTCTAATTCTTTACTATCTATAATGTTTGCTATATATTAGACCACTCTGGAAAACAGGGAGTAGGGAGTAGAGATTAGGAAATAGACGGAAAGAATTGATTATTTCTGTAGGATAATTGATTTGATTTTTAATTATCGGAGATGTCTATTTAACAATGAATATGGTATTATAATTTACAATAGTTTTTTAAGTAGAAATAATTGTTAATTTTTTAAAATATTTATAACGGTTCTCATATTAATGAGGTAGAGTATTTCTCGGTCCTTATTTACTGTTCCCTAAAATTCAAAATTTTTGTATCTTGCCAAGACCCAGAATTACTCTACCACTAAGTTTTGAGAGTAATTTAAGAAAAATTAAAATCTTTTAAATTAGCTTTCAAAGTAGTCAGCCAATAGCGTACCGAAGAGTAAGGCCAATTATTAGTAATTTTACCCTGGTCTGTTTTATACCAACTAGAACAGTTATTAGCCCAGACAGTTTTTTCTGCATCAGTTTGTAATTTTTGGTTAAATTCAGATAATATATCGGGCTTAATATCTAAAGATTCAATAGATTTTTTCTGAATTATTTTAATACAAGACATAATGTAATTAACCTGAGATTCAATCATAAAAATAATTGAATTTGAGCCTAAGTTAGTATTAGGTCCATAAAGCATAAAGAAATTAGGAAATCCCGATACCATTATGCCTTTATATGCTTCGGCACCATCTTTCCATCTGTCTTGTAACAATTGATTATTTAAACCAACTATTTTGATTGATGATAAAAATTTAGTTGACTCGAAACCTGTGGCAAATATCAGAGCATCTATAGGGTATTCTGTACCATCTTCTGTCACAATACTATTCTGACTTACCTTCTTAATTTGATTAGAAACAACTTCAACATTTGGAAGTTGAAGTGTTTCATAATAATTATTAGAAAGCAAGAATCGCTTACATAGAAATGGAGATTTAGGCTTGAGAATCGATTTCAATCTTTCCTCTTTTACTTTTTTATTTCTATCATAATTCAGCCACAAAGCTATAAGTTTTCCGACAATACCATCTTTTTGTAGATTAACAGTTACAAGAACAGATTCAAAGTATAGGTAAACGAACCATCGATACAGTCTAGTAGTAAAAGGAAAAGTTTTGAATATCCAATGGTCTAGTTTATTAAACTTTTTATCATCTTTGGGGATAACCCAGTTAGCACTACGATGAAAAACGATTAATTTTTTCACTTGTTGAGCAATAATAGGCAGAAATTGAACGGCACTCGCTCCATTTCCAATAGTAGCTACAGTTTTACCATTTAAGTCATATTGATGGTTCCAAGAAGCTGAATGAAACTGAGTTCCTTCAAATGTTTCTATCCCTTCGATATTTGGTATTTTTGGTTGATTTAGTTGCCCACAAGCACTGATTAATATATTTGCTTGAACTTGCTCTTCAGAATCAGTAGATATCTGCCAAATATTTTTTTCTGACTGGAATATAGCTTCAGTAATTTTAGTATTAAACTGAATATGTTCGACAATTTTGTATTTTTTGGCGCAGTCTTCTAGGTATTGTAATATTTCTTTTTGTTTGGGATAATTAAGTGACCAATCATACTTAGTTTCAAAAGAAAAAGAATATAAAAAAGATGGTACATCACAACCACAACCAGGGTATGTGTTAAAGTGCCATGTACCACCTAAATTTTTGCCTTTTTCAAAAATCTTGAATGAATTTATCCCACTTTTTTTGAGCTTAATTGCCATACATAAACCAGAAAATCCTGCACCAATAATTATAATTTCTGGGCTTTTTTTTGATTGATTCAAAGTTTGATTATTCATTTGAAATACCCATGCAAAATTTATTTTATATTTATTATTAGGGAATAAGGAATGGGAAATAGGTAAGAGAGAATAAAAAATATACTTTCAGACTTAAGTATAGTAGATATGAAATATTTTTTTCTCCTACTACATGGTTTATCAAGCTTAAAATTATGTCTCAAAAAAGGCTTAAAAGCAAGATAATCCTACTGGAAAACTTATTACAAAAAAAATTAAACTAGATGCAGCATTAATTATACATTAGAGTATATAAATAATTTTACTTAATTATTTAATTAACCTAAAATGAGTAATACAAATTTAACCAATACGTTGCCAGGTAAGAGCAGAAGATACATTACCCATTACGGGCGGACTTAGTATTAGTCTATCTTCTAAAAATTCAAATGTTCGTACAAGGTCTATTCCTACCCAATCTGGGATTAAACTAACTGTAAGATGGTGAACAACTTGGTTGTCTTGAATTTCATAAGTGCCAGCATAAGAAACATAGTTTCTACTAGCTTTGAAGTAGCTTAAAGTTGCTTTTAAATACTTGAAGAATTTTTTAATTAAATTGCCGAATTTTATGTTTTTCAACTCTTGCATTTCTAGCATTGATAATCCTAATTTTGGGCGGTCGCGCATCATAAAACATACAGAAACATGACCATCTGGTGTATATATAATATATCCTTCAGGATTTTCACCCATTGAGTAAATGGTTTTACCTGAATCAATCGTCTTAAATTCAAGTAGTTTCCAAGTGCCTACAAATTTATCTGGTGAAGTCATTTTGATTTTCTCCTATTTTTTATTAGGTTGTAGATATATTTTAACTTTGCTAAAATCAACTATCAAAAATTATTAGACTTGTTAGTTAGTATTATTACTTTATAAACATTTTCAAGCATAACAACTAACTTAGAAGAAATCAAGTTTTTATTTCCCGATCAATTATATCTAAAATTAGCTTTTGGCTGTCCTGTAAGAACATATGTTTACCAGGAATCATTTTTATTTTAAAGGTACTCTTAGTGTATTGAGACCAATCTAAAATGTTTTTTTCCTGCACAGCAGGATCGTCTATTCCACCCAAACCATAAATTGGGCAATTCAGTTGTTTTCTTTCTGAATAATTGTAGCTTTCTAATAATCGCAGGTCTGCATTAAATACTTTAATTAACTCTTGCCAAAGTGAGCGATCGCCTAAAATATTTTCTGGAATTTCAGCCAATTCTAAGAGATAATTTAATTTTTCTTCTTCTGATAAAGAGGAAATTTTTTGTAAGAAAGAAAAATCAGAAGGTGGCATTGTAGCACCTAAGAACAAGTGTTGTAATTTTACGTCGTATTCTGCCTCCAAAATATGAGCAAGTTCAAAAGCAATGAGCGCTCCCATACTATGACCAAAAAAAGCACAAGGTTTGTCTAAATAAGGATGAAGGGCATCTGCTAAAGTTTGGATCAGAGCCACAAAATCTGTAAAAGGTTCTTCATTTATCCGTCTTTGTCTACCTGGAAGTTGGACAGGCAAAACTTCTATATTTGAGGATAGTCTGTAAGACCATTGTTGGAACATCGAAGCACTCGCACCCCAGGGGTGAAAGCATATCAGACGTATACTTGCATTAGGTTTAGGTTTGTGATATGCAATCCAATTATTTGTTTGTTCTGCTAACTCTTGCCGATCTTCTGAAGAATAATTGTTTTCAGTTAACTGTTGAGCTAGAATATCTGCTAATGCGATAATACTAGGTCCACTCAAAACTCTATCTGCGGGTATAGTAACTTCTAATTGAGTTTCGATTTTACTTCTGAGTTCAACAGCACTTAAAGAATCAAAACCTAATTCTAGAATTGATTTTTGCAGATTTAAAGAATGAGAAGTATTAATTTGCAGTATATGGCATACCTTTTGTTTAAGATAGTCTATTAAAAGTTGTTTGCATTCTTTAGGGGAAGATTTTTGTAATTTCTCAATTAGTTCAGACTGTTTCTGAGATTTCTGCTTCTGTTCGGGTGCTTTTTCCTGTTTACTATTTGTTTCTATTTCTTGTTGATGCTGTTTAACCAACATTTCTAGAACTTTAGGTAACAATTCTGCTTCTGCTTGAGAAAAATCACCTGTTTGTTGAAGTTCTTCAGCTAAAGTTTCAATTTTTCCTTGATTAATAAGTTGCAAAATCTGAGTATTGCCATTTTCTAATGGGAGGAAATTATTCTCTGAAGTTTCAATCCAATATCTTTGGCGTTCAAATGGATAAGTAGGCAATACAACTTTTTGACAACTATACTCTCGATTAAATTCAAACCAATCTACTTTAGCTCCTTGTGTATATAATTCCCCTAAACTAGAAAGTATTTGTTGCCATTCCTCTACACCTGGACGCAGAGAAGGGAGCCACATACCCAAATTTTCTGGTAAACATTTGCGCCCCATGCCTAACAAAATTGGTTTTGGTCCGACTTCTAGGAAAATGTTAAGGTTTTGTTGGTGTAAAGCCTCCATTCCTTGAGCAAATCTTACTGGTTGCTGTACATGGTCTACCCAATATTTAGTTGTAGCAATACTATTATCTGCCAGACTACCTGTAATGTTAGATATTATTGGTAGTTGGGGTAAATAGTAACTAACTCCTTCAGCTACTGCTGCAAATTCGGCCAACATTGGTTCCATCAAGGGCGAGTGAAAAGCATGAGAGACTTGTAGTTGTTTGGTTTTAATTTTTTCTGACTTTAGGTCATTGATAATTACTTGAATGGCTTCTGCTGCACCAGAAATTACTACACTTTCTGGCCCATTAATAGCAGCAAAGGCAACTTTTTCTGCATAAGGGGCAAGCAGCTTACTTACTTTTGACTCGGATGCCAGCACAGCCACCATTTCGCCACCTGCGGGTAATTCCTGCATCAACCTGCCCCTTGCTGCAATAAGTTTCAAGCCATCTTCCAAGCTAAAAACTCCTGCTACTGTAGCTGCCACATATTCACCCACACTATGCCCCATCACCACATTAGGTTGAATGCCCCAAGATTGCCATAATTTGAAAAGTGCATATTCAACGGCAAATAGACTAGGTTGAGTATAGGCAGTTTGGTCTATTAGAGATGAACTAGACTCATCTTGATTATCGGGATAGATAATTTCTAATAGAGATATTTGATGGAACTGCCTTAAAATTTGGTCACATTCGTCGATCGCTCTACGGAAAACAGGCGCTTGTTGATATAGTTGCCTTCCCATGTTGATATACTGGGAACCTTGACCAGTAAATAGAAATGCTACTTTCGGAGCTTGGTTGTTTAGCAGTTGTCCTGAAAATATTCCTGCTTCTGTTTCCCCTGCTTGACACAAGAGTAATTTTTCTGCTAATTTTTGCTTATCAGATGTAACGATGGCTAATCTGTGTTCAAAATGGGTTCGTCCAGTATTAGTCGTGTAACATAAATCGGCAAGTCTTATTTCTGGATTATTCTCTAAATAACTTTGATACCGACTAACTAAATCTGTAAGAGCTTTTTCTGATTTAGCAGACAAAGTTAATATATGAAACGGACGCTCATCCTTATCTTCTTCATTTTTGCCATTATCTTCACCTCCGACTGTACGGGCGAATGGCCATTCGCCCCTACGACTTCTAACTTCAAAAGGTGCTTCTTCCAAAATTGCATGAGCATTGGTTCCACTAAAACCTAGGGAACTAACCGCTACTCTTCTTGGTTTACCCTCTGCTATTTCCCAATCTTTATATTCTGTATTTACATAGAAAGGACTATTTTCTAGATCCAGGTAAGGATTAGCTTCATTAAAGTGTAGAGAAGGAACAAGCTTTTGATATTTCAAACACAAAACTGCTTTAATGACACTAGCAACTCCAGCCGCCCAAGCTGTATGACCAATATTTGTTTTAACCGAACTAATAGCACAATATTGTTTACTATTAGTATACTCAGAATATACTTGAGTTAAAGAATCTACCTCTATCGGATCTCCTAGAGGCGTTCCGGTACCATGAGCTTCTACAAAACTAATACTTTCTGGATTAATCTGAAATTTCTCATAAACTCTTTTTTCTAGAGCAATCTGAGATTGCCCGCTAGGAGCCGTAATTCCATTTGTCTTACCATCATAATTAATTCCACTAGCTTTAATTACTCCATAAATATTATCCTTATCCTGAATCGCTTTGTCATAGGGCTTCAACAATATAATTCCACAACCTTCACTCCAAACTATACCAGAAGCAGAAGCATCAAATGTTTTGCAACGTCCTTCAGGAGAGAGCATTCTAAATTGGCTAGTGACAATATTTTGGGTAGGAGTTAACATTAACGTTATACCCCCAGCAAGTGCCAATTCACTTTCTCCCTTTTGAATACTTTCACAAGCTTGATGTATTGCAACTAAGGAAGAAGAACAAGCAGTTTCTATAGCCATAACTGGACCTCGGAGGTCTAGAAAATAAGCTATTCTAGCTGGTAAAACTGAAACAGAATTTCCTGTTAAAACTTGTCGGTTAGTATGTAATCCTGACCTTAATAATAATTCGACATAATCACCATTTGCTGCTCCAACAAATACTCCACATTGTTTACCTTTGAAAGATTCGGGTGAGTATCCAGCATCTTCAATGGCGTGATAAGCTTCTTCTAAAAAGATTCTCTGTTGAGGTTCTATATATTTAGCTTCTCCAGGAGAAATTTTAAAGAAGAAAGGGTCAAATTTATCTACATCATCTAAGAAACCGCTCCATTTTGAATAGGATGTATCAGAATTTTCTGGATCTGGGTTAAACCAATTTTTCTGTTGCCATTTTTCAGGAGAAATTTCTGTAACACTATCAACCCCATTTTTGAGATTTTTCCAAAATTCTTGCCAGTTATTTGAGCCTGGATATTTACAGGAAATACCTATAATTGCTATGTCTGTATTTTCAACTGAAGTTGACTGTTTAGCTTTAGCTTTTTGTTGTGGTGTTTTTGCCTCTGTTTCTAACAGTAATGATTCCGCATTTTCTAAAGATATTTCTCCCGCTTGTAACTGAGCTAATAATTTTTCTTCTGATGAGGTTTGATTAATATCTAACAGTAATGATTCCGCATTTTCTAAAGATATTTCTCCCGATTGTAACTGAGCTAATAATTTTTCTTCTGATGAAGTTTGATTAATATCTAACAGTAATGATTCCGCATTTTCTAAAGATATTTCTCCCGACTGTAATTGAGATAATATTTTCTCCTCTGATGATGAGGTTTGATTAATATCTAAC
>JBCDJM010000199.1:0-14509 GCA_038747755.1 Cyanobacteria bacterium P01_H01_bin.35
AAAACCTTTATCGGTAAATGCTTTTATATTTATATTTAATAAGCAAGCCCTAATTAATAATTAAATAATTTACCTTTAAAGCCTCCCTTTTCAAGGGTAACAACCGGTCTAGGGATGCATGAGTTATCTAACTATATCGAATCTCCCCTCGAGAAATAAATTTTTTCCTTTTAGTCAATCCTCTCCCTTGTTAGGGAGAGGTCATTATCAATTATCAATTATCCATTCCTGCAAAATAGGGTTTACTAATTCTGGTGCTTCATCTTGAGGACAATGACCAACCCCAGGCAAAGGAATAAATTTTTCTACAGTTTTAAACTTAGCAAATTCCTTTCCTAATTCAAGATTTTCCCAAGGGTCTTCTTCTCCCCATAAAATTATGGCTGAACAGGGTAATATAGGTAATAAATCTTCCGCTAAAGGTCCTTGAGAATAACCAGTAAAAGCTACAAAAACGTCAACTGCTCCTTCATCTTTTGCGGGTTTTAATAATATATCGATTAATTCATCTGTTACTGCTTCAGAACGTTTATAAGCTTGCAACAATACTCGCTTAACAGTTTTCTTTGTTGCTAACTGGTTAAAAAATAACTGACTTATCCATTTGACTTTTAGCAACTTTTGTACTATTATCGATCCCTGACTACGATACCAAGGAAGAGTAGACCTTTTCCTTTCATGCAGAAGTCTCAAAGAACAATTGATAATTCCTACCCCTAAAATAAGATTGGGATTATCAACTGCTGTCTGCATTGCGACTATACAACCAATAGAATTTCCCACTAGAAAAGTAGGAGCACCAACTATTTCTCTACAAAAATCACCAATTTGTTGACTCCAAGTTTCAAATGTGTAGCTAACATCTTTGCTTGGGATAGGTTTAGCTGAACCGCCAAAACCTAGTAAGTCGATAGCATAACAGCGACAACTGGCAGCTAATACAGGAATATTTTTACGCCAATGTCCCCAAGAAGCTCCAAAACCATGTATTAATATTACAGGAGGTCCCTGTTCTCCTTGGCTTTGGTAGGAGATTAGCCAGCCTCGCCATGTCCAAGTTTTTGTAGTAGTCATTTCTTATAGATAGTATTTCTAAGCAATTTAATTATTTTACCTATATGAATTGAAAAAAAGTTTGGGACAAATAAGTTTTAGGTAGTAGTTAAATCGTATCAGTTAGCATCTATAAGCTGAATCCTGTTTTTAATAGTTATAACCTATCTATTGATTGTGATCATCAAATAATGCTATAGTTAATTAAAACTTCAGTTACTAAGTAATTACTTTAGTAGAATAACTTTTTTGCTGATTTTAGGTAAGTTAAAGTTAATTATTCTTAATTTTTACTTCTCCCGTACGGACGTTGCTTGAGCATTAATGCGTTTTCCGTTCCGGAATGCTGCGCTTTCCATATCGCGTAGGGTTTTGCTGGCGCACAACTTTCCGTTCCGGAATGCTGCCTCTTACAGAGGAGCTGCGCTAACGCAAACGTATTTCGGCTGTCGCCGACATATAAAGCGGAAGCTCTGCGTTAGCAAAACTTCCCTACACTCCCCTACTCAATCAAATGTAGAAAAGTTTTTGAGAAATGGTATTATTTGTGTGCATCTCAATTTTTAAGAAAGGGAAAAATTTATCGCTTTTAGGGAACAGGAAAAAAGTATTTTTGCAGATTATGAGGTGCACCCAATTATTTATGATTTTAATCTTACCTTTCAGAGAGCTTTTGTCAACAAAATATTAAGGTTTAAACATTAAGCTGTCACAGATTTACAGCAGATTTCGGGCAAATGAGGTACAGAGTAAATGCTGAAAATCTTGTAGTGCGGGCATCTTGCCCACGATAGGTGTACCTCATAACAACGGAAAGGGCTGTAAGTTAGTTATTGAGATAAGGCAACACGCAACAGGAAAAAGATAAAGTCTTGAGTTTCAGTTTGTTAATTATCAAATATATCGTTGAAATTATAAATATGTTAAGTAGTTGTGCTTTTAGGAATTTCCTAGTTGAGAGAGGAAACAGGAAATAGGCAAAAAGAATTGATAATTTATAGATAATATTGGAAACAGATAATAAAATGTATAATTAGGGCTTGCATCAACACTTAGTTATAAATTTATATGCCTAGCTAATAGAAAAGCTAGAAATTGGGAGAGTTATTGTATGCAGAAGATAGCTATATGTTAGTCAATATTTGATGACTATTTGGATGATAGTTTTGTATTTTTTATCACTACCCTGTATAAAATTTCCCTACCTACTTCCTATTCTTTTTTTTAGATTTACTGGTACATTCAGTTTCTTAGGGTAGTAGACTGACACAGCTAAAACTGTGCAATAGATTTTAACTTGAAAATTCTTATTTTTGAATGCATGACTTTTGACTTTTCAATTCAATTTAATGCAACATTTAAGGTATGTCAGTCTAGTAGGGTGTAATAAATTTATTTTTTGTTATTTTAAAGATGATTTGGTTAAATATTTTCAAAATATATCTATGAGGAGGAAAAACTGATAGTTACTATAATTATATATTTAATGCTTAAGTCCAGATATATATACATATTAGGTAGAATAAACTTATAGCAATCAGGAATCAGATGTGAGAATTGAGATGTTCCTTTAAAATATAGAATATAGCAGTTATTTTACTCATATATATTCGTTTTTTTCTTCTTCTCTGTTGCCTGTTGCCTAAAATCTCCAATATCTCACAACTAAAATCATATTACTATATATGATTAAACGTTAGCATTTAACATTTATAATAATCAGATAAGTTTTCTCAGTTTTTAGCTAGATATTAGAAAATTAATAAAAAATGTCAGTAATTTATCCTACATCACTTCTACCATTTATTGGTTCAGAAATTGAGCCAGATTACACTACTGCTAAAGTAGCAATTGTGCCAATTCCTTATGAAGCAACTACTACTTATAGAAAAGGTTGTGTTAATGGTCCGGTAGTATTATTAGATGCTTCTCAACAGTTAGAATGTTATGACGAAGAATTAGATAGGGAAATAGGTTTGGAAGTTGGTATCTATACCCACAAACCGATAGCAGATACTCGAAATGGCAAAAAAATTTCTCCATTAGATATGCTGAAAGTTGCAGAAGAAACAGTAGAAAAATTAGTGAGTGAAGGAAAGTTTGTGATTTGTATAGGTGGAGAACATAGTATTACAAATGGGATAGTAAAAGCTTATAAAAAAATATATTTTGATGAACTTTTTACTGTGATTCAAATAGATGCTCATGGAGATTTGCGATATGAATATGAAGGTTCAATATATAATCATGCCTGTGTCATGCGCAGAATATTTGAAATGGGATTACCTACAGTACAAATTGGTATTCGAGCAATTTGTAAAGAAGAAGCAGATTTAATTAAAGAGAAAAATTTAACCGTTTTTAGAGCAAGAGAAATAGCTATTCAATCAGATTGGATGGAAAAAGCAATAGCTAGTATTCAGACTAAAAGAGTGTTTTTGACAATAGATTTAGATGGAATTGACCCAACATTAATTCCTGGAGTTGGTACACCAGAACCAGGAGGATTAAATTGGTATTCTTTAACTGCATTTTTGCGGAGAGTTTTTGAATTATATGAAGTAGTAGGTTGTGACATTATGGAGTTAGCTCCAATTACTGATTCAGTAGTATCTGAGTTTACGGCAGCAAAATTAGTATATAAACTTATTGGTTATCAAGCATTAGCTCAAGGTTGGTAGAAATATGAGATATTATGGTAATGATTCACCTATTAGGTGATGAATAGTTGGTACGCTACACTAAACAGTTTTTGAATAAAACAGGTAAGCATTTGCTTAATCTGAGTTACTATTTGGCTGACGGCTGACTGCTAACTGCCGAATACTCACATATTATAGAAAAAGATTTGTTTTAAGTAAGGCAACTTTTTAATAAGGAATAGAGATATGAGTTTAACTGAAATTAATGGCACTGCAATTGATAATTATGCTCCAGATTTTGAATTGCCAGGAGTAGATGATGAAGTTCATCATTTAGCTAGATATTTAGAAAATTTTCAAGTAGTTTGTGTGATTTTTTTGAGTAATGAATGCTCAGAAGTAAATTCTTATATTGACAGAATTAAACAACTACAAAAAGATTTTCAAGACCAAGGAGGAATAATAATTGGAATGAACGCTAATGATGCAATAATTTCTCCAGGAGATAGCTTTGAAAAAATGAAAGAATTTGCAACTAATAATGAACTGAATTTTCCTTATGTTCGAGATGTAACTCAAGATGTGGCAATGAGTTTTGGAGCTGAGAAAACACCTCAGGCTTTTTTATTGGATCGGGAAGGAAAATTAAGATATTGTGGCCTAATAGACGATAATATTAATCACCCAGAAGCAGTAAAAGTTGCTTATTTACGTCAGGCGCTCGCACAACTTTTGGAAGGTGAGATAGTAACTCTATCTACCACAGAATCTATTGGTTGCTCAATAAAATGGCGTTAGAAATCGAATAGGGGAGCAGGAATGCAACAATTAATAATTACCTCTTCTTAATAAAGAAAAAGAATAGGATTGAGCTAAAAGAAATATTATTTCTTTTTTCTCTTTGAAATGAGAGGCTTTTAACCTGAATTATTCATTATTAATTAAGGTAGGGAAGATAGGGAGCAAGCAAAAAATATTTATAGCAGTTGAGTTGTAACTTCTGAAAAGAATCTGCCTGTAATTCTTGAGGAATTAGAAAATAGCACAAAATCAATCATCGCAATTTTTGTACTCTATAGTTACTGACTCCCTATTATCTTAACTTTTTCAATTTTTTCCCTACCCCCTACTCTCTACTCCCTACTCCCTATACTCTGGTATCGTATTGTGGAAACAAGTTTAGTTGAGAAAATACTCACAGCATGGGCACAGTTTATCAACGGGTTTTGCTCAAGTTGAGTGGCGAAGCCTTGATGGGCAGTTTGGGCTATGGCATTGACCCCGCAGTAGTCCAAGGAATTGCCCAGGAAGTGGCTCAAGTAGTGGCCACAGGAATCCAAATGGCAATTGTAGTTGGAGGCGGTAATATTTTTAGAGGTGTGAAAGCAGCCTCTATGGGAATGGATAGGGCAACGGCAGATTATGTTGGTATGATTGCCACTGTAATGAATGCTATTACTTTACAGGATGCCCTGGAACAAACAGGAGTACCAACAAGAGTCCAAACAGCGATCGCTATGCAGGAACTAGCCGAACCTTACATTCGTCGCCGAGCTATTCGCCATCTAGAAAAAGGGCGAGTAGTAGTTTTTGGTGCGGGTTCTGGTAATCCATTTTTTACTACTGACACTACTGCTGCTCTGAGAGCAGCAGAAATTGATGCAGACTTAATTTTTAAGGCCACTAAAGTCGATGGGGTCTATGATTCTGACCCACATAAAAATCCGGAGGCCAAACTATACGAGTCCCTGACTTATGGGGAAGTATTAACTCAAGACTTACGGGTAATGGATAGTACGGCGATCGCTCTTTGTAAAGAAAATCATATCCCGATTATTGTTTTTAACCTTTCAGTTTCGGGTAATATCCGTAAAGCTGTTATGGGAGAAAAAATTGGAACTATTGTAGGAGGTTTTGATGAATCTAGAAGAAGCTGAAGAGAAAATGAAAAAAGCAATTGAAGCGACTCAAAGTTCCTTCAATACTATTAGAACAGGAAGAGCTAATGCTTCTCTTTTAGACAGAGTAGTGGTGGACTATTATGGAGCTCCAACTCCACTCAAATCTATGGCAAATATTGGGATTCCAGATGCTAGTACAATTACTATTCAACCTTTTGATAGAAGTAGTCTCAACTTAATTGAAAAAGCTATTAATATGTCAGATGTTGGTTTAACTCCCAACAATGATGGAGTTATTGTTAGGTTAAATATTCCTCCACTAACAACTGAACGTCGTCAGGAAATGGTTAAGTTAGCAGCAAAACTTGCTGAAGAGGGGAAAGTTTCTGTCCGGAATATTCGTCGTGATGCTGTAGATTCAGTTCGTAAACAAGAAAAAAAGAGCGATATTTCTAAAGATGAATCACGAGATTTGCAAGACAAAATTCAAAAGAAAACTGATAAATATATTGCCAAAATAGATGAGTTACTAACTGCTAAAGAAAAGGATATTACGACGGTTTAAAAAAAACTTGAAATACAGATAAACAAAGGTAAAAAGTAAAAAAAAATCAAGAGTTCAAAAACCTCTATATCGACAATAACTGCAAAATAGAGTATCTTAGAGAATAAGAGGTAATTTGGGAATTCTGTGACTTTTACAGGGGATGGTTTTATAGATAGTTTGAGTAAGTCAATTACTTATCTATTTTATTAAGAACCACCCCGACTCAATTGACTTTTTCCCGTTCTACCAAATCATCAAAAATCTCAGTATTAAAGTTAGAAGAAATGTTTGATTGTATAATCGTAGGAGCCGGCCCCGCAGGAAGTACAGCAGCTTATCATTTAGCTAAGAAGGGACGTTCTGTTTTAGTCATAGAAAAGGAATCTTTACCTAGAGTTAAAGCTTGTGGTGGTGGGGTCTCTCCAGCGATCGCTCAATGGTTTGATTTTGATTTAAGTCCGGCAATTTCTCTCAAGGTAAAAGAAATTCGTTATACATGGAAATTAGAAGATCCTGTAGAAGCAAATTTGCCTGTTCCTATGTGGATGGTAAAACGGGATGTTTTTGATAATTTTCTGATTCAAAAAGCTACAGAACAAGGTGCAGAATTAAGAGACAAAACAGAAGTTACAGGGATTGAATTTAAAAGCGATTGTTGGGAAGTTAAAACAAGTGGGGAACCTCTTACTGGTCGTTATTTAATTGCTGCTGATGGAGCCAAAGGTCCAATGGCTAAATGGTTAGGTTTTAAAGAATCTAAAAGACGCCAAAGTATAGTCTTTGAAGCATCGTTAAATGAGTCAAATCAAAAAGCTAGCTTTGAATTTGGTTCAGTTAAAAATGGAAATATTTGGGGTTTTCCTAAAGCTGATTCTTATTCAATTAGTATTGCTACTTTTAGAGGCGGGGAAGCCAAAAATCTCTCTAAAGATTTGATGGAATATGCTAAACAAATTGGTGCAAATGTAAGTCAAAATGAATTATTAGAGGGAGCTATTTCTCTATGGGATGGAGATAGAAATCTCCACACTCAAAATGCTATTTTGGCAGGAGAAGCAGCAAGTTTATCAGACCCCTTATCAGCAGAAGGTATTCGCCCTTCAATTTTTAGTGGTGTAAAAGCTGCTCAAGCTATAGATGAAGCTTTGGGTGGCAATGGGGATGCTCTGAAAAAATATACTCAGATAGTTAATGAAGAATGGGGTGCAGATATGGTTTGGGCGGGTCGTTTAGCCGGAGCATTTTATCGATTTCCTAAAGTAGCTTATAAAGTAGGGGTGAAGTTACCAGCAGCTACCACAGTAATGAGTAAAATTCTGTGTGGAGAATTGCGTTATGCGGATATTGCTAATACTGCTATTAAGAAACTGAGTAGTAGTTTTTTGCCAGGTAGGGGTTAATTAGAAGTCAGAAGTCAGAAGTTAGAAGTTAGAAGTTTAGTAGGGTGTGTTAGACGGCAAAAATTTAGATTTTGAAAGGCATTTAACAATCCGTCATAACGCACCATTTTTAGTTGATAATAGCTAGCTTCCTTGACAATAATAAACCCATAAAAATAAATAAACTTAAATAACTCTTCGGAAAGGAATAAAATATGGTATTTCACAAACTGAAATTGAATCAGGTTTTTGGAATTTCACCAGATGTTCCTAAACATACCTATGTTGAGAGAAATAACCTCGATCAAAAATTTAGATATTTGCTTGATTCTGGAAGCCACGTAGTTATTCATGGTGCTTCAAAGCAGGGTCATTTCAGTTATCAGTTATCAGTACCTCTGGCTGAACCTTCGGGCTTGACATAAGGAATATTCTCTTTTTTTATCCCCTATCCAAGGGGAGGCGCATACCCTCTTTTTTTGGTAAAACAGTGCTAAGAAGAAAAAATTTACCAGATGGAAAATGTATTAAAGTTCAATATACTAACAGAACAAATATTAGCCAAATATATTCTGAAATTCTCAGGCAAGCAAATGTTAAAATACCAACTGAAGTAACAAACAAAAATTCTGTTTATGGGGGTGCAAAACCTATGAATATAGGAGGAGAGTTAAATAGTAGCAGAGAAGAAAAATACAAATTTCCAGGTTTTAGTTTCGATCACATAAACTTCATTGCTGAAGTCATCAAAGAAACCAACAAAAAAGTAGTAGTTGAAGACTTTCATTACTTATCAAAGGAAGTAAAGGAAAAATTATCATTTGACTTGAAAGTGTTTTGGGATTGCTCTGTTTCTTTCATTATTATGGGAGTCTGGTCAGAGGATAATATTTTATCTTACTACAACGGAGATTTAAGTGGTCGTATTGAAGACATAGATGTTCGATGGAAAAACGAAGAACTCGAAAAAGTTCTTGAAATGGGAGAAAGGGAGTTAAAAATTTCTTTTAGCGATTAGATAAAAAAATCTATTCTAGATGATTCTAATGGAAATGTTGGTTGATTGCAGCGTATTGCAGGAAAAGTTTGTTTGGAGTCAGGCATTACAGATAATAATTCTAGAAGCAACCGTACTATTAGTAACATTAACTCTCAAGCAAATTGTCGTTTACAAATATGTAGAGACCTAGTTCCAAGGTATCGTTTATTTAGTGAAAAATTTAGTAGAAGTTTTAATAATGAAGCAACCCAACCGATTTATGAGAGTTTACTACATACAGCGCATTCCAGGTTTATGAGGTACAGTAGCACGAGTCGCTTTTTAAATAGTTTTTGAAGTATGGAATAAAGTTTTCATTTTTATTAATCAAATCTACCAGAATCACTGTACCACACTTACATTGAATAGGCTGTATTTGCATGAAAGCAAGTGATGAAGAACTACGATTGGGTATACATAAAGACATTATTGCAGAGCGTCTCAAACATCTAGATATAGAAGTCAACTCACCATTGACTAATTATCTTAAAAGAATAGATAATCTACAGTCAATAAGTGGAGTTTCTCCTATTGTGCTGTCTTAATAATACAGATTCCCAAAAGGTTCAATTAGTAGATTACGACCTTTTATTTTTTCGCAAATATATTGGAAAAGATAACTTGCCTTGGCCGTGGTTACGACAAGATTAGCCTCAAGTTTATCACCTCTTTTTTGATATTATTTATAATCATTTTAAGGGGATGAAAAAAATCAACCTTACTATTTCCAGAAGCACTGATAATTGATAACTGATAACTGATAACTGATTAAAATGCCAACCTTAATAAAGAAGGAAGTAAAGAACCGATAGCGTGTACAAATTGATTTGGTTTTTCCGGTTCCGGAGGATTCAAACGTAGGTCAATAATTTCTACTAAATATTCTGATAATTCTTCACCCTCTTTACTACCTTTATCAACAAAAATATCGCGAGATTTTTCAGCATCTGCAAGAGCTGCTTCAAGATTTCCTAGGTCTGCAAGAGCCATACTTCTAGCAAAATAAGCAGCAGCTAAATCAGATTTCATACTAATAGCTTGGTTATAATATCTAACAGCATCTTTATAATGTCCTGCCTTTGCTTCAGCAATTCCTAACCGATAAAAATCTTCAGCTTCACCAACATTAGATGGCATTCCAATAACACCTAATAAAAAAGCATTATTTAAGTCAACACCTGTTAAATTCGCACCTGTTAAATAAGCACTTCTTAAATCTGTACCAGCCAAATTAGCGCCAGATAAATTTGCCCCTGTTAAATTTGCACCAAATAAACTTGCACCAGCTAAATTTGCTCCAGATAAATTCGCGCCAGTTAAATTTGCCCGACTGAGATTAGCTCCAGTCAAGTTAGCTCCCTCTAGGTTAGCACCTTGAAGATTTGCCAATACCAAACCAACACCAGTTAATTCGCAATTAGGACATTGTTTGCTAGATAATAATTTTTGTGTATGTTGGATATTCTCGGCAATGGCTGGAAGGTTAGGAAAAACTGTAGTAAAAACTAAGACAGCAGAAAGGATGTTGAGTCTCATTTTTTAAAGATTTAGAAAATAGCATATTTTGGTGCTATGTTAACATCAAATAAATGAATCTAAGCATAGTCTTACTTAAATTTTGCTGTCGGGTAATATTATGTTCGGTTGAATACTTATATAATAAAATCTTCACCGATTGAAGGAGAAAACTTAAATCGGTTAGTATTAACATTCAATACTGTAGGGGGTTTGGTCACCAAACCTAAACCCTAATTGGAGTTTTTGCCTCTTTGAGAATCTGATTCTCCAAACAAAAATATATATAGCGTTTCTCACCCTTTGTGAGGTAAAGTTTTATCTTTCTTCTCTGTTGCCTGTTGCCTGTTGCCTAAAGCGTAGAATTTTGTACCTCACCAGCATGGGAATTGCTATAACATTACAAAAAAGTGTTAGGAAATTGATAAGATTCAAATTCTTTACTACGAAAGTAAGGAAATGCTTAAAGGTATATTCATAATAGGTCTTTGTTGGGTTAGGCTGGCACTTTTGATGTTGTGGAGCAAAACCCAACCTATAATAATTGCATAATATTTAGAGTGGCTTGATTATCCACTAATTTTGCATAGCTCTGCTAAATTCTTCATAACTTGTACCATCTGGCATAATTGCTGTTTGGAGAGCTGCTCCAAGCAAATTAATATCAGAAATATTAGCTCCTAAAAGACTCGCTCCATTTAAGTCAGCAGCACTTAAAATAGCCTCTGTTAAATCGGCTCTCATTAGATTTGCTCCAATTAAGTCTACTCCGGCCATATCTGCTCTAGTAAGGTTAGCGCCGATTAAGTCAGCTTCATTTAGAATTGCTCGTCGGAAATTAACACCATATAGGTTAGCTCCATGTAAATCTGTTCCATAGAGGATAGCTCTGGAGAGGTCAGCATCTATCATATTAACTTGGCTCAAATTAGCACGACTTAGGTCTGCTCTTGTGAGTTTTGCTCCTGTTAAATCCGCTATGTTAAGTTTAGCTCCTACTAAAAGGGCACCTGACAAGTTGGCCTCACTTAAATCAGCTCCAATTAGATTCGCTCCAGTGAGATTTGCTTTGGCCAGGTTGACTCTACTGAGATTTGCCCGACAGAGGTTTGCACTTGTTAAGTCAGCTTCAAAAAAATTAGCGCCTTCTAAGTTGGTTTCTAGCAAATTTGCTTCATGCAAGTATAAGCCACTGAAATTTTTTTCTCCTCTTGCATATTGCCTTAATAATTCGTCTATTTCCATAATTTGGTTAATCATAAATTTTCTTTGAAATATACTCGCAGCAGAATTGATAAACAGGATTTTATTTTGTTGATTTTGTAATTCAAATTTTTCCTGCCTTATTATTTTTATACGGGTATTCAAAGATTAATTCAGAAAGGTGTATCTCAATTTTGAAGAAAGCCAAAAATTTATCATTTTTAGGGAACAGGGAACAGGGAATAGGAAAAAAGTATTTTTGCAAATATTTGAGATGCACCTAATTCAGAAAATCGTATTTTCATTAATTGATAATGAATAATTAGGGCTTGCTGAATAAGTCTTTAGTAGGGGGGAGGAGTCAGGAGTCACGAGAAATGGGAATTATAAAGTAGGTAGTCAGAAAAATAGGTAGTGCAGGATGGCAGAAATAAGTGACCACTTACAAAATCCTGAAAGTTTTAGTAATCAATACTTCTGACTTCTGACTTCTGACTTCCGCGTAGCAGTAGTAGTGCCTCAAGGAAGTGTGGGGAGTGTGGGAAGACATCCGAACATTTGGAAGAATAATTGTACCTGTATCTTTTTGTGCAATTCTGCCAGTCGTTCTAACTTTTTAGTCTCAAAGGCTAAAAAATTGGCACTTTTTTGGCTCCCATCTGGGCGCTTAACCTTTATATATCAGTGGTTTGAGATTATATTAGCCAGCCATACGCGACTTATCCCACACTTTGCTGATGCACTACCAGATTATCTCAAGTTTTCATAAGGAAATTTACCTTTTTTAGGATCAAACCACTCCTGTAAAACTTGAGTATTTTCATCACTAGCAATAGTCAGATCGACAAATTTATCCCAGTCTGGATTTTCCAATGGCAAAATACAACCATAATTTTCAAAAGTAAACGGAATTTTTGGAATTAGTGTAAAGTCATTGAGATTTTTATTTTGTTGCCAAACTGCTCCTACTAATAAGATACCGTCACTAGCAATAGCATCAATTTTACCCTCGGATAATTGATTAATTCCTTCTACTCTATTAGAAACTTCCTGCCAATTTGCATTCGGATAAATAGGTCTAAATTCCTCCTCGGTTGTTGTGCCTTCCAATAAACCTATTGATATTTTTCCTCTAGAACCTTGAAGAGGATCAAATCTTTTTGCATCTGTTTTTTTGACTAACAATTGAATTCCTGTAGTGAAAAAAGGAATGGAAAAATCTACTATTTCTTCCCTGGCATTATTAATAGTTGTAGCTGCACAGACAATATCTAGTTTTCCATCTTCGATTAATTGAAAACGTTCTTCTAGAGATACTTCTTGCAACTCTAGTTTAATTGGTTTACCCAACTCTTCCTCTAGACGTTGATGAATTAATTTAATTAATTCAACTGAATAACCTTCTAATTGATTAGTTTGACTGTTGATGTAGCTAAATGGAACAGCATCACTTCTGACTCCTGCTTTTAGTACCCCCGTTTGTTGAATTTTTTCTAATACAGTTTCTGCCAAGGTTGGTAGAGGAAAGCTAATAAAAAATATGCTGATTAAATAGCTAGTTATTTGATTTAAAAAGGAAGAATATAAGTTAATCATAAAAATCAATATAAGGAATAGGGAATAGGGAATAGGGAGTAGGGAATAGGGAATAGGGAACAGGAAACAGGGAACAGGAAACAGGGAGTCATATCAAATCTGGTTCGATACTTATTATGTTGGGGGAGGGTGGGAAGTGTGGGAAGTGTGGGGAGATTGAATTATTAACTATTTAACTAGATTTTATATCAGTTAAGATGTGTAATTAATTTTGCTTATGAACTTATAAAAATTTACTTTTTGAGAAATATTTAATTTAGTTAAAAATTATAAATTTGAATTATATCATACCTGACAATAAAATTTCTTGATAATTGGTTACAATTTTCTATTTAATCAGGTATTAAGATGAAAAAATCACCAAAAAACTGCTTAGGAGATAAGACAATGGCAAAGGTGATTTTTTATGAGAAACCAGGCTGTAAAAATAATACTAAGCAAAAGATTTTGCTAGAAGCAGCAGGTCATCAATTAGAAACTCATAATTTGTTAAAGGAACCTTGGACAAAAGATAATTTACGTTTATTTTTTGGCAATCTTCCAGTAGTGGAGTGGTTTAACAAAGCAGCTCCAAAAGTTAAATCTGGAGAAGTAGTTCCTGAACAAACTGATGCGGAAACTGCCCTAACAATGATGCTAAATGAGCCATTATTAATCCGTCGCCCTCTAATGCAAGTAGGCGATCGCCGAGAGGTAGGATTTGATGTTGAAGTTGTTAATAATTGGGTTGGTTTAGAAGCTGTAGATGAGACTCAAAAGGCAAAAAGTGAGGAGCTAATGAGTCAAGATTTACAAACTTGTCCAAATAGTCATAATCATCATCATTAGAGTCTAAAAAAACCGATTTTTATCTCTAAATTTGTCTAATCTCTCGTTAGATAATTTTCTGGCGGGAGAAATTTTTATGTGTGAGATTCTAAAGTATACTATTTTAACTTGAGAAAGAATTATTTAGGGTTTGCTGAATAAATCTAAAAAACTTACACAGTAAGGATTTAAGGCACTTTTAATCATAAACTGTATCTGATTTTGAGCTAAAATACACTCTTATTCTAGGTATCTATACTGCACAGACCATGTACAGAAAAGTAGGCCAACGTGACATGGCAGCAGAAAATTTTGAACTGCCGTTCAATGGCCAATTATCCCCAGAAAATCGCTCGGTAGTGATGGCTAGTTTAATTCCTTGGTCTGAATTTGAAGATAAATATGCAATTAATTTCTCAGAAGAAAGAGGAGCGCCCTATTTCCTTTAGAATTGCATAATTGTGCGTTAATTATTAAAGAAAAACTAGGGATAAGCGATCACGAAACAGTAGAACAAATCAAGGAAAACCCTTATTTACAATACTTTATAAGCGTAGGTTTCTGTTCAAATGCCCCCGCTCATCCTATAAAAACATCGCTGAGTTGTTCCTTAAATTGTTCAATCCATTCATAAATTTCACTGAGAGTCGTTTTGGCATCTCTTTGGGGTTGCCATCCAGTAGCAGCCATAACTTTGCGGGAGTCTGTAACAAAAATAGGAACATCTCCAGGGCGAGTTTCGGGAACGGGAGTAATGGAAATCTGATGCCCGGTAATTTCCTGACAAAGCTCGGTAGTTTCATGCAGTGAAAGGGTGTTAATGGCTC
>JBCDJM010000200.1:0-14444 GCA_038747755.1 Cyanobacteria bacterium P01_H01_bin.35
CCAATTTAGCGATCGCCCTCTTGATTTTAATTCTTTGTCTTACACCTGAATGCGTAGTGCTTAAGAAGCAATTTCTAAAATCCTTGCCCTATCTGACTTAAAAAATATTCAAATTGAGCATTAAAACCTGCGGAATGTAGGTTATAAAGAAGGTTTCGGCTATATTAAAGCTCTAAAAATTGTCTAAGTCCCACTAATTAAGCGAATATGATACTACAAGTAGATAGTGAATGAATAATTCTCTTACACCAATTTTTTTTATTTATCTAATATTTTATCTTTTCTTTGGAATTGGCAAAAATTAAAAACTTGTTAATAAATTAAATTCGATAATTAATCAATTATCTGGCTAAATATTATTACATTATACTAAAATATTCTTGGTTTGGTCTTGAAATAAATTAATATAACTAAACTTCATCTCCATCAGTATTGACTAACATTGAGCAAACATGGAAGTGACTATTACTAAGTCTCAAAAAGGCTTGTCGATATGGTTTGAGCGTTGTCAATAAATAGTTTAGTAAATTCTCAAATTATGCAAGAAGTACACCAAGAAAAGACTTACACAGAAAAAGTAAAAATTCAAGTAGAAGACGATCGTACAGGTACCAGTCTTGATACCATTAAACGAGCGATCGCCGACAACTTATACTATATACAGGGAAAAGACCTAGAGTTTGCCACCCCCTATGACTATTACATGGCATTGGCCTATACAGTGCGGGATCGCCTCCTACATCGTTACCTAAAAACGACTAAAACCTACTTCAAGCAAAACGTCAAAACAGTATATTATCTCTCAGCAGAATTTCTCATGGGTCGTCAACTGGCAAAAAATCTGGTTAACGTTGGCTGTTGGGAAGTAGCGCGTCAAGCCTTAGAAGAATCATGTCTGCAACTGGATGATTTGATAGAAAAAGAACCAGAACCAGGTTTAGGTAACGGTGGTTTAGGTCGCCTCGCTGCTTGTTTTCTTGACTCCCTTTCCACTCTAGAAATTCCCGCAGTAGGCTACGGTATCCGTTATGAATTTGGCATTTTTAAACAACACATTCATAACGGTTTT
The DNA here is from genome assembly GCA_038747755.1 of Cyanobacteria bacterium P01_H01_bin.35. Lineage (GTDB taxonomy): Bacteria > Cyanobacteriota > Cyanobacteriia > Cyanobacteriales > Microcoleaceae > Trichodesmium. Next base: position 1,070 of record JBCDJM010000200.1, read on the forward strand.
CAAGTTGAAAAACCAGATAAATGGTTAAGTTTTGGCAACCCTTGGGAAATACCCCGCCATGAAGAACAAGTAGAAATTAAACTGGGCGGTTACACTGAAGCTTACACAAACAAACAAGGTAACTACCGCGTCAGGTGGATACCTGCGCGCAAAGTCATTGGAATGCCTTATGATACTCTAGTACCAGGCTACAATACCAACACAGTTAATACCCTGCGTCTTTGGAGTGCCAAAGCTAGTAATGAATTTGACCTGCAAATTTTCGACTCTGGCGACTACAACCGTGCTGTCGAAGAGAAAACTATCTCTGAAAATATTTCCAAAGTTCTCTATCCCAATGACAACATCTTCCAAGGTAAAATGTTGCGGTTACAGCAGCAGTATTTCTTTGTTAGCTGTTCTCTACAAGACATCATCCGTACTCACTTATCACGAAATCCAAATTTAGAGAACTTTCAGGAAAAAGCAGCTATTCAACTGAATGATACTCACCCCTCCATTGGCATTGCAGAATTAATGCGACTGCTGATAGACGAACATGATATGGAGTGGGAAAAAGCCTGGAATATTACCCAAAATACTTTTGGCTACACCAACCATACTCTGTTAGCAGAAGCTCTAGAACGCTGGCCAGTGAGTATGTTTGCTACTCTGCTGCCACGACATCTCGAAATTATTTATGAAATCAATTTCCATTTCCTAGAGCAGGTTAAGAAACGCTATCCTGGTGATGATGCACGTTTAGCAAGGATGTCACTCATAGAAGAATTTCCTGAAAAGCGGGTACGGATGGCTCACTTGGCTTGCGCTGGCGCTCATGCTATTAATGGTGTGGCAGCATTGCATACTCAACTTTTGAAAACAGATGTTTTGAGAGATTTCTACGAACTTTGGCCGGAGAAATTTATGAATAAAACTAATGGCATTACTCCCCGTCGTTGGTTATTAATTAGTAACCCTAAATTGGCATTACTAATTACAGATAAAATTGGCAACAATTGGATTAAGAATCTAGAAGAAATTAAACAGCTTGAGAAGTTTATTGATGACCCGGAATTTCGACAGAATTGGAATCAGATTAAGTCTGAGAATAAACAAGATTTGGCTGATTATATTGAGGCAAAGACTGGGGTTGTAGTTAATCCTAATTCTTTATTCGATATTCAAGTAAAAAGACTCCATGAATATAAGCGTCAACTGTTGAGTGTGCTGCACATTATTACTCTTTATAATCGGATTAAACAAAATCCAGATACAGATATTTTGCACCGCACTTTTATTTTTGGAGCAAAGGCAGCACCAGGTTATTATATGGCAAAATTAATTATTAAATTGATTAATGCTGTAGGGGAAATAGTTAATAATGACCTAGACGTGCGCGATCGCCTCAAGGTAGTTTTTGTTCCGAATTTCTCTGTATCTATTGGTCAGAGAATTTATCCTGCTGCAGACCTTTCTGAACAAATTTCTACTGCTGGAAAAGAAGCTTCTGGTACTGGTAATATGAAATTTTCCCTCAATGGTGCTTTAACTATTGGTACTCTTGATGGAGCAAATATTGAGATTCGCGAAGCTGTGGGAGCTGAGAATTTCTTCTTATTTGGATTGACTGTTGAAGAAGTTAAAGCATTAAAATATGAGGGATATAATCCAGAGCAATACTATACTTATAACAAAGAATTACGGCAGGTAATTGACCGTATTGCTTCTGGTTATTTTTCACCAGGTAAGCCAAATTTATTTCATCCACTTATAGCATCTTTACTAGAAAAAGATGAATATTTTTTATTAGCTGATTATCAATCTTATATTGATTGTCAGGAAAGAGTGAATGAAGCTTATCGCAATCCCGAACATTGGACTCGAATGTCAATTATTAACTCGATTAATATGGGTAAGTTTTCTGCTGATCGTACTATCTGGGAATATTGTCAGGAAATCTGGAATGTTGAGCCTATGAAAATTGATATGGAAGCATATAGTCAGGAAACAGCAGGTTTGCAACGTTATTGTCAGATTTAATAAGTAGTTTTAACCTCGATCCCCCCACCTCCCTTCAAAAGGGCATGGGGGCTGATAATTTTCCCTATGTCGATATCAGGCACAAAAATTTAGAAGGAATATCGTACACAGTATCACTCCAACTATGGGTAAGCTTTCCAATATTTTCTGCTAAATCAATAGCATGGCGGTTGGCAACAGTAGTTAAGGCTTTGGATAGTGGTATTGGAGGTAAACCATTGGCACGATATTCGTTAACCAGGTTTAATAGTTGTATTTCTTCTGATTCTAAACCATCAGTTAAGGATGAAAAATAGGCGTTGCTGATGCGTGGGTATGATTTGTATTTTTTGGTAATTGCTAAAGCATTGAATAATAACTACTTCAGATTGTTCAATTTTTATTTTCATACCTTAATTCAGCAACGCCGAAAAAAATATATATACTGACATTATTTTCTCCTTTATTCTGGAATTAAGTCAACCTTAACATTTTATTCTGATCAAGCCATCGCCGACGAGTAATGTATAATTAAATTTGTACTATTTTATTTACTCAATCTTACTCGATTCTAGCTGTCTGTATGCAGCAAGCACTCTGCCAAAAGCTTGATTAATAGATTTTTTCATACCTGCATACTATTGCATTCGCAACTCATGTTCTAGAGGCAATAGTATGCAATTTATTAACTAAAAAGTAGAATGTTTACAGTTTTAACGCTACATATAGTTATATTTTGTGGAAATTTACTCTATATGTGCTTTATTTATATAAATAATTTTACCTTTACATCGGTCTTTATGTTACAGCACTTTTTAGGATGGTGAGGTACACTTGAAGAATAATCTCTCTTCACCTATTGACTAAAGTGATCAAACTTTGTACCTCACTAACTCCGAAACTGCTGTAATAGTGAATAGCAAAACTTACCTTCAACTATATTTTGGTTGCCGAAACTCATAAATATCCTTAATCACCTGTACCCAACTATCAGTAACACCCTCAAGTATTCGATCGCCTTTTTCCTTAGTCGCCACCTTAGCATCACCAAAAACACCACTACGACTCAACTCTCGCGTCAACCAAGCAAAAGGCAATTTTCCCTCCATACTCAACATACTATCTTCTGGCAAACCTTGAGGATATTCGCAAACTGCTTTATCCATCCTCACCACATCTGGCAACATGGATAGCATCACGCTAGTTTCAGCATCTCCAGCATGAATTCCTAATTCCATTTCCTTCTGCGTCAACAATTCCTCACAAGGATTAGGTACGCGCCAAGCAAAGAGCGGAAATAGTAAAAAATCCTCATATTTTTGGTGCAAGTCTCGCGCTACAATCTCAATAACTTGAGGTTGCCCACCGTGGGCGTTTAAAAATGCCAATTTACGGAACCCAGAACGATAGATACTTTCTCCTGTTTCTGTCAAAACAGCCATCAAAGTCTGGGCGCTTAGAGTAATAGTGCCAGGAAAATGCCAATGTTCGTTAGATTTGCCGTAATATTGGGTAGGCAAAGCGTAGGCGGGAATATTCCCATCTAGTTTGGCAAGTGCTTTACCCGTGACATAAGTGGCGATCGCTGAATCAACTATTAAGGGTAGATGTAGTCCATGTTGTTCGATGGAACCTACTGGTTGAATAATTACTACATTTTCTTTATCTGGCATTGTCTTAATATCTTGCCAGGTGAGATAGGAAAAAAATCTTTCTGGTGGGATAAAATTGTGCATCATAATTATTTATATTGTTTGGTTGTTAAATACTATCTGAACTTTTCTTGACTTATAAGATTTAGGGAATTCTGAAAATAATCTTTTCAGCTTTATGGTGATAGATCCTTGTACTTTCTACGAAAGTTGCACTTTGTTAAATCTAAATCTATGAGGGTACTAATTTCGTAACCAGCATTCAGCCGTCAGCTAGCCTCTTTTCCTGCGGAATGCTACGCAAACAGAGGAGCTTTCCTATCGGAATGCTGCGCAAACGCTATTAGCTATCAGCTTTTGAGACAAATCTATAATTTCCCGCCATAAATATATATGGTTTGACAACTCAGATATATGATTGATCAAGTAGAAGTTAAAAGACTGCTTACTTCTTTCATTAAAAAACTAGGAGCTGGCTGCTGACTGCTAATAGCTGAATGCTTACCTAATTTTTTTTATAAAATCGTACATAAATTATCAATTATTTCTCCCTACTCCTCTACTCCCTCTTTTCTAGATATGTCTACTATAAATAAAAAAATTCAGCAAAATATCAGCCTATCTACTCATTTTTGATTTCCGATAGGAGTTTAGCAAGTAAGAAACACTTTTCTAATATAGTTTTTGGTTAGGCGACTTTAATTAACTGTTCAACCTTTTTCTTATTTGTTTTTCTGATTCCATCTTCAAATATTTCCCACATACTATTAACTCGTTGTACATTACCATCAAAATCATACACTGTTACAGCAGCCATTGTTTCTATCCAAAGTGTTGCTCCACAACTATGAGGTTTTTCTGGTCGATAAACTATTCGACAAGGACCGTGAATTTCTATTTCGTGACCTGTAGCCAAATTCTTAGATCCTTGTTTGAGAGAAGCTACCTTTTTCTTTGTATTTCCATTTGTTTGGTTATCTCTAAGATTATTTCTATTCACATGAACAGTTTTTTTACCACAGTGCTGACGGGAACGCCAACAAGGTTTGGGGCCGCGCTTCTTACCTGAGATAATTGGCATTCCATCAAACAGAGGCATTACCCAAGTCTTACCATTAATTTTGTAAGCCCCGAGAATTCGACCTTCTTGAAGTAAGACTCGGACTCGTTGAGTGGAAACTCCTAATAGAGTTGCCGCTTCAGTTGTTCCTGCAAACATATTTTTTGACTTTCTTGGATTTAAACCATAAATAGATTAGCATCAAATTTCTCAGAGAAGTCAAACTATTTTCTGTTAAATTAAAAATAAAAAAATAACTTATATTTCGCCATACGCAATAGTAGAGTGTCAAATTCTCTTGGTGCTTACTTTTTGTACAACAGCATAAATATCTTTCCCAAATAAACTAATACTAAATCTGGTTTAGACAGAAGCTTTATTTTGAAAAGGTAAGCTCAAAAGACAAAAGAGTTAGAGAATAATTTAAAAATATACTTTTGATAAATGAATTTAGAACGAATTTGTACCTCATCATTATGGGAATATTATACTAAATTTGGTTTCAGTAAGGTTGCTGATTAAAGATGAAAGGCTTTAAAATAAAGCTTTCAGCCTTTTTGTCTCTGGAATAAAGTGCCAGCTTTTAGGTCTCTCAACTTCAAAAAGTTAGCATTTTAGGCTAAATATAGCAGAAAAATTAAGGGAGATTTTTCCCATTACCTTCTCTATAATTCCTATTTTCCCGACTCCTGCTATTACTCATCAGACTTTTTCAGCAAACTCTATTGATAGTTGATCGCCTCTAAAAGTAACAAACCCAAATCTTTATATAAACCTCGATTTTGCTGAGGACAACGATGTTGAGTTAAACACCTAGGACAACCATATTCACAATCACAATTTTTTGCTAATTCAGTTGCTTTTTGTGCAAACTTCAACAGTTGATTAAAAATTGCCTCAGTTGCTCCATTTCCACCATCACAAGTATCAAAAAAATAACCGACAGTTTCTCCTCCTTGTCGCTGAACAAAGCATTCTACATCCTGACTCGAACTTAACACTACTAAAGGAATAGCATATCTGATTTGATGCCCCATACTATGTAATGCAATAAAATCTGGATGACAACTCCATAAATCTTTGAAATTATCTGGAATTATTCCTTTATTTTTATCCTTAATTTTTTCCTTGATTTGTGTAATCTTTTCCCATATAGCTTGACTAAAAACATCATTTATTTCAAGTTTAATAACTGGAGCTTGATATTGAGTTTGATAGGGAGGATCGAAGCTATCTTCATCCACAACCGTAGTAATTTCAACTCCTTTTGCGTATTTAGTAGCAAACAATTGATAACCTGTGACGGAAAAGGTAATTTCTCCCCAGAATAAACTTAACCTAAGTCTGGCGTTGGAAATATTAGCTTTAATGATTTGAGGTGTTGCTAATTCCTGAATTTCTTTAATTACTAATCCAGTTTTTGGCTTAGTTTCTAAATTAGAATTTTTGCCTAGAGGTTTTAAAATTGCTTGTTTTTTATCTAAGTCGAGATTCTCAGAACGATAGGTTATTAACTCACTATCATAATTTTGAGCAAAATAAATTGCTCCTGGAAATACTTCTTGATGTGCCAGACTCATTTGCATTTTTTCAAAACTTTTTCCAGTATTAATATTGATTAAATTCACATCATTTTGAGCATGACCCCGCAGATTAACATTTCGATGAGGATAACCATACCCCCAGAGTTGATTAGAGTTATTAATATATATTTTTTCCTGTTTTAATAAACTATCGGCAATTACTCCAGCTACTTCTCCAAAACGTTCTGTTATTTCATTCAAAGGCACACCACTTTCGACACAACTACATTCTAAATGTTTGCCTAAAATTGTAGGATAATTTGGATTAAAAGCAGCACTTTCAGCCTCACCATTTAATAATAAATCTGGTTTATTTCCATAGAAATTATCTAAGGGATTTTGAGCTACTGGCAAAAACATAACTAACCCTGGATTTCTCCTACCTACCCGACCAATTCTTTGTTTCCAAGACATTAAACTACCTGGATAACCACGGATTAAACAACAGTCAAGTTCAGGTAAATCAATTCCTGCTTCTAATGCGGAGGTAGAAAGAATAACTTTTACCATTCCATTTTGTAATTTTTGGATAATATCCTGTCGCCTATCAAATCCCAAAGAACCATAAAAAATTGCTACTTTATCTGCTAAATAACTCTCACCATTTTTATTAGCTTCTTCTTGAATTTTTCCCAATAATCTTTTAATTGCATTCCGGGAATTACAAAATACTATACCACTCAAATCATGGCGCAACCAAGATAAAATTATTTGGCAGGCATTAAGATTAGCATTATCATTTGGTTCCAGACATAAAATAGTTTTTCCAGAAGTATCAGCACCACTTTTTGAGATTAGATGAAGTCTTTCCGGTACGTGGGAGCGATCGCTAAATCTCATAGCCATTTCTGCGGGATTTCCAATGGTAGCTGAACTAAAGATAAATTGTAATTTTTCTGAATTGCCACCTACTCTATCTACTGCCATTTTTAACCGTCGCATTAGGTTGGAAAAATGAGCGCCAAAAGCACCCCTATAAGTATGAGATTCATCTATAACTACATAGCGGAGTTGTTGAAAAAATTTCCTCCATCCTTCTCCATCTTTGCTTCTAATTCTATATAGTTGATAATGTAATAAATCTGGGCTGACTCCTAAAATATTTGGGGGATTAGGAATAAATATTTTTTTTCTGTTTGCTGAGGATATGTCACCTGTAATTAATCCAATTTTGACGGAATTTTCAGGGAAATATGAGACCATTTTTTCTAGTTTTTGCATTTGGTCTAATGCTAATGCTTTGAGGGGAAAAATATATAATGCTGTAGTTTCAGCTTGTTGTAAACATGATTCTAAAATGGCTAAGTTATAACAGAGAGTTTTCCCAGAAGCTGTAGGAGTAAAAATGCAAATATCTAATCCTTTTCTCAGAGCGGTTAATGATTCAATTTGATGTTCATAGAGTTCCGTAATATTTTGTAGAATTAGAGAACTTTTGAGAGTAATTGGTAAATCTTCTGGCAAAGGATAGAGTTTTCCAGGAGTTGGGGGTGTATTATCTATAGCTACTAAATTATCTATAAATTCTTGAGCAATTGTTTGAAATACTGGTCGGGAGATAGCTTCTATTTCTTCTGAGTGAATTTTTGATTTTTGTGGCTGTTTGAACTTTTTATTATGAAAATTTGCACCATCTCTGGGATTAATATGTTTCTCACTAATTGCTATTTGCCAATCAGGAAAATGTACTGGTTTATGGCTTTCTAAAAAGTCTACAATTAAACGTTTTCCTAATACGGCAGTAATTTGACCTATGCCATATTCAGGAGAATATATTTTCGCACCAATTTTTAACCATTCTGGAGGAGATGGTATTTTATTTCCAGCTCGAATAATTGCAGCATAGTCTGTCGGTTTTTCCATCATTTCAGTTATTAGTTATTAGGTGAGCATTCAGCCGTCAGCTTTCAGCCGTCAGCTTTCAGCTATTAGCTTTAGAGGATAAATTTAATAAATAGGGCTTGCTGATTAAATCTAAAAGCATTGACAGGAAATAAGATGCCTTTTTAGGTCTGAAAAAAGTATAAGGTTTTCGTTTTAATAAATAGGGCTTGCTGATTAAATCTAAAAGCATTGACAGGAAATAAGGTGTCTTTTTAGGTCTGAAAAAAGTATAAGGTTTTCGTTTTAATAAATAGGGCTTGCTGATTAAATCTAAAAGCATTGACAGGAAATAAGGTGCTTTTTTAGGTTTGAAAAAAGTATAAGGTTTTCGTTGTAGGTATCTCAAAAAGCTAGGATTTTAGGTTGACTCATGGCTGAAAAATCAAGGGATAATTCTTCCTCGTGTCTCCTCGCTCCCATACCCATTCCTCCTGTACGGGCGATTTCGTTTCCTGCGGAATGCTGCGCAAACCGAATGCTGTCGCTTTCCGCGTAATTAGGAGCATGACAAACGGAAATTGCCCCTACTACTCCTGATTCCTACCCTCACCCATAAGACTTTTTCAGCAAACCCTAAATAATATTAAATCCAGTAGTATTGGTACAATTCAATATTGTAGGGGTTTGGTCTCCCAACCCTACTAAATCAGGAGTTTTTGTTAATATTGATTTTATTCTACAAAGGCAGATTTTATATTAATAGCTGAATGCTTACGTTATTAGTTAAATGACATATAGCAATCCTATTTTATTTGTGTATGAAAATCTTACTACTTTTAGGAAACAGGGAACAGGTGGGAGTTACATTTTTTTATTTACCTTTTGATTAACCGCAACCTATGCGACGATTGTTATACTACTGCTTCCTACTCCCCACTTCTTTCTTAAACTCCAGTAAGAATTGCTACTAAAATTTTCATTAAATTTTCTAAATCATTAGGTACTTGATATAAATTGAGGTCTTGCCTAATTTCTTTTTCTTGTCGTTTCAAAAGAGCAAATTGCCAAATTTTGCCTATAGAAAAAGCTCCATATAATAAATTTTGTTCTGATTCTATTCCTTTATCAAGAGCAATTAACTCAACTGCCAGTTGCTTAAAACCTCTTTCTAAATTTTCCTTCTTGGCCTCAATAACTAATAAATTATTTCCTGCTTCTAAAAAATAATCTAGAGAACCTTTGAGCTGAGGTTCAATTTCTAAAGGATAGGAAACTTTAAGTTTAGCCTGACAATAATCAACTAATTCTATCAAAACCGGAGCAATTAAAAATTCTCGCCTTGCCATCTCAGTATCCAAATTAATAAAAGGGAGACTTTTCCGAAATCTTTGTTTGAGATTTTCTAACCCATCAATTTTCCTTTGAGACTTAGGTAAAGCTAATTCTTCTGTAATTAATTGATAACCAAAATAATTTAAGATATCCTCCGGGTAATAATTCAATTTGAAATAATCTGAAAAATTACAACTATCAGGTAATTTAATCGGTATTTTCATAATATTTTTTCCTGATTTTAATATTCTCCTTGAATTTATTTGGGCTTTTGTACTATATTCCTAACTACCCCTTCTATCGGTTTGACTTCCTTAACTTTATCATAAGTTTTATTGAATGTTTGAATACAGAGATTTAATCGCTTATTGAACTCCTCTACAGTCATTGCTTCTATATATTCAAATAATTCATTGGCGTCTCTAAACTCTGTGTAATCTAAAAAACTATTTTTGGCAAAGTATTCATAAATTGTACTATCTTTTACCCCATAATAAATAGGTAGACAACCAACCATAATAGAATCCCAAATTTTTTCCTTACAGTAATAGTTGGCAATTGTGTTTTCAAAACAGAGATTATAGCGCTACGCGCAATTCAAAAGTCAAAAGTCAAAAGTCAAAAGTTAAAAGCAATCCCTGACTTACTTTGAGCATTTATAAACGTCCTAACCTATTTGCGTAGTGCTATAAAATGATATTTCTGCAATATTTATAGTTTCCTTGATATCTCTCACCTGAATCCTTACCCTTGAAGAAAAATTTATTCTTCCAAGATAATGAGATAATGAGTTAATAAATTATAGCTGATAGCTGACGGCTAAATGCTTACAACCTAACAGACTTATTCAAATGATTAATCCGGGACAAATATTACAAAATCGCTATCACCCAATTCAACTACTAGGAGACTGTGGTTTTGGTCAAATTTGGGAAGTTGATGAGAGTGGTACAAGAAAAATTCTGAAAATATTGCAAGTACCAAAAGCAATAGATGATGAAGAAATGGATCAAGTCATTTCTTTGTTAGAACAAGAGGCAAATGTTTTAAAAAAATTGCACCATGTTGGATTACCAGCAGTGGAACCAGAAGCATACTTTATTGAGTCAACAGAAGATGTAGGACCATTACACTGTTTAGTAATGGAAAAAATCGAGGGGATAAATTTATCTGACTGGCTCGAACAAAATAATCAGGGGGAACCTATAGAAGAAGATCGAGCGATCGCTTGGCTAACACAATTAGTAGAAATTATTAGCAAACTCCATCAGTATCAGTGTATCCACCGGGATATTAAACCAACAAATATCATGCTGCGTTCTACAGGGGAAAACCAAAATAATACTATTGCGCAACAGATAGTATCTGATAATTTGTCAGAGAGTAGTCAAGTTCAGGGAAAAGATAGAGAAACGAAAGCCGAAAATGTATCCCCAATCTCACTCACTCCCAAAAATGTTGCACAACAAAAAAATGATACAAAAATACTCAGTTCGCCAGAGAAGGATATAGTCAAAGTAGATAACAAAAAAAATTATACAGCAAATCAGGAAGACTCCCAAAAACAAGAGTGGGGTCAACTAGCTTTAATTGACTTTGGTGCTACTAGACAAGTTACAGAAACATACCTAAGACAAGTAGAAGGCAAAAATGTTAGTGGAATTATTTCTCAAGGTTATACATCCCCAGAACAATATGAAGGAAAAGTAACAAGACAGTCAGATGTTTTTGCTATTGGTCGGACTCTAGTTTTCTTACTAACAGCAGAAAATCCTAGCAACTTACCCACAGAACCTCAAACTGGTAGATTAATGTGGCGAGACCATGCTACTCAAATTTCAAAAGAGTTGGCAGACTTGATTGATGAGATGATATCAAATTTGCCTCAGTGTCGCCCTCAAACAACCGAAGATATTCTCGAACGTCTTGCTGCTTATAAGCAACAAGTAGAAACAGAAATAGAAGTTGAACTTAAACCTAAACCCACCCAAACAGAACAACCGACTCCTGTAACTGAAAACCAGTCTTATTACCGACTACTCCAGTCAAAGCTACTTAATTTCAAGGGTAAATCTCAAACAACTACACCTCAACCTAACAAATGGTTAGGCAAAATTTCTCTATTTACACTGGGAGTAATAGCTGTTTTCATTGCTTTCTTACCTGAAGCACCAACAACTTGCCCTCTAAAGTTTGATGACAAGTTAAGTTGTGGCGAAGAAATTCTAATTCCTGGTTCGGCAACAACAGACAAAGAAGAAGCAGTTCAAGCTTTTGCTGATGGTAATTATCTGCAAGCAGTCACACTCTTAGAAACAGCTAGAAAAAAACAAATTAACGATCCAGAAACTCTGATTTACCTAAATAATGCTAAATTGGCTGCTAACAATATTGAAGCTTATACTATAGCTGTTGCAGTACCAATGACGGGTGATTCGCGAGCGCTTAACTATAGTTTAGAAATATTACGGGGAGTTGCTCAAGCTCAACATGCAATTAACCAAAGTGATAACCGGCTCGGAGGTAAGGGTTTAATTGTGATTATTGCTGATGATGTTGATTCTTCTGCACAAGCTGTCAGAAGAGCAAATGCTTTGGCTGCAACTGGTCAAGTTTTAGCCGTAGTTGGTCATCCTTCCAGTCAAATTACTATGGAAGTAGCTCCAATTTATGAAGAAAATAAACTGGTATTAATTGCTCCTACTGCTAATGCTTCTAAATTATCTAATCGTAATAATTTTTTGTTTCGGATGATTCCATCTGATGCGACAATGGCTCAAGCAATGGCTAGTTACTTAATTAGTCAATCTGAAGATGAACAGCCAAAAGTAGCTTTATTTCATATCCCTAATGATGTTTACAGTGAATCTCTCAGGAATCAATTTAGTGTCAGTTTCACTGCAGGTGGTGGCAAAATAGTTAAAGACTTGGATGAGAAATTTGATTTATCGAGAACTGCTTTTAATGCTAGTGCTGCTGTAGATAGAGCGGAGAAACAAAAGGCTACAGCTATAGTATTATTACCAGATATTTTCAGTTTATCTAAGGGAATAGAGGTAATAAAAGCAAATTGGCAGTTGAATTTACCTATCATTGCTGGAGATAGTCTTTATAATGATTATGCTCTGAAGTTTGGTGCTGACGAAGCAGAGAGAAATCTTATAGTAGCTACACCTTGGCACAGTTTGAATAGTCCTAATCTTGATTTTCCTCAGCAAGCAAAAGAACTTTGGGGTGGTGCTGTGAGTTGGCGTACAGCTTTTGCTTATGATTCAGTTCAAGCTTTGATTACTGCTTTAGAGTCACTCCCGGAGCAGAAAGAATTAAATCGTATTGCTCTGCAAAAAGTTTTGGCTGCTGAAAATTTTAGTTCTTACGGTGCTACAGGAGAGATAAGTTTTTTAGGAAATGGCGATCGGCAAGAGTCAAGAATTAGTTTTACTCAGGTTGTTAAGTCTAGTTGTTCGCCATTGGGTTATACGTTTTTACCTCTAGATTATCCTGTTAGTCAATTTAATCTTTTGGAATGTGAGGAGTAAATTCAGGAGTCAGTTATCAGTTATCCGTTTATTTCCACTGTTTAAGAAACCGGGTTTCTGGGAGGTAGATGTTGTATGGTGGGACATTTTATATAAACCCGGTTTCTATTGGAGCAATAGTCAATTTATTTTATGAAGCACCCGGAGATGAATGGTGAAATTTTCCGACTGTTGCGCATAGAGCAATAGTTAATTCATTTTATGAAGCACCCGGAGATGAATGGTGAAATTTTCCGACTATTGCGCATAGAGTAATAGTTAATTTATTTTATGAAGCACCCGGAGATGAATGGTGAAATTTTCCGACTATTGCGCATAGAGTAATAGTTAATTCATTTTATGAAGCACCCGGAGATGAATGGTGAAATTTTCCGACTATTGCGC
>JBCDJM010000201.1:0-14398 GCA_038747755.1 Cyanobacteria bacterium P01_H01_bin.35
GGTGTTGAAAATGTGTTTAACCGTCAATACACACCTATTGCTACCCAAAATAGAATTGGATTTAATGAATTTAGATATTTTCCTGCTACTGGAAGGAATATTAGTATTCGTTATTTTTTGAAGTTCTGAAGTTAGTAGTCATATCATGTCCGTTGGTATCGGAGCGTGTAAAAGCTCGGAAAATATCTACCTTATGTAAAGTTTTTCCTTCTCTTAAAGCTTATTTATTCTTCCTTATTTCTTCTTCCTTACCTTCTCTATAGAAGCCATAAAGAAATAATTTCAAGATTAAGCGAAGAGAATTTAGAGGTGGAGATTTAACAGTTAAAATTTATTTAGTTATGGTTTGCTTTAGTGGTTTTCTCTATTGGAAATAATCTCGCAGGGTGACTGCTGAATGCTTAGACGCCATTGTGCTGCTTTTCGATCTATTTCTTTAATAAAGCTATCTTTGCCATTTATATAACTATCAATATCTGTAGGGTATTTTTGTGCTAAACTGCGCTTTAATTCACTATATTTATGTGCATCTTCAGGATGAGAAATCATATAATCCCGAAATGCTAAATGTCGTTCTACTTGCTTTGAATTAACTTCAAAAATATGAACATGATGAGTTCTAATACCTTCCTGATTATTTTTACGAAAATAACGACGCTCGGCAATACCAAATTCACCCATTACTTCATAATCTAGTGATTCCATTAGGGAATTTCGCTCATCAACTTTTACAATATTTTTTACTTCAACCAATATATCAATAATGGGTTTAGCGTAAATATCAGGTATCGCTGTACTACCAATATGATGTATGACAATTATATTTTCTCCTAGAATATGATTAATTTTTTCTGCTTCTATCCGAAATTTTTCACGCCATTTTGGGTTATGCTTAACTACTTCTACTTTCCTCATAATTTTTATCCAATTTTGATAAATAGTTGCTACATTATAGCAATCTTATTTCAGTTATAATATTTTTAGTGTTAGTTAGGAGTCAGAAGTTAGAGTTTTCAAGATTTTCCGTTAATATTAACTGTTATAAAAATTTTCACAACCAATTTAAGATTGCTATATATTTTGATAGAGTATCGAAAACCTTATTCCTTACTGAAACTTATGAACTGTCAAGAACTATTAAAAAAATATTCTCAAGAATGGCAAGCAGCAACAGTACATCCATTTTTAAATGAATGTAAATCAGCTACTATTAAACCTCAACAATTTAACACTTGGTTGGTGCAAGATTATCTATTTGTTGTGGAATTTACTCGGATGGTAGGTAGAATTTTAACCTATGCCCCAACCTCTCATTTTGATGTAATTCTTAGCGGACTAAATGCTCTGCAAGATGAACTAAATTGGTTTAAAGATAAAGCAACAGAAAGGCAATTAGATTTGAATACTAAAAAACAACCAACTTGTACAGAATATTGTGATTTTATGAATCAGCTAACTGAGATGCCATATCCAGTACAAGCAACTGCATTATGGGGAATTGAACTAGCTTATAATCAAGGTTGGCAATTACCAGGAGAAATGCCACCGCCTTATAATGAATTTGCCAATCGTTGGGGAAATGCAGAATTTACAGATTATGTTAAACTGCTAGAGGCACAAGCTAATGAGGTATTGCAAGATGCCTCAAAAACAGTACAAAATCAAGCCGAAGCTACTTTTTTAAATGTCGCTAGACTAGAAAAAGACTTTTGGCAAATGGCGTACAATGCCACTAATTAACTAGCTATTAGCTATCAGCTTTCAGCTTTCAGCTTTAGATGTTTTAGGAGTGGTTAAAATTACTTCTAAACGTTAAAAAAAATTATCGTACTGAATACTGACTGCTGAGTGCTGACTGCTTATTTAACTTTAGGAGAAAATCAAAAAATGACACGAGCTATCATGGAAACAGATAAGGGAACAATCAATTTAGAATTGTTTGACAATGATGCTCCCAATACTGTGAAAAATTTTGTCGAATTAAGTGAAAAAGGATTTTATGATGGCTTAAATTTTCATCGTGTTATTCCTAATTTTATGATTCAAGGAGGTTGCCCTAATGGTACGGGTACAGGCGGCCCTGGTTATAAAATTAAATGTGAAATTAATAGTAATAAACATTTAGCTGGAACTTTATCAATGGCTCATGCTGGTAAGGATACAGGTGGCAGTCAATTCTTTATTTGTCACTCTCCTCAACGTCATTTAGATGGCGTTCATACAACTTTTGGAAAAACTGAAGATATGGATGTTGTAAATGCTATTAGTCAGGGTGACAAAATTCTTTCTGTGAAGATTGAGAAGTAGGTTTTTCGGAGTAGTAAAAAGCTCCTATTTCTCTTAAATAATTTCGGGAGTAAGGAGAGAAAAAAATATTTTAAAATCTCTCCTCTCCTTCTCATACCAACCATTAAACATCCCTAACGCGATCGCCTGTCAATAACAAAGATTAATCAAATCAGGAAGTGGAAGAAAAAAGTTTAAACAGTTCTGAAGAAATAATTTTCAACTTATTAATACTAATATCATGTCCGGATAAGAGCGTGATAAAAAAAACTTTCTTCTTTTTATACTTTCTTTCTCCTCTCTTCCCTCCTGACTCCGTACGGACGTTGCATGCAACGTCCCTACCTCCTGACTCCTCCCTCATTTATTTATAACTATTCAACCGGACATGATATAATACTTACCCAAAGCATTTATAAAATGATATGGAATGATATTTGGAGTAAGTGAATCAAAAGCTTTTATTTCATTAAAGAACTAGCATTACCAAAAGTCAAAACTTAAAGTAATCTCTGATATCAAATCCCGATAATTACTATACCCAAGTCATTGCGACTAGAACGGAGTGGAAGGTTTCGCAATCTCAGGGATGCCACGAGATTGCTTCCTATCGTCGATAGGGACGACTTTCAATCGATTCTATATGAGTGAGTTTTCCTAGGTCAATGCTCCGCAAAAAGGATTTACCAATTTCCTAATCTTTGCTTTGACTGCTATACTATCCTAAAAAATTAGGTTAAAAAAAATAATTCCACTCTCAAAATCAAAAGAGTGGAATTATTTAACAAAATCTCAGAAAACTAAATCCTATAATCTGAGTATTAACTAAGTCAAACTTCTACTTTTTCTTATAAAGAAGAACCTACACCAACATAAGCTCCGTAGAAGAAAAGACTAACAACTACAAGTACACCAGTTCCTGCCACAAGAGCAACCAACCATAAAGGAATTTTTCCTGGTTCAGACATCATAATACTTCACCTCAATTATTTCAAAACTAACTACTATTTCAAAGAAATTTGTAAACAATCTAATTGTTAACTTTTTAGTTGATTCCACTACCTATACATTAGCCAAATAGCGTAACTTGTATAGGTAGAAATTTCTCAATTCCGTTTCTCAAATTAGTTAAAGAAATAACTAGAAAACAGAATACCAAGAACAAAAACTAAGAGCAGACCGAGGTAGAGAGAAGTACGGTTTAGTTCTACTGGTTGCTTATTAGCATTAGTATTACGGTCTAAAGGCATTATATTATGCTCCTATCTTTGAATAAACTGCATAGCTGCAATGGCACCTAAAAAGAAAACTGTAGGTACGCCAAGAGTATGAACTGCTAACCATCTAACAGTAAAAATTGGGTAGCTAACTGGTTGATTTGGATTTTGGCTAGTCATTATTTTAATCTCCTAATTTTTTAATCTATTTGATAAACTCATCAATTTGTTGTTTAGCCTCAAAACGGTCTGAAACAACTGGTAATTCTTGTCTTTGTTCAGTGTAATACTCATTAGGTCGAGGCGTACCAAAAATATCATAAGCTAATCCGGTACTTACAAATAACCAACCTGCAACAAACAGAGCTGGAATAGTGATACTATGAATCACCCAATAACGAATGCTTGTAATAATGTCTCCAAATGGACGCTCACCTGTACTGCCACCAGCCATCTAATTTTTTCCTCCCAAATAATCTTAAACCATCATTTATATATGATAGTCTTAAAAGTTTTCTAAATTGCTCATACCATAGTTATAAATGGGATGAGTTTTTTGTCTTTTTTCAGAGTAAAAATAGACTAACCTTTTGTCTTTTTTACATCTGTCATTTTTATCTCTTAGCCAGACGGGATCAATTCTAACACATTCAGACTAATTTTCAGCAAATCAAAAAACACAGAGAAATCTACATCTTTAGGACTTACGCAGAAACCGAGTTTATCGACTCAATTTCGTGAGAGCGAAAAACAAATAATCAGGGCAATAAACCAGGTTTCTTGTTTGCTTCGGTTATAAATGCTCAAACTCAGTCAGGAATGACTTCTAATTTTTCACTTCTGACTTCTGATTTCTGACTTGCGCATAGCGCAATGGATAACTTCTGTTTTTAAACTGCCTCTGAAACCTCTGAACTATTGTATTTGAGCAGAGTTCCTCTTTGACCGAGAATAAAACCTGTTTCTGAATTGATAAAAACAATGTTGTAGAAATTTTCCGGAACATTTTCTACATCAAGGTCTTTTTCCCAAGTCTGCCCTCCATCGGTACTGCGAAGTAAATTTCCGCTACCGCCAGAAACCCAAATTTCATCAGGAGTTCTATAAGCCAAATCTAAAAGACCCCAACTTGTAGCATACTCAGGAGTAATAGCTTCTCCCCACTCTTCTAGGTTTTCCGGGTCGCTAAACCGCAGTTGACCTCCACGCGCTAATAACCACAAACTACCATCATCACCAAAACCCATGTTTTCTAAACGGCGAGAGTTCTCACGGTTATGAGGAGTCCAAGATTTTTCCCCAGGTGCCCAAGTAGAATAAAAATTGCCCTTTGCCGAAACAGCAATATATTTACCATCAGAAGAACGAGAAATATTTCTCACTACTCCCACAGCATCCTCCACTTGAGCACGCCAATTGTATCCTCCATCTTGAGTCCGATAGATAGCTCCTACATCAGTTGTCATTTCCGCAGAATTTGGCCCCAGGGCAACAATTGTATTAGGAGCGCCAGGCAGTTTAGAATTCAGGGGAATCGGACTCCAAGACTCTCCTCCATCATCAGTATGCAAAAGTAAAGAAGGTTGTCCGACAATCCACCCTTCGTTACCATTAAAACTGACTGATGTCAAGCGAGATTTTTCCTCTAAATCGATACTTTTAGGTTGCCAAGTTTCGCCACCATCAGTAGTTTCAAGAATAGTTGTATCACCACCCACAATCCAACCATGGTCAAGATCATCTGTAAATCCGATATCAAACAATGTAACCTCAGTTGGTAGTTGAATTACCTCCCAGGGATTGTAACTCATAGATGGTAAAAAAGCATTTTTGCAACCGCTACAAAGTATAACTGCTGCTAGTATTATGAAAATTTGTTTCCAGAATTTTACTATTGACTGCATCATATTAATCGATAATGAATAATGAATAATAAATAATGAACAATGGATAATGAATAATTACCTCTGGTTAAAACCGAGAAGATTCAACCAAGTGCGGAAATATTATTTCTTTAAATTATCAATTATCAATTATCAATTATCAATTATCTTTATGGCCATCTTATCGTAAACCATATAAGCTCAGGAAAAACAAGAATCCCAAGGCTAATCCACCAAAAATTAGAATATTTTTCTGGCTGGGTGTAAGAGTATTAACACCAAGACCATAGCCAAGGTTTTCTTTAAATCCTGAAGGCCCTTCAATCGGTCCAACATTCATAAATTGGACTTTAGACGCTCCACAAACAGGACAGCGCCAAACTAAAGGCAAATCTGAAAAAGCAGTTCCCGGTGCAATTTTTCCCGTAGAACTTCCCTTATTAGGTTCATATACATAGCCACAGGCTCGACATTCATATCGATCCAGTTCTTCTATGTTGGCCTCATCCTGTATGTTGGCCTCAGTTGTTTGCTGGCTCATAGTTTCAAGGGATTAAATTAGCGATTATGAAAATATTTTTAATTATTATTACAGAATTTGACAATTTATAATTGATTGGTTAGCTTTAACTTTTGACTTTTAACCTTTGACTTTTAACTTTTGACTTTTGACTTGAGATGACTATTTAAAATAGGACTTACGCAGAGGCACTATATATAGAGTCAAAAAACTATAACGTTATAGTTTGAAACTCTATATACATGGTATTTGCGTAAGTCCTATAAAATTGATTTGTTACTTTTGACTTTTAACTTTTAACTTTTGACTTGAGATGACTATTTATAATTGATTGACATTGTTTTAACTTTTGACTTTTAAATTTTGACTTTTGACTTATAGTCTGGACTAGGAGTAGAATAACTCTTATGGTCTCTATAATATTCACAGACTAAAAGTCCTAGTTATTTAGAAAATGTAGGTTAATTGTGTTTGTTCTTAGTGGTTACGAGTATTTTCTAGGTTTCCTCATAATTAGCAGCCTAGTACCAATCCTTGCCTTAACTGCATCCAAGCTACTGCGGCCAAAAACTCGTGGCCCAGAGCGAGTCTCGACCTATGAATCCGGTGTAGAACCAATTGGTGGAGCATGGATACAGTTCAATATCCGTTACTATATGTTTGCCCTTGTCTTTGTCATCTTTGATGTAGAGACAGTATTTCTATATCCTTGGGCAGTAGCATTTCATCAGTTGGGACTCCTAGCATTTATAGAAGCCCTAATTTTCATCACAATCCTAGTGGTTGCTTTAGTATACGCATGGCGCAAAGGAGCTTTGGAATGGTCTTAAGTCCTAATCAAAACCAAAAAATTATTAATCCGATTGAGCAACCCCCCGAAGTTACTCAAGAACTTTCAGAAAATGTAGTTTTAACTACAGTTGACGATCTTTACAACTGGGCTAGACTTTCTAGTTTATGGCCTCTTTTATATGGTACAGCTTGTTGTTTCATTGAATTTGCAGCTCTCATCGGCTCCAGATTTGACTTTGACCGATTTGGCTTAGTACCACGGTCCAGCCCTAGACAAGCAGACTTACTAATTACTGCTGGTACAATCACCATGAAGTATGCTCCGACCTTAGTACGGCTTTATGAGCAAATGCCAGAACCTAAATATGTCATTGCCATGGGTGCTTGTACAATTACAGGCGGTATGTTTAGCATGGACTCACCAACAGCAGTTCGCGGGGTAGACAAATTAATCCCAGTAGATGTATATATTCCTGGCTGTCCACCACGTCCAGAAGCAATTATTGATGCTGTTATCAAGCTGAGGAAAAAAGTTGCCAATGAATCTTTGCAAGAGAGGGGTAAACTCTTGCAAGCTCATCGTTACTACAGTGTTAAGCACAATATGAAAGTAGTTGAACCAATTCTGAATGGTCAATATCTACAGACATATGACCGTCAAGCACCACCAAAAGAGCTGACAGAAGCAATAGGTATGCCAGTTCCACCTGCACTGCAAGCTGCACAAAAAGAGGAGGTAAGTCGTGGCTGAATCAGAAGAAGCTCCAATAGTTGAAGCAGGTAAAGTTTCACAATGGCTCACAGAGAATGGCTTTGAGCATCAATTCTTAGAACCCGATCATCTAGGAGTAGAAATTATCAAAGCTGACAGGGATTTCTTAATTCCCCTATCCACAGCTTTGTACGCTTATGGCTTTAATTATCTACAGTGTCAATGTGCTTATGATGCAGGGCCTGGAGAGGACTTAGTAAGTATGTATCACTTGGTCAAAATCACTGACGATGTAGACCAACATGAAGAAGTACGGGTAAAAGTATTTGTCCCCAGAGACGATCCGAGAGTTCCTTCCGTTTATTGGATTTGGAAGTCAGCAGATTTCCAAGAGCGGGAATCTTATGATATGTATGGCATTGTCTACGAAGGACATCCTAATCTCAAACGAATTTTAATGCCGGAAGACTGGGTAGGTTGGCCTTTGCGTAAGGATTATATCTCCCCAGAATTTTACGAATTACAAGATGCCTATTAAATCAGTTATCAGTTATCAGTACCGAATGCTGAAGTATCTGGTATTGAAAGACTGAAGTTGATTTTTTTTATCTCCTATCCAAGTTTATCTATTTTCTCAAAATGCAGAAAATAGAAGAAATTTTCTCTGGAATTGGAACTTGTCAGGGATAAGCAACGTCCCAACACCAGACAGCACCCCCCTCTTTATGGGTGGGTGCTTAATATTACTAAATTTAATAGTTAAATTTTGCTTATGGCCTTAAGAGTACATTATTCTAGTATATTTTCCAATCTAATTGTCACATTCTTATCAACCTGATATAATCCTCAGCGTCTGCGCTTTAGCTTTATTCAAATAATGGGTGATAAGCATCATATTGATTTAATGTATATCTGTATTCTTGATTTAGTGGTTAATAGCCATTAGTTAAATACAAAATCACTATTAACTATAGATTTTTTGGTGGAGGAGTTAGAACGTGAGTGATGAGATAATAACAGCCTCGCAACTTGGCGGGGCTGGTAATATAGTAGGTGTCACATTTAATGATGTAGATGGTGATGGGGTCTTTGATTCAGAAGACCAAACAATACCAGGTGTTACAGTATTTGTCGATCAAAATAATGATGGTCTGCAAAATCCCAATGAATTATTCTCAGTTAGTCGTCCAGATGGTGCCTATAGCTTCTTAGGATTACTAGATGGTGAATATCCACTCAGACAAATTCCCCCTGCTGGTACTGTTTCAACTGCTCCAGAACCAATCGTGGTCCCCGTAGTCAATGCGGATATGGTCAGAGATATCAGGATCAACTTTGGTAGTACAGTAGGTGTCCCTGTTCCACCACCACCACCACCACCTGGCCCAGAACTCCCCATAGGAAGCATTTTTGGTGTCAAGTACAATGACCTTAATCGTAACGGCTTTCGCGACCCCGCAGAACCAGGTTTACCTGGATTTACTATCTACTTGGACCAAAATAATAATAATCAGTTAGACCCTGAAGAACCCTCATCAATAAGTGGAGATGATGGTGAATTTGCTTTTACCAATCTACCGCTGAATTCAACTTACAGTATTCGGGAAATTCCGCAGCCAGGTTTCCAGCAAACTATCCCAGATCCTGTATTTATTACCCTGAACATAGACCAGCCTACTGTTTCAGATTTTCCATTTGGTAACGCGATAATTGGCCCAGGCACAGGTGAAATCAGTGGTGTATTATTTGAAGACTTAGACATTGATGGTATTCGTGACTCTGATGAACCAAGTATTTCTGGTGGCGAAGTATTTCTTGACGGAAACAGAAATGGCATTCTAGATGAAGGGGAAGTTGTCAGCATAACTGATGAATTTGGTTTTTACTCGTTCATACAAGTAACACCTGGTCTATTCAATGTTGATGTTATCCGGGACTTAGACGAAGCAAGAACAACTCCTAACCCAGTAATTATTTTCACTGGTACGGAAAACCCGCCTCCAACTGTGGTTGAAGATATTGGTATAGTTACTCCTAGTGGTACAGGTAATGTTCAAGGTGTTAAGTACTTAGATATCAATGCTAATGGTATTTTAGACCTTGATGAACCTGGTCTACCCAACTTTACTATCTATGCAGATATCAATAGTAATGAGATTCTAGATGTTGGTGAACCATTTGATATCACTAGCCAGAATGGTGATTACTTCTTAGCTAATTTGCCAGCAACCCGCCTCACTATTCGGGAAGCAGAAGAACAACTAGGATTTAATTTAGTTCCACCCCAATCTCAGACTGTTGATGTACCCAATGGGGAAACCTTATCAGGGGTTAACTTTGGTAATGCTGAAATCAACGACATCTCAGGTCTTGTTTTCTTAGATAATAATTCTAATGGAGCTATTGATCCAGGAGATATTGGTTTATCCAACTCCACTGTTTATCTAGACCTTAATCAAAATAGTATCTTTGACCCAGAAGAACCTTTCAGAATTACTAGCGATCGAGGTTTCTACAGCTTTAATACTCTACCCCCAGATGAATATGTTGTCAGAGTAGTACCTCAACCTGGTTTTACTCAAACAACAGCAGATCCAGTAATTGTTGTCACCAGTGGTGAAGATGCTAACTTTGTTAATATAGGTCAAGCTCCTGATACTCCTTTGCTTAGAGGTGATTTAATCGGTAATAAATTTAATGATTTTAATTCCAATGGAGTCTTAGATCCAGGAGAACCAGGTTTAGCTAACTTCACTCTCTATTTAGACCTTGATGGGGACAATATACTAGATCCTGAAGAACCAGCTTCAATATCAAATGTTGCTGGTGACTTTAGCTTTAATAACCCTCCAGTAGGAACTTACTTTTTACGGGAAATACCTCAAGAAGGTTTTGTGAAAACTACTCCAGATCAGCAGATTACTATAGTTGAACCGATTAACGTTCTACAAGGGGATCCGCCTATTGTATTGAATGTGGGTAATGCAGCGATCGCCCCAGTGGCCCCAGTTGCCCCAGTTGCTCCAGAAGTTCCAGCTACAGACCCTGCTCCAGAAACACCTCCAGCTACAGATGGTGGCGATGCAGGTACAACAGATGCAGGTACAACAGATGCTGATGATGCTGCTGCTGCTGCTGCTGCTGCTGCTGCTGATGCTGCTGCTGCTGCTGATGCTGCTGATGCTGCTGCTGATGATGCTGCTTTTGCTAATGATTTGGCTGATTCTGGTGCTGCTGGTGCTGCTGATGATGCTGCTGATGCTGATGCTGCTGCTGCTGATGCTGCTGCTGCTGCTGCTGATGCTGCTGCTGCTGCTGATGCTGCTGCTGCTGCTGCTGCTGATGCTGATGCTGCTGCTGCTGCTGATGCTGCTGCTGATGCTGCTGCTGCTGCTGCTGCTGCTGCTGCTGCTGCTGCTGCTGCTGATGCTGCTGCTGATGCTGCAATCCGAACTGGTAGCCAAGTAACAGGAGCAGGCAGAATTGCTGGTACTAAATTTAATGACATCAATGGTAACAATGCAATAGATCCTGATGAACCTGGTTTGCCTGGATTCACTATTTATCTAGACCTTAATGAAAACCAAGAGCTAGACGCTGGTGAACCCACATCTATTACTGATGCAAACGGTAACTATAGCTTTGAGAATTTACCAGCCGGTACTTATCCAGTCAGGGAAGTTCAGCAAGCAGGTTTCACCCAAATTACTCCCGATCCAATAATTAATTTAGCTGAGGGTGACAATATTGATTTCGTCAATATTGGCAACCAACCTGATGGATCAGTAATACCTCCTTCAGTTATCCCAGATACAGATGCTCGAGGTACAATTGCTGGAGTTAAATTTGATGATCGCAATGCAGACGGTTTAGCAGGTCCTGACGAACCAAGACTAATAGATGTCGAACTTTTTGTGGACTTGAATGGTAATGGTTTCCCAGAAGCTAATGAACCAGTTACCCGAACAGATGCTAACGGTGAATATCGGTTTACATTGCCACCAGGAAACTTCAGAGTATTAGAAACACCACCTCCTGGTTTTATTAATACTACTCCTACTCCTTTAGTTCCCGTTGTTCCTGGTCAGACTGTCGTCTATAACTTTGGTGATACCAGTATCTTTGACCCGAACACAAGTATTAGTGGTTTCATCTTCACTGATGAGAATAACAATGGAATTCGGGACTTTATCAATAGCGCTGAAGACCTAAATGGTGATGGCATATTAGATCCAGGTGAAGACCTCAACGGTAATGGTGTACTTGATGGGTTAGTCTTCACTGAAGCAGGTATTCCTACAGCTCAAGTTTTCCTAGATATAGATGGTGATGGAGAACTCGATAGCAGCGAAGACCTCAACGGTGACGGGGTACTAAATGAAGGCGAAGACTTAGATGGCGATGGTATACTCGATCTAGACGAGCCTGAAACCTTCACAGATCCTGATGGTCGTTATACATTTAATGGTGTAACCCCTGGTAATTACACAGTTGATGTTGTTCTCCAAGAAAACTTATTCCTAACTGCCACAAACCCAATTGTTACTGTTTTTGTTGGTGAGCTGCCACCACCAGAAGATCCTAATATCTTACCAGATCCAATTAATCTTCCATTTGGTCAAAGTTTATTTGATATTGATGTAGGTGTTAACGTTACATCACCAGAGGAAGATACTGTTAGTGGTATTGTATTTGCTGACAACAACGGTAACGGACTATTTGAACCTCTACTAGGGGAAGTTGGCTTACCTGGTGTTGAAGTCTTCCTAGACACAAAAGTAGATGGTCAAATACAAGGCTTTGAACCAAATCAAATTAGTGGTCCTGGTGGTACTTTTGGTTTAGATGTGTCTGATGTAGATTCAGGTTCCTATCAGCTTCTACAAATTCTTCGCACAGGCTTTACTCAGACAACTCCAACAGCTTTGATAACTGTTGGTGATGGTCTTAGTACCGTTTATAACTTTGGCAACCAACCGCAAACTCTAATTACTGGAACTGTCTTTGAAGACTTTAACAGTAATGGTATCCAAGACTTTAACGATACTAATGGTAATGGTATCCTTGACCCTAATGAATTTGTAGAAAGAGGTGTTCCTGGTTTCCGTATCTATGTTGATCTCAACAACAATGGCATTCTCGATAACCGAGATATTGAGCCTAATACCTTCACAGATACCAACGGAGATTATGCAATTGTTGGTTTATTGCCAGGTACTTACACATTACGAATTATTCCGCGAGATGTTATTACAGATCCGAATGATCCCACTGCAACTACACAAGGCTTTATTGCTACAACTCCAACGGATCTGACAATTACTGTTGACGAGTTTGAGAACTCTAACCTCGTAATTGATTTTGGGCAGTCTCCGGTACTTCCTCCTGCTGGCCGCGCTAATATTTCTGGTGTTGCATTTATAGATGAAAACGGCGATGGTCAGGTAGAACCACTAGATGATGATATTCCATTGCCTAATGCTACTATCTACATAGATGCTAACGAAAACGGGGAACGAGATGATGGTGAAAGATTTGCTGTCACTGACCAATTTGGTCGCTATGATATCCCTAATATCGATCCAGGAACTTATATTGTTCGTCAGGAACCATTCCCTGGTTTCACTGATTCTACGGTTCCACAGCCTGTAATAATCACTCTGGCAGCAGGTGATAACGCTGACTTTGTTAACTTTGCTAACGATCCAACAAACCTCCCACCTGCTGTCCTTCCTGTTGTTGATCTTGGTGGTTTTGTTTTCAATGATGTTAATGGTGATGGTCTGATAGATCCAGGAGATAATGGTATTCCTGGTGTTACTGTATTCCTTGACCGCAACGGTAACTTAATCCTTGACAATCTGGAACGTGAAACAGTTACAGATTCCTTGGGAGTATATGACTTTACAGATTTACCACCTGGTACTTATACAGTTCGACAAATTCCACCACCAGGTCTCTTCCAAACTACTCAAGACCCAACTGTTACCTTATTTGCAGGAGATGATGCTAACTTTGTCAACTTTGGTAATAGCAGTACTCCAGGTATAACACCACCACCTCCATCTACAGGTATTGGTAGTATTAGTGGGGTAACTTTTGAAGACCTCAATGGCAACGGTTTCATAGATGCTGGTGAACCTGGTATTGGTGGTATTGTTGTTTACTTCGATCAGAATAACAACTCCGTTCGAGATGCGGATGAATTATTTGTTGCTAGTGATGCCAACGGTAACTATGGCTTCTCAAACTTAGGAGATGCTAGTTATACACTTCGGCAAGATCTAAACCCAGAGCAGGCAGCAATATTTAATCAAACTGTTCCTTCTGATAATCCTGGTGGACCAATCTTTATTAGCACATTTGGTGGTGTTGATGTTCCTGGTGTGAATATTGGTAATATCCGTATATAATATCTAAATTTATCTAGTATTTGGATAACACTAGAATTCAGGATAAAAACTGAGATTTAACTGAAAAATTAAATTTTTAGCGTAGTCAATCATTATTTGAGATTTGACTACGCTTTTTTTAAGCTTTGATCACTCTAGCAATTCTGCAAATTTTTCCCTGTTTCTTACCAAAAATTTATAGGGAGATGGGGAAATGGGGAGATTTGTATAGTTCTTTTAAATAAGAATGAGACATTATGTGGCACAATAATTACGAATAATTTCATCAAGAGATATATTGATAGGTGAATACATTCTAGCTCTCTTTAATGCACTAAAATCATGCTCTATATCATTTAAATCAGGAGAGTTTTTTGGCAAAAGTAGTAATTAATGACCCCCTGCTTTTACTAATTCTCTAATCACGTTTTTCCTATGAATTTGTGAGTTGTCCATAATTAGAGTTTGCTGAAAAAGTCTTATGAGTGAGAGGAGGAGACAGGAGACAGGAGACAGGAGACAGGAGAAATGGGGAATGATCGAGGAGTTAGTCGAATATTTTATCCCTCAATTTTTCTGCAATTATTCTCCTCAAA
>JBCDJM010000202.1:0-14375 GCA_038747755.1 Cyanobacteria bacterium P01_H01_bin.35
TCCTGGGACTATGGAGTTACGCGGTATCCGCGCGAGAAGGAATTTAACCTCCATGAATATCAGAGTTTCCCTTTACGGGCTGGCTGAACGCAAACTAGGGTTTACTTAGGCCAAACGAATCGCACTCCGGACATGATATTATTCCAAACTCCTAGCCGCTAAACCCCTACGGAAGCCTTCGTTTTTCCTGATTTTTGATTAGCAAATAATATCATGTCCGGTAGCATCGGTATTGTATAAAGAAAGTAAGGAAGAAATAAGAAGGCTTTAGTTATCTAGGAGAGAAGAAAGAAGAAAAGGAAAAATCTTACATAAGGTAAATATTTTCCTAAATTTTACACAAACGATACCAGCGGACATGATATAATTAAGGTTTAAAACCTCTAAAAATAAAGGATAAAAAAGAAAAAAAATGCCTTTTAGTCAATCATATCCTAAAAAAAATAAAGATGTAATTGTGAATTATTAATTATTAATTGTCTAAAACATGACTAAGAAATAAGGTATAGCACTTTCAAGGGAATAAAAAAGGAAATTTCTGATTTTCTTGTCTCCTAATTCAGTAGAAGGTACTGATAACTGATAACTGGTAACTGGTAACTCATAACTGATAACTGATAACTGAAATGACTATCAACCTCAACCAAACTGACGCAGTAGCGATCGCCTCCGCCATCAAGATAGGGGAAACCACCAGCGAAACTTTAGTAACCAAATGTCTCGAACAAATTTACGAGTCTAACCGCAAACTAAATTGCTTCACCGCCATTAGGACAGAAAGCGCACTCAATAGCGCTAAACAAATAGATAGAGAAATTGGCCAAGGTAAAAACCCCGGTCTCCTCGCCGGAGTTCCCTTTGCCGTCAAAAACCTCTACGACATAGCAGGTTTAACTACCATCGCAGGGGCAAAAATTAACGCCGAAAACCCACCCGCTACCCAAGATGCAACCGCCGTTGCCAAACTAAAACAAGCAGGCGCCATCCTAGTTGGAACTCTCAATATGGATGAATACGCCTACGGTTTTGTCACCGAAAATATTCACTACGGCGCAACACCCAACCCTCACGATCTCACTCGCATATCTGGCGGTTCATCTGGTGGATCTGCTGCTGCGGTTGCTGCGGGTTTAGTACCGATCACTCTCGGTTCCGACACCAACGGTTCCATCCGCGTACCTGCTGCTTTATGTGGTGTCTTTGGGTTTAAACCTACTTATGGGCGTTTATCACGAGCAGGGGTTTTTCTGTTTGCCAGTAGTTTAGATCATGTTGGACCTTTTGCTCGGTCTGTGCGAGATATTGCCACAGTTTATGATGTTTTACAAGGGTCCGATGCAAGAGACCCAATTTGTACGAACCGCCCTCCTGAAAGTTGTTTGCCTCAACTGAACCAAGGTATTAAAGATTTGCGCATTGCTATTGCTGACGGTCATTTTGCTAAAGGTGGGGAACCAGAAGTATTTGCAGCAGTGGAACAGGTAGCGGACGCATTGGGTGTGACTCAGCGGGTGACAATACCCCAAGCACATCGGGCGCGAGCTGCTGCTTATATTATTACTGCTGCTGAGGGCGCGAATTTGCATTTGGATAATTTACGCACCCGTCCCCAAAATTTCGATCCAGCAACTCGCGATCGCTTTTTGGCAGGTGCTTTAATTCCGTCAGAGTGGTATATCCAAGCTCAACGTTTCCGCCGTTGGTATCAAGGTTGCGTTGAGGAAATATTTAAGGAAGTAGATATTATTTTAGCTCCTACTACTCCTTGTGTTGCACCGCTATTAGGGCAAGAAAAAATGACTATTGCAGGGGAGGAGGTGTTAGTGCGTCCGAATTTGGGTTTGTATACGCAACCTTTATCTTTTATTGGGTTGCCAGTTTTGTCCGTTCCCATTCGCCGTAGTAATGGTTTGCCTTTAGGAGTACAAATTATTGCTGCACCTTATAATGAAGCTTTGATTTTACGAGTGGCAGCATTTTTGGAGATGGAACGGTTAGTAAAAATAGATAGAGAGTAGGGGAGTAGTAGGGACGTTGCATAAGGGCGTCCGCACACAAAGGTACACCCCGAAGCGGGCAAGATGCCCGTACTGGAGCGATCACTACTACTTTTTCTTGAAATTGGGCAACATATTCCGTAAACGACCCCAAATATTAGAAGTGCTGAAAATCATACAAAAACTAGCCACTACAATTAAGGAAATAGGACTACCATCATTGATATTAGGTACTGAAGTCGAAACAAAGAATACATCATCAGAAATATTCTCAATTGTAGTGTTCAACCTGATAATATCCGATAACTGAAAATCCTCTAACCATTCTGAAACAGACACCTCGCCTAATTTCCAATTATCAAGGTCAGAATCATTTTCATACCAGAAGCGATCGCCATCCCGCAACCTAGTAAATTGGTCTGCTAAAATTGCCTCATTCAACTCTCCTACACTAGCATCGGGTAAATTATCCTCTGACAACATCCCCACCCAGAGGTCAATATCGTCAACACTATCATAAACTGACTCCAGCGCTGCCACTAATTCTAGGTCAGATGAAATATCACTAAAATTCTCCTTCCTAGTCAACCCCAGTGCTTCTCTTGCATCATTATAACTGCCCAAACCATGCTCGCGACCACGCTGAATATTCAGAGATGGTAAATCTGAACCATTTGCCACAGGTCCACCGCTAGGAGGACCAAACAATAGATTCCGCAGGTCGTCAATTACCTTGGCATCTGTTTCCTGCTGCACCTGGGATGCTAAACCACGCAATAAAGGTTCTATTCCCCCTTGTTCAGTTATAGGATCTACTCGGAAGAAAGCATTCGCTAAAGTGAGGGAACCCTCCTCAATGGGGGTGCCATCTTCATTTAAACGTGGTAGATTAGAACTAATTAAAGTGTGTCCTATCCGAAAACCAGCAGTAGAAAATTCTGTACTAATATTAGGGTTAACAGTGGCATCATATTCACTATAAGGGTCGAGAGTTACGCCCAAAGCAGGTAAAAACTCATCATAAGTAATTTTCTGCATTTCTGCACCCACTATTTTACGCGCCCGTTGATAAATCTCCTCATCACGAGCAATAGGATCTAAAGATAAGTCTGTATGAGTAGCTTCAATAATTTCCGCAATCCGGTTATGTTCCCGTACCCATAAAGTGTGCATTGAGAGTAAGGCCGCATTTTCGTTTGCTCGCGGATCGCCAGCAATAAAAGTGCTTGGACCAAGTACCCCATCCATCGCCATGTGAGGAGCATTTGGGTCGCCTCCTGCGGTTGGCAACAAATCTCCTGTAGAATGCTCAGTAACTCTCAATTTTCCATTATCAAAACTACGCAACCAGTCAGCCCGTTCTGTATCGCTACCGTAGACATTACTACCATCTATCCAAGCAGTAATTTCGTTAAATTGTTCGCGGGGGTTACTGGGGTCGGTGCCAGTAGTTTCATCAAATAGTGACCTAGTAACAGGAATAAATGAACCTGGTGTAAAATTTGTATCGCCGTCAGGAATGACAATGTTAATCCTTTCTGCTCCTGGACCTGACTGTAATTCGCTCAAGGTAACATCATGGTCAAGAAATTGTCCCCATAACCATACATAATCGCTTAAATTACGGTTGTTGAGGATAGATTCTGATTGGTTGAATACAACATTACTGATTACCCTGGGTTCTGGACCATTAGCTAATTCTTGTATTCCATCTGCATAGTTTGCTGGTGTTAAACGAAGTAAATTTTCACCAGTTTGACCATATTCGATATTATATGGGTTATTGTTACTACCGTCAATTGTACGAAATTCAGGGTTAGCTAAGTTATTGTTACTACCGTCAATTGTAGGAAAATTCATGTTTGTACTTGTTTTTTATCAACTAAACTCTTATATTTCTTAGCTTTACTAAGCTTCTGCAGTTGTTCAGAATATTTGAATCAAAAAATGATAAATAACCGCATAATTGCTTAAATGATTATATAGTGCCTGTCCATATAACAACGAAAATACGTTAAATTCATAAGCAAAATTTATACTATCTTTCTAAAGATACCAAGGCTGGTCTTCATCAAATCTTCACAAAACTCGCCCACAACATTTAACAAAGCTATATAAAATATAACTCAAACATACCGCCTAAAATCTCAAAAATATCTCCCTGTGTATCTAATCTAGAATAGTTTTAAATTATTAATTTATGATATATAGCAATTCCTGCACTGGTGAGGTACAAAATTCCTTTGTTTTAGGGAGTAGGGAGTAGGGAGTAGGGAGTAGGGAAGATGGGGGAATAAGGATTAGAAAATAAGAACAACAACTGTACCTCATTAGCTTGAGAAACGCTATAATTCTCCCAAATATTACCGAATAATTAAGGTTTAAAGCCAACTAGATCAAGAGAAACAATGAATTTATTTTCCTTTTATTCAATCCTCTTTTTTTTAGGGAGAGGTAATTATCAATTATCAATTATCAATTATCCATTATCCATTATCCATTATTGAACTGATAATGTGTTTAAAAATAAAATTTTAATTTATAGGGGATTGCTGACACCAAGCTCCCCTATAAAATTCTGTGATGACTATTTTTATTATCTTACTTTAATGTCTTAATTTGATGACCATTGTTACTTGTCTCTAAAGGGATAACTTGATGGAAATGTGAGTAATCAAAATAGCGTTTACCATCAGTTCCTATATACATTAAATCCACAAAACGTTTATGCCAGATAATCTTGTCTAATGTATAAACATGACAAATATGAATAGTTTGAGAAACAGTTTCATCTAATCCTGTAAGGGTGACAAAAAATCTAATGTCCTGATTATTTAAGTCTCTAAAATCATTTTCAGACCAACCATATAGAGGACTATTTTCATCAATATGGTGCATTACTGACCAGGTAAGAGCAAGCATTGGTGTTTCAGAACGAACCAATTCTAAATCACAGAGTCGTTGCAGAGAATGTCCTTCTGGAGTCACTTCTTGATTAAGTAATATAGTTACTCTGACTTGAGCTTCTACTATCCAATTTTGGCGTTGGTTTGCAATGCGAAACATGAGGGTAGGTACGCCATTATAAGGAGAAATAATTGCCACCCTACTAAAAAGAACTCGCGCTGTTGGTAATGAAAAGCGGGCAAACATTAACCCTGTAATCATTGCCATCCCAATTAAACCAATAAAAACTTCTATAGCTACTAAGGTATGAGTATAAATATTTGTGGGGTACATTGCACCATAACCAATTGTAGCCATGGTTTGTATGCTAAAAGAAAAAGCATCAATAAAAGAATCAGGTTTAGCATTAGCAATTCCTCCATTACTTCCTAAATACAAAAATGCAAATAGAGTGTTAATTATAGAATAACAACTGATGATTATTACCCATAAATGTTGCCAAGAAATTGTCATTAACCAATGGTAAAAATCACTCCAGTAAAAGTGAGTAACTCCTAAAACTCTAAAGTATACAGAACCAACTTTTCTCACAACAGTTTTTTGTCTGTTTTTTTTCATTATAAAAATGCTAAAAATGATAAATTATTTAGGTAGGCATTGCCAAAATATGGGAAATGAGTCAAACTAAGGTGATCTAAAAAAATATCGACTGTAAATAAGTCCAACAATTTAACTAGGCAAGCTGAAAAAATTATAAGTAGTTATATTTAATACTGACTATGGTGAATAGTGATAATAAAGACTCTAATTATAATCCTAATATTATATATTATAGCGACCCAGATTTAGAAAAATTTGCAGATCGTCTAGCTAATAATGTGGAACGAAACACTTTTATCCAAAAAACTATTGATAATATTAGACACTATCTTCAAGTAGACAGAGTTGTATTATACTACTTTTATCGTGAATGGAAAGGACAGGTAACATTTGAGTCTTTGAGCGATGGGGAGCTATCAATTTATGGTTCAACAGGAGCTGATGAATGTTTTAATGATGAATATGCTGCTATGTATCAAAATGGAAGAGTACGAGCAATGGAAAATATTGAATTAGAACCAATACATCCTTGCCATAGAGATTTTCTGCGTAGCATACAGGTTAAGGCTAATTTAGTAGTACCAATTCTCAATTCTTGGAGATTATGGGGGTTGCTAGTCGCTCATCAATGTCAGGATGTACGTTCTTGGTTAAAGTCTGATATAGAAGTTATGCAAAAAGCAGCTATAAGTCTAGCAACTGCACCAATTATTAGAGATAGCTAAATGGAATTCAAAAGTCAAAATTCAAAAGTCAAAAGTTAGATTTTATCGGCTCAAAACTTTTCCTGGCGCAATATGAAAGGCGCTATTTCACGGAATTAAAAAGTCAAAAGTCAAAATTCAAAAGTTAGATTTTATCAGCTCAAAACTTTTGCTTTATAATTTAATTCCCTAGTTTGATAAAAACTTATTTCTAGGGAATTTTCTCTCAATCAGAACGAATTAATAACTCATAGCTGAATGCTGACTGCTGACCGCTTTTTTAAAAGCTACTTTTATTTTCAATAAATTCATCTAAATCTGGCACATTTACCCAAGTACCAGTTAAATTAGATTCATGGGTTAAATCCATTAATAACTGAGAATAAACACCCTCTATTAGAGATGGAACTACAGATTTTTCTGCCTCTATTGCTTGTACCCAATTATCAACTACTCGAATCAAAGGTGCAATTCTACCATCAGAATAAACTTTGGGAAAATCTAACCTTTCAGGAATATTTATTTCTGCTAAATTATCCCCATTTTGAGAACCCCAAACTTTAAACCCATGCACATAATCTTTTTGATTATTACTACCAACAATTAAAGTACCTTTACTACCATAAACTTCTAAGAAATGACCCCTCCCTTGATAGGTAACAGAACTAATACAAATTTGACAAGGAGTACCATCTGCCAACTCTAACATAATATTACAAGTATCATCAGCATCTACTGGTTTTAATTGGTCTCCTACAGTCGGATCGCGACGAGTTTTAATAGAAGTATTAAGTTGTCCCCAAAGTTTTTTAGCAGGACCAAATAACCAATTAACATAATCAAAAGTATGGGAAGCGATCGCTCCTAATGCACCACCTCCTTTATCCTTTTGAGAATACCAATTCCAAGGACGAGTTGGGTTAGCGCGACTTGATGCTAACCAATCAATTTTAATTAGGCGTTTATCCCCCACATATCCATCTGCTAAAATTTCTGCAAATAGTTGCCAAGCAGGAACAAAACGAAATTCAAAATCCATAGTTGCTACACATTTATTAGTAGCAGCAAGATGATATAATTCTTGAGCTTCTTCTGCTTTTAAAGTTGTGGGTTTTTCTAATAATAAATGTTTACCTGCGGATAATACTTGCTTTGCCATTTCATAGTGGAGAAATGGTGGAGTAGAAATTGTCACGGCAGTAACTTCAGCTAGGTCAATAATTTCCTCTATGGTGTTACAAGCATGAGGAATATTATGGTTTGATGCAATTGATTTAGCTTTTTCTAAATCTGGATTATAAACAGCTAATACTTCAGTTTTATGATGTGCTTGTAGACTTGGTATATGTACTTTTTGACCAAATCCTGTACCGATAACTGCTACGCCAATAGTTTGATTGTTCATTGTTTATTAAGAAGGATTTATTAATGGATAATTGATAATTATTTAAAGCATATCTTGGGTAAATGATCTAGAAGGTGAATTATGAAAATATTGTAGATGATTCTACTTCATAACAGTGGAAATATCTGTATTAATTGATAATAAATTAATTATTAATTATCCATTGGTAAATATTTAAAACAAAGGGAAAAATGATAGGTATAGCAATCCTAAATAATTTGTGAAAAAAACTGTAGGGGTTTGGTCTCAAAACCCGTTTAGATAAAATGTTACCACCTATTGATGACTACTATATGCTATCTAAAATGAACTAGAGTTGATAAAGAATATTTTCAAATTTTTCTTTGCTCCTTACTCCCTACTTCCTACTATCTAATTACAAATTATTACTTTTGACTTTTGACTTTTGAATTTTGAATTTTGAATTTATCAACTATCCATTCTATTACTTGTTTCCCTAAATTAACATTATCAAGTAAATCAATTTCTCTAATTCCTGTTGGGCTAGTAACATTAACTTCTGTAAGATAACTACCAATTACATCTATACCAACAAAATATAAACCATCTGCTATTAATTTAGGCGCTAAATACTCGCAAATTTCATATTCCCTTTCTGTAATTTCTGTCTGAGCAACCCTACCTCCCACTGCCATATTTCCTCGGAATTCTTTACCAGTAGGAATCCGATTTACCGCTCCAATAGGTTTACCATTCAACATAATAATTCGCTTATCTCCTTCTTTTGCTGCTGGTAAATAACTCTGAACCATCACAGGTTCTTGACCTTGTTTTGTACTAATTTCTATCAGGGAATTAAAATTTAGATCCATGGGTTCTAAAAATAAAATTCCCTCCCCTGCTTTTCCTCCCAAAGGTTTTAAAACTGCTGCTCCTTGTTCCTCTACAAATTCTTTAATTACCTCTTTATCTTGACTAACAATTGTCTTAGGAATTGCGTTTGTAAATTGCAAAGCATACATTTTTTCATTAGCAGCGCGCAACCCTTGAGGAGAATTTATTACTAAAGTTTTTTCTGGATTAATATAGTCTAGAAGATAAGTAGCATAAAGATAAGGAATTGTTACTGGTGGATCTTGTCGCATAAATACAGCATCCATAGACTCCAGTGGTTCCAGCATAGTTTTTCCTAGGTCATACCAAGGGTTACTTGCCACCCAATTATTTTCTACCCTTTCAATTGGGATAAAATGTACCCGCTTAATTGTTGCCCAG
This sequence comes from Cyanobacteria bacterium P01_H01_bin.35, assembly GCA_038747755.1. GTDB lineage: Bacteria > Cyanobacteriota > Cyanobacteriia > Cyanobacteriales > Microcoleaceae > Trichodesmium. Next base: position 8,850 of record JBCDJM010000202.1, read on the forward strand.
GTTTTACTATCAATAATAGTTAACTGATTAATTTCCGTTATCCAAACTTCGTGACCAAGTTCTTGAGCAGCTTCCATTAGTGCGACAGTGCTATCGTGAACTGGGTTAAGTTTGTCTATGGGGTCTATGATGAATGCAAATTTCATCTTTAATTTTGTTAATTAGTTTAAAATATTTTCAGTCATCAAGTAGGGGGAAATAATCATCTTAAAAGAAGAATTACCCCTAAAAAATAATAAATTTCAGTAAAGTTTTTGTCTTACCGAAATTGATACTAAACTGCTAGAAGTTGGTCTAGTTTGCCTTCAGCTTCTAGTCCATGTAGCTCATCACAACCGCCGATATGTTGGTCATTGATAAAGATTTGGGGCAAAGAACGACCACCATTTGCTCTGATGGCCATCTTTTCTCGTGCTATCTCATCGCCATCTATAGGGTATTCCTGATAGTTTACTTCTTTTTTATCTAAAAGGGCTTTAGCACGAATACAAAATGGACAACTTGACCAGGTGTAAATTTCTACGTTAGCAGACATAATGGATTATCCATAAATAATATTTCTTAACCGATTGTAATATTAATTGGTTAAATTAGGGAGTAGGAATTCATTATCAATTAATGAATAATTGATAATTGATAATTACCTCTGGTTAAAACCGCACGGGAATTGAATATCAGGAAATATCCTAGCAGTTTTCTCTTGGTCGATTGGATATGGCGTTTTGCTCCGCAACATATAAAGCGTTCGCGGCTCTGTTAAGAGCAGGAAACCGTTCCCTCCGGGACGCTTCGCGTTAGCAGAGCTTTGCGTTAGCAAACGCCATCCCACCCTACGGGAAGCTCCGCTTTTCATGTCGGCTCTTAGCCGTTAACGTAGTTGTGCGTAGCTAAACGACCGCTTTTTCCCCTATCGAAGGGGAGGCTTCAAGGCGCGAATTATTTAATTATTAGTAATTAATAATTCGGTAAGGAGGAGAAAGAAAGAATGGATGAATAATATTATATCCGGATAATCAGCAAGCAAAAAAGTTTTTGTTTGTAGAATTGCTCTAGCCCTATCTTTAGTTTGGGCTAGAGCAATTCTACGCAGCTCTAGCTATAACTATTCAACTAGACATGATATAAGACTAGGATAATTGATTTAATTTTTTATTATTGGAGATGTCTATTGTTAAAAACAACGATTTATCCCTTCTGCGTTCTTCCCTCTTTTTTCTTCTTTCAAGAAGCAATAACATAATCAATAAGTTGCGCGAGTCGTTGACGCAAAGTTTCTAAACCAAGTCCCTGAGCAGCAGAAATAAATACCGCCATGGGATATTCTTCGTTAGCAAATCTTAAAGTATCTCCATCTACTTCATCAATTTTGTTAAACGCAACTAAAGCAGGTCCTGGAGTTTCTGGCATTTCCGCTAAAATAGTCATCACAGAACGTATTTGACTTTGCCAAGCAGGATGAGATAGATCCACTACATGAAGTAAAGCATCTGCATCCGTAACTTCTTCTAGAGTTGCCCGAAAAGCATCCATCAAAGTAGGAGGCAGTTCGTGAATAAATCCCACCGTGTCAGTAATTACAATTGTAGTTGGTTTATTCGTAATAGCATCAGGAACAGTCAGACGACGAGTAATAGGATCTAGAGTCGCAAACAATTTGTCTGCTGCATAAACTTCTGAATTAGTCAGTGTATTTAATAATGTAGATTTACCAGCATTTGTATATCCAACTATTGCCACCGTTGGTACTTCTTGACGCTGACGATTTTGCCGTAAACGGGAACGGTGCGCTTGTAATTGATTAACCTCTTTCTGTAACCGAGATATTCGTGCATTAATTGCCCGACGTTCTGTTTCTAACTTAGTTTCACCAGGTCCTCTTGTACCAATACCACCACCAAGACGAGACATCGCTTCACCTCTACCCGTCAGACGGGGAATAGTATATTCTAGTTGAGCAAGTTCAACCTGTAATTTTCCAGCACGAGATTGAGCGCGTTGGGCAAAAATATCCAGAATAACTTCAGTACGATCTACAACTCTAACACCAATTTTTGTCTCTAGGTTGCGTACTTGAGCAGGGGATAGATCGCGGTCAAATACAACTAGGTTTGCTCCCACAGTTTGAACGCTCAGAGCAATTTCTTGCACTTTACCCTCTCCTACAACAGTTTGAGGATGGGGTTGCGATCGCTTCTGATGTACTGTCTTTAATACCTGACCTCCAGCAGTATCAACAAGTCGAGCTACTTCGGCCAATCCATCTTCAAATTGCTGATTAGTCATTTTATCTATTTTTAGCCCCACCAACAGCACTAAATCTTGCTCAGAATCAACTTCTTGAGCAATAAATTCTCGCTCAAATTCTGCCTCCAATCCATCTACCAAGTCGATAAAGTCTTGCTTGGCAAGCATATCCAGACTTAGAGGAGGTGATACGTTCCAAAATTTCAGCTCTTGAATATCGCTATTTTCTCGTTCGTGTGTGGGAATAGGTAACAGGTGAGCTAGATAAGTTTGTTTAATGTAACCTGTAGCTCCTCCACCCCGACGTTTAAACCCTTCACCTGTGAGAGTCAGCATCACCAGAGCATCAAGTCGTTGAATTACCATTGCAGTCATGGTCCCTTCCGAAGGCATTTCTGCTTTTAGGTTAGTAGCGATACAACGAATACCACTCAGACGACCTGCACCATAACGGGGCAATTCCAGGGGTGGGATTTGGGTTTGGCGGGGTGTGCCAATTCCCACCCGGATAACTTGTCCCCTACGATTAATGTATACGCAGACTGGTTGGCCAACTTCTGTACTGATAGAGGCGACTCTCTGGGCAAATTCGGACGTAGTTAAGCGATCGCCAGGCACTCGCTGATGGTACAACTTTTGCAGTTGTTTAAGTTGGTTAGATTTTAGACCTTGCAGATTTCCGTAGATGGTTTCGATAGGCATTCCTAGCCACGTTTTTGTGGCCCCTCTATATACTACTTTTGACTATTATAAATATATAAATATTTTATTATATCAAAAATTTTTAAATTAACATAATTTTTTTCTTGCTTATGATATATCAAAAGATGATTTTATCGGACAAGTAACTATGTTTAATTTCTTAATGGAAAATTCTTCTCCGCCAACTGTTCAGGAAATTGCTTTTGCTTTTCGTCGTTGGGGTTGGGTTGGTTTTTGGGTGCAAATAGTATTTGCTTTTATTCCAATTATCATTTTAATATTTGCTCTATTTTTTACTAATAATCCTGACTATACTAGACCAGGAAATTTGTACATAGGAGAATTTTTAGCCTTTGGTTGTCTATCAGCACTCATTTTTACTATTTACTGGTGTTTTCGTTATGTAAAGTTATCTGAAAAACTAGAAAACCCTCAAATGCGCCCTCCAAAAGCAGAAGTGATTCAATGTTTATGGATTGGGTTAATTGCTAATATTTTAGGAATGTTTTGTGCAGTAGTAGTTGCTATGGGTAAAGTAGCAACCCTGTTATGGCAAATGTTATCTATTCCCCAAGGTGCCTCAGTAATTAGCACTCCTGGAACTAATCAAGCCATAATTAACAGAGGTACTTTAGTTGTACCGATACTATTTTGCTAACAATTGTTAACAATGCACAGTAAGATTAACTTACTGAGGGGGTATCTCCCAATGTGGTAGAAAATTTCTCTACCACGCTTTTTATAAAGATTCCACGCGCTCCGTTTAAGTCGCGGTCGAGGCGAAATCCATCATTGCCACTCACAACTTTTTTGCCACCTAAATTGTTGAGGATTTCACCAGTCCAGCTAACGGTTTTGCTAGTGTAGGCTTCACTTACATCTACAACGACTTTGTTGTATTCAACAGCTTTATGCTTTAAAAAAATCTCAAACCTATAGTGTGCCCAGTTCAACATTTGTCTAACTGCAAAACTTCTGAGTTTCCTGCTAGATTTGATTGTCATCTGAGAAACTTCAAAAGTTGGCAGCAGAATTACATCAAAGTTTTGATAGCGAAGCTCCTCTGAAAGAGGCACCAAAAATAAAGCTGTTTTGTGGTGCAACTCATCTATCAGGTTTCTAATTTTTGACCTCAGTCGATTAGCTGCTTTTTTCATACGCTGCTTGGTTTTAGATTTAGCTTTAGTTAACCTCGAAATCAAATCATCTAAATGATGACACAATCTTTGAATCCTTCCCATGTCATTAGAAGCGATCCAACCAAAGCTATTTTCAGAAAATAAGGTCAGAAAGTTTCTGATACCGGGGTCTAAAGCCACAATTCGCTGTTTATTCTCTATCTGATGTTTGGGTGCATCAACTGGTAAACAGAGATAATATTGACCTCGAACTACAACTAATCTACAATCCCCAAAACTCTTTGGTAATGGTTCTGAAAACTTAATTTGACCAAGCTTGGTGTGATAAACACCCTTAGCTGATACTGCTGATGATGGTACATAGCAAGACTGCACTGGGTTCTTACGAGACTTAAATTTCACCTGCTGAAATTGTCCGGTCTTAGAATATTTAGCTTTTGCTTCTCTGACTGCTGTGCAAGCATCACGAACAGCGATAGATTTTATTTGGTAAGGAACAGGTTTAGACCACTCAGGTAGATTGCTTAAAATATCTCCTTTAATTGCTCTCCAGTTAGCTTTTGTGTCAGGCTGTTGAAGGTATTCAACGGTTCGGTTATAGGTAAACCTAGCCACACCTATCCATTGTCTGAGTAGTTGCCTTTGTTCACAATTTAGGTAAATCCGAATCTTCTTTGATTTTTTGTTTGTACTTTCTAAGTCCGTGAACTCTACAGGAGAATATGTGAATGATCGAGAGAACATCGGCGACCATTTCTGATTCTGGACAATATATAGTTTTGTCGAGAACCAGGATTTCCCCACCGTTTTGTTCGACCAAATACTGTATAAGCTCGAATCCAAATCTGGTAAGTCTGTCCCTACAGGTAACAATAATTGTGAGCTTATCGCCTCGCAAGAGTCTGTCCAGTATGGCTCTAAGACCTTTTCGCTTGAAGTTAAGTCCACTGCCAATGTCTTTGATGATTTCGGCCTTTGGGTACTGGCTTTGCATGAACTCAACTTGTCTTTTGAGGTCGTCTCTTTGTTTTGCTGATGAGACTCGGCAGTAGCAGATAAGGGAAGCTCTAGTTGCGCCCCTGATGTAAGATTGTGCGTCATACAATCTTTGCCCTGCCTCGTTTTTGATGATTTCGATTTTGCCTTCATCTGCATACTTGCGTAATGTATTAGGATGCAAGCCAAGTATTTCTACGGCTTTCCTAAGTGGAACATAACCCATAATCCTATCTTGGGATACATATAGGAGTTTATGTTAATATATGTTAGCAAATAGATAATAGTTAGTCAACCCTTAGATCCTACATTCCGCACGACAAAATGTAGTATTCAAAAAGGAGTCAGGAGTCAGGAGTCAGGAGTCAGAATTTAGGAGAAAATCATAGTGGTAACTTAATGACTAAACAATCAAGTAAGTATTTATGCTTAATATTCTACTAAA
>JBCDJM010000203.1:0-14321 GCA_038747755.1 Cyanobacteria bacterium P01_H01_bin.35
GATAATTACTTATTTAACAATGGATAATGATAAAGAAAACTCTCTTCTTATATAAATCCTCAATTATCCATTGGTAAAAAATATTTATAGCAATCCTATTTTAGTTGTGGTATTTTGGTGGTAGGAGCGAATTGCCATTCACCGTTTATTACAAATGGTAGAAGCAAGGAAGAAGGAAAAAATATTGAATAAAAGAGGAAAAATGATAGATAGCTATTTTTAACTATCTCTGATGGAGATGCACTTTTTGTAGCATTCTTTTTTTAAAATGGTATTACTCATGCTTTGATTTTAATTTAACTATTATAAAACTTGTTACAACATAAGCAAGGATTCCTATATTATGTCTGAATTTGGTTAAAGATTAGGGACTATACCTATCCTAAAAAAGTTAATAAAATAGCCATATTTTAAAACAATTATAAATTATGAAAATCAATATTATTTACAAACTCAAACTTAGGCTTTTAAAGTCATTAGAAAAACTTAAGCCAGTACATATATTAACAATATTGATCTGCTTATTTGGATTTTGGGTAGTATTTGATTTATTAACTAACATATTGGCTGAATTTTTATGGTTTCAAGAACTAAATTATTTGCCTGTCTTAATCACGAAATTACAAACAGAAACTTTAATTTGGATAATTACCTTTTTAATTACAGCAGGCTTCTTTTTAGCAAATCTAAGATTAGCCAGTATATTTAAGGATTCAAAAGGCGAGGTGAATGATTCAATATCTGAAGAAATAATGCTCATTCCTCCAGTTACTATGCCGTCAAGTAAATTGCGTGTTGAACCGTCACTAGGACTAGGTTGGTTGTTATGTTTTATATTCGGATTAATTTTATTAGTAGGATTAATTTTAACTCATTATATTGAAGTATTTACTAATTACTGGCATCCTGATTTAACAGTTGCTAAGGTATCCCCACAAATCCCATCAGGATTTAACATAGAATCAATTTGGCAAATACTCACCTCAATACTCTCTAACTGGTGGTTATTAGGATTATTTATTCTGTTATTTTTTGCTGTGATTATTAATCCTATATTCTGGTTAAGTGGATTTGCAATATTGCTCAGTTTAGTTTTAAGTTTTATTCTTTCCAATCATTGGGGAAATATATTACAGCTATTGAATACCACTCCCTTTAATCAAAGTGAAGATTTATTTCAGATAGATATTAGCTTTTATGTTTTTAAACTTCCCGTTTTGCAACTATTAAAATTTTGGTTGAGCGGATTATTTTTATATGGATTAGCTGCTTGCACAATTATATATTTATTATCAGGTAAAAGTTTAAGTAAAGGCAAATTTTATCAATTTTCTCAACAACAACAACGACATCTTCATGCTTTAGGTGCAGGTTTGATATTAACCATAGCATTTAGTTACTTTATCGCTTGTTTTGAATTGCTTTACTCTCAACGCGGTGTAATCTATGGTGCTGGTTATACCGATGTCAAAGTTCAATTTCCTGTGTATGTATTTTTAGCAGTTTTGGCATTATTAATTGCATTTTTTCTATTTTGGCAAGCAGTTTTTTCAGTCAAAACTATTGAACCTTATATTGAAGCAAGTTTGTGGTTTCTACGTTTGGGTCGCAAGAGGAAAAGAAATAAAAAAGTTAGCGCAAAATTATTTGCTAATAGCTATTCATTAAGAGTTATACTGACCTGGTATTTAACAATAGCAGTAGTTGCTGGTTGGTTAATACCAGAAATTGTACAAATGGCAATCGTACAACCGAATGAGATAGAACGAGAAATTCCTTATATTAAACGTAGTATTAAATTGACAAAAGCAGCTTATATTGATGTAGATAAATTAGAAGTAAAACTTTTTGAGCCAGATAATAAACTTACCTATACTGACTTAATTAATAATAAATTAATTATTGATAATATTCGCCTTTGGGATACAAGACCAATTTTACAAACAAATCGGCAATTACAACAAATTCGACCTTACTATGAATTTATAAATGCGGATATTGACCGTTATACATTTCTGAAACAAAAGTCACAAAGAACAAAAAATAATCCTACTGAAAAACAACAAGTAATCATCGCAGCTAGAGAACTAAACTATGAATCTGTACCTGAACCAGCACAGACTTGGGTAAACGAAAATTTAGTCTATACTCATGGTTATGGTTTTACTCTTTCTCCAGTTAATCAAGTTGAAAATAATGGATTACCAGAATATTTTGTTAAAAATATCGGACCAGATCCGACTCTGGAAAAGAATAGCACTTTAGAAGTATTAGACAGAATTAGATACAGCATTCCTATTGGTAAACCGAGAATTTATTATGGAGAACTTACTAATACTAATGTCATTACTTCCACCGCAGAAAAAGATAGAGAATTAGATTATCCTAGTGGAGAAGCAAACTCCTATAATACCTATGATGGAACTGGAGGAATTGTTATTGGTAAAGGGTGGCAAAGATGGATATTTGCTAAATATTTGAAGAACTGGAGAATGTTATTAACTAATAAATTTACACCCGAAACAAAACTCTTATATCGTCGCAATATTAATGCTAGAGTCCGAGCGATAGCTCCATTTCTACGTTATGATAATGACCCTTATTTAGTCGTAGCTAATCCTAACTTTGGAAACAACAATATTACTGACACAAATCCTAATTATCTTTACTGGATGATTGATGCTTATACTACGACTAATCACTATCCTTATTCTGACCCAGAAAATAATGAATTTAATTATATTCGTAACTCAGTAAAAGTTGTAATTGATGCTTACAACGGCTCAGTAAAATTCTATGTTGCTGACCCAAAAGACCCTATTATTAGAACCTGGAAAAAAGTATTTCCAGATATGTTTACTCCTATAGCAGAAATGCCAAAAAGTCTTCGTACTCATATTCGCTATCCACTAGATTTATTTCAAATACAATCTGAAGTATTAGCAACTTATCACATGGATGACCCCCGTGTATTTTATAATCGGGAAGATTTGTGGCGGGTTCCCATTGAGATTTATGGTAGTCAACAACAAAATGTAGAACCTTATTATCTCATTACAAAACTACCAGAAGAAACTTTAGAAGAATTTATTTTACTTCTACCTTATACTCCAGCAAGTCGTAATAATTTAATTGCTTGGTTGGCTGCAAGGTCAGATGCAGAAAATTATGGTAAGTTACTGTTATATCAATTCCCTAAACAACGATTAATATATGGTCCAGAACAAATTGAAGCGTTGATTAATCAAGACCCAAAAATCTCACAGCAGATTTCTCTTTGGAATCGTGAAGGTTCAAAAGCAATTCAAGGAAATTTATTAGTAATTCCTATTAATAAATCTCTGCTTTATGTTGAACCTATTTATTTAGAAGCAGAGCAAAATAGTTTGCCTACTTTAGCAAGAGTAATTGTTTCTTATCAAAACAGAATTGTGATGAAGCCAACTCTCGATGAAGCGCTTCGAGAGGTTTTTCAAGTTAATTAAGGAAGAAGTTAGGTAGTGGAAGCATCTTGCTCCCTTACTCGCTGGTAGGATGCTCTCACTAGGCATTATTTATTACTATTCAAGCTGATAACTGATAACTGAAATGACTTCAACCCAATCTACTAAAAACTAAGACGTTATAGTTTTGCATATATTAATCTATTTAACTCCCCCGGCGGGAAGTCCCGCGCTCTCCCGTTGGCGGAGCCTAGCGGCAGCTATTAGGGGAGCATCGGGATGAAAGCCGGGCGTTATGTATGTGGTTCGTCCTGATTTTCTATATATTTCTTCAGGACTGAAACACTGACACCACCACAGCTAGCAATAAAGTAAGACTCACTCCAAAAGACAGCTTTGAAATATACCTGGTTGACTTGTTCTGAAAACTCTGTTCTCAGTCGTCTGCTGCTTACAGATTTCAGATTAGTTACAAATTTTGGTAGCTCTAACTGTGGGTAGTATTGAAATAACAAATGTACATGGTCAGGTTCACCATTGAATTCTATGAGCTTACAGTCCCATTTAGTACATAAGTTGTCTACTATTTCTCCTAATCGTTTGAGCATCTCCTGATTGATTACTTTTTTTCTATATTTGGTTACCAAGACTAAGTGAGCTTTCATGTCCGATACGGCTCTACCACTAGATACAAAATCTTTTTTCATAATTATTTAGGCATAGCTGTTGACAATTATATATACATTCATTATAATAACAGATGTATAGTGCAGGAAGTTAACTCTCTATGCTATTGAAATACAACTACAAACTAAAACCCTGTAAAAGTCAAGCGATTATTATTGCTAATTGGTTATCCATGGCTAGGAGGCAATACAATTACCGTTTAGCTGAAAGGTTGAAGTGGTTTGAAGCAACGCGCACGCCAGTAAATGCTTGCCCTATAGATGTTTCAGTAGTACCTGTAGAACGAATTTATCAAAATATTCCAGAGTTTAGAGTACAAACGCGCGACGGTAGAAAAAAAGACAGCAATGGTAACCCGATAACAAAGAAAGGAGACAAGCACCCAAATATAGTCAATGGTTATGTTGCCTGGGAAACTGTTCAACTGGCAGATTTAGCACAGACTAAAAAACTATTTCCTGAATATAAGTCTATGCACTCCCAGGTATTGCAAGATATTGTCCAGCGTGTTCAAACCACAATGGATAACTTTACCCAACCTGACAAAAACGGCCAAACCAGTGGCAGACCTAAATTCAAGGGAAAGCATTATTATAATTCTTTTAGTTATCCCCAGTTATCAAATACCAATATTGTCAAAAATGCTAACGGTCGTTTTTGTGTTAATTTGCCAAAGATTGGTTTAGTCCCCCTTGTGTACAATCGCCCAATACCAGAAGGTTTCAAGGTTAAGACAGGTACAGTAATTCGAGAAGCGGATGGATTGTATATCAGCTTCACTATAGAAGATAAAACTGTACCTGTAGAGGTTGTAGAAATTCAACCCACCGAAGATAACTCCAAAGGTATCGACCTAGGATTGTTGCACTATGCTGTTACATCTGATGGGGAGTTTGTAGAAGTGTCTAAGTTTTTTAGACTCTCTGAGCACCGTTTGTCTAAACTCCAGGTGAGATTGGCTAAGAAACCAAAGCACTCAAAGCCTTGGAAAATTCTTAAGGGTAAAATAGCTCAACTGCATCAGTTGATAGCTAGACAACGTTTAGACTGGCAATTCAAACTTGCTTATTCTTTGTTTAGTGATGTAAGCGTGATATTTCTAGAAGACCTACAAATAGCTAATTTAGTCCGACGTTGCAAAGCTAAATTAGGTAATAATGGTCAATTTTTACCTAATGGCCAGTCAGCTAAGTCAGGATTAAATAAGTCTTTGCAAGATGCAGCTTTTGGGCAGTTTGTTCAAGCTTTGCAGTATGTAGCTTGGAAACTGGGTAAACGAATTATCAAAGTAGACCCGAAAGGAACATCTCAGCATTGTTGGGAATGTTTGAACAAAGTCTCAAAAAGCTTATCAGAGCGCTGGCATTCATGTCCTGAATGTGGACAGGAACTAGATAGAGACTATAACTCGGCACTCCTAATACAGAAAATTGGATTGCTATCAACACAGGGGGAGGGCATCACCTCTGTTAAAACTGCGGTCAGGGCTTCCTTGACTGAAGAATCCCGCGCTCTCCCGTAGGGGAGCGTCGGGAGTATGTCAATATTATAGCAAGTTTTTATTGAAAATGAATTTATATCTAGGACTCGATTTTGGTACTTCGGGAGCGCGTGCTGTGGTTATTGACTCTAATCTTCAGGTTAAAGCACAAACCCAGTACCCTTGGGAAAATGCTCAGGAAAATAAATTGTCTCATGTTTGGCAAAAAGCTTTATTTAGTCTCATTTCCAATATTCCCCAGGAAATGCGAAGAGAGATTCGAGCGATCGCTATTGATGGTACTTCGGCAACTGTACTATTGTGCAATAGTTATGGTGAACCTGTGACTGAAGCGCTTCTTTACAATGATGGTAGGGGGGTGGCAATGATGGATAAGTTGAAAACTATTGCTCCTGCTAATCATCCTGTTATTAGTGCGACTTCTAGTTTGGCAAAGTTGTTATGGTTGCTTGAAAATATTTCTCTATCAAATCAAACTTATTATTTTTTGCATCAAGCAGACTGGTTAGGGTTTTTGCTTCATGGAAAACTAGGGGTGAGTGACTATAACAATGTTTTGAAACTAGGTTATGATGTGGGTGACTTATCTTATCCAGACTGGTTGACTAATTTTGTTAATTCTGAAGTTGGGAAAAATATCCAGTTACCAGAAGTAGTTACCCCAGGTGCGACAGTCGGAAATGTGACAACAGAAATTGGATTTTTCGGCAATGTATAGTGAAAGAGAGGTATTAGTTCCTAAAGGTACTAAATATGAAGTAACTTATGTACCTAATCAAGTTAAATTAGGAGAAGTAAATTATATTGACCTAGAAGAAATTTCTATCGAAGGGAATAATTTTGAGCATAATTAATTAATGAGCATAATTAATTAACTTGAAAATAAGAAGTATAAACTATACCAATTTTAAAATAGTACAAAAGGTAATAGGAAATAGGAAAAAAATCTACCCTGATTTTTAATTTTTCCCGATTTCCTGTTTCTTATACAAATCAAGATTTGGATATTCAAGAGTTGAGTATTAGGGTTTAATTATTCGTACAATCTTCAAATAGCAAAGAAGATTAAAAATAACTTATTTTACTTTAGTATTTTTCCCACAATTCTACTACCTAAAACATCGATAAATTATTGAACTGGCAAGAAAATAGTCATTATTTCTCCTTTAGTTGGTCGATGTCGAACTACTAATTTTCCTCCTATTGCTTGAAACAAATTTTTAGTCACTTTTAAATTCAAACTCAGATTACCTGTTTCTGGTTGAAACATTAATAAATGACCAATAGATTTAAAAGGTGTTTTTGTGGAACTGGTGAAAGGTGAGTGACTTTTTCCACCTACATCAGAATCAGATTTAAGTTGTAATTTTAGTTGATTTCCAGCTAACATTACCTCCACCTGCATAAGACTACCTGAAGGTAAATTTCGGGAAAAATTTTCAATCAAATTTCCTAATACTTGGTCTAGCATAGTTGGGTCACTAACAACAGTTGGCATTTTTGGAGGTAAAATAACTTTCAAAGTATGATTTCTTTTATTTGCCTTTTGTTGCCAACGAGGTATGCTCTTTTGAAAGACTTCAGCTAGAGGAATAGTTGTTAATTGTAGGTATGGATATTGTTGCTTAAAAGGTTGCTGAGTTTCTAATTCTACTGCTCTAAAAATTAGATTAAAGCGTTCTATTTGAGAAGTACATTCAGCATCAATCATTTGTAAACGCTTTTTGATTACTTCCTGATTTAGATTAGGACGTTTTAATAAAAGGCGAGTTAAAGTCTGAATTGTTGCTAAAGGAGTTTTGACTTCGTGGGCGATCGCTTGTAACAATTCCACATCTGGAGATTTAAGATTTTCAATGGTAGATTTTAGTGATGTAGTAGTTTCTTTATTTTCTCTATTTTTGCTAGGAATATTAATTTCTAATGATTCATTATTTTTACTATCTACGTTTGGTAAATTATCCAATAACAAACGACTAAATTCCATGACTATTTTGTAGTCAGGAGCAATAGGAGAAAACTGTTCAAACAGACGATCTAAAATAGATAATCTCTGATAAGATTGGGAAATATTTTTTTGATGTTTATCAATATTTATAGCCTGCAAATATGTCGGTAATACTATTCGTTTGCGTAAGACAATCCATGCTTTTTTAACTATTTCTGGGTCAAAAGAAAATAGAAAAGCTGGTGTATTATCTAATTTTTTTCCTAATACCATAATTAAACTAAATTCAGCAGTTAAAACCAAACAAAACTGCTCATTTGTGATTGGATCTTTAGTCGATAAAGGTAATATTGGTATTGTAGTAGGTAAGGAATTAATACTATCTGCTGCTGGTAATAGAGGTAAGGTTTGCCGTCTCAAGATTGATAACCAGTCTAAACTTTCTGGTATTTTACTGGTAAATATTGATGTAGAAAAACTTTTAGTTAAAGCAGGATTTGTTAAGACAGGAGTTGGACTAGATAATACTAATCCACGAGATGATTTAAGATGAGAAAATAAGGAATTAGAAGTAGGGCATTTTGAGCTGGTTTGAGATTCCCAATTTTCGAGTAAAGAAGTAGGGTTTTTGATTCCTTTTTCTTTGTCATTTTTCGTGATATCTCCAACTTTTAAATCTTGATAATCTGAGATTTTTACTGACTTTTCTAGCAGTTGATTAATAGAAGCAATGGCACTATACCATTCCTTTTGAGCTTTTAAATATAAATGTTGATTTTTCTCTGTTATAGAAGAAGGTGGATTTTCCCTTGTCAGTTTCATTTTTGTTGCAGACAAATTATTATTTGACCTCTCTAGGGCAAAAATATCACTTAAAGTTGGTAATACATAGTTTTCCATTTTTTTACTAAAATAAATGAATAAATAATTTTAATTTATTAACTAATAAATTCAGACTTCTACAAAAGCTTTAATGTTCTCTGGTTAGTTATTTTTATAGAAGTAAACCTGACTTAATACTTAGGGTATCGGCATTCATACATTATTTATGTTGGTATAACCGAACTAAATCACCGCAATCTCCGATATTACGATTGAGGAATAGGAAATAGGAAATAGGGAATGCTCATTTCAGTTATCAGTTATCAGTTATCAGTTATCAGTGAACTTCCGAGTTTAGTCGGAAGCTTGAAATACTGAGTTAAATATTTTTTTCATACTCTTAAAAGGGGAGGCGCATACCCAAATTTTTTCGGTAAAATAAATTATTAAACGCTGATTTTATCGATTATAAATTATCTATTATCAATTATGCATTATCAATTTATACTAATGTTAGTTAACAGTAAAAATATAAATGTCTATATCACTAACCGAACCAAAAAATCTATTATCTGACCTGCTAGCTGATTATAGTTCTCAAGTAGATTATCTGGCTATTCGCCTAGAAGAATCCGAAGGAACAGATATTCTCTTACGAGGCCACAAAATAGAAACCCTAAGTGAAGGTATTTCCATTGGTGGTCAAGTCCGAGCTTGTCATAAAGGAGCTTGGGGTTTTGCCAGTTTTAATCAAATATCTACCTTAAAAGAAAGAATAGAAGAGGCGATCGCTGCGGCCAAACTTATTGGGGAAGAAGAAACTATTCTAGCTCCTATACCTATTATTCAAGCAACTCATATAGTTTCTCTCACAGGTAAAGACCCCCGTCAAATATCTTTAGCCAATAAAAAAGAACTCTGCGAACATTATGGCCAAGTTCTGCGGACTGTCGATCCTCGAATTGCCACTGTATCTGTTCGTTATGGGGATAGTACCCAAAAAATCATTCTAGCTACTTCCGAAGGAACCATGCTGGAACAATCTTGGACAGATATGGAAATGCGCTTTGCTGCTACTGCCAGGAATGGGGAAACCGTACAAACTGGTAGGGAAACTACTGGTTCTCGCAAAGCCTATGAAGATTTAACTAATTTGGACAATCAAGTTCGTAGTGCTGCGCAGAGAGCTGTTAATTCTCTAGCTTTACCGGTCGTTCAAGGTAATACTTATACCATAGTTATTGACCCTATTCTTACAGGTTTATTTGTTCACGAAGCTTTTGGTCATCTTTCAGAAGCAGATATGGCATACGAAAATCCCGATTTATTAGAAGTTATGACAATTGGTAGGAGATTTGGTCCTGAGAATTTACAAATATTTGATGGTGCAATGGTGCCACCGATGCTAAATGGAGAAGAGGGAGAAGTACATCGAGGTAGTTATATTTATGATGATGAAGGTACTTTAGCAACTACTACCCAGTTGATTCAAGATGGGGTTTTGGTAGGGCGTTTGCACTCACGGGAAACTGCTGGAAAATTAGGGGAGAAACCTACAGGTAATGCACGTTGTCTGGATTATCATTACCCACCTCTAGTCAGAATGACTAATACTTGGATAGCTCCAGGGAAGACTCCTGTTTCAGATTTATTTAGTGATATTAAGGAGGGAGTTTATGCTCGGAACTGGTTTGGTGGAATGACTAATGGGGAAATGTTTACTTTTAGTGCTGGAGAAGCTTGGATGATTAGAAATGGTGAGTTAGCTGAACCCGTAAGGGATGTGACTCTTTCTGGAAATGTGTTTAATACTTTGGCAGATATTGAAGCGATCGCTGATGATTTTTATTGGGATGAGTCTGGCGGTTGTGGTAAAGGTGGGCAAAATGGTTTACCTGTTGGCTGTGGGGGTCCGAGTTTGCGTATTAGGAATGTTGTTGTTGGTGGAGATACTTCTGAAGTCTGAAGTAATTTCAGTTATCAGTTAACAGTTATCAGTTATCAGTCAGAAGTTGACAGTGCTTCCCGTTGTTATGAGGTAAAGCTATAATGTCTTGTAGGGGTTTTGTCTCCAAACTCCTAACCTGCAAACCCCTAACCCAACTTGAAACCAGAAGTTAAATTCTTGCTTTGAGGTTCGATATAAGATATGTTTACTTAAGGAATAATGCTCAAAACCTTCTCTATTAAGAGGATGAAAAAAGCAAACATAAGTATTTCAAGCCTCCCTATTGCAGGAGTTACTGATAACTAATAACTAATAATTGGTATAGCACTATATATTAAGGTTAGGAAATTTATAAATCCTGAAATCCTTTGATAGTTTGCTGTTCGCTGTTCGCTGTTCGCTGTTCCCTATTCCCTAGCGCTACGCGCTATAACTGAAATGACACCTCAACTAAAACGAGAAATTGGCGTATTCGGCGCTACCCTTATGGGTTTAGGTTCAATTGTCGGTACTGGAGTATTTGTTAGTATTGGTATTGCTGCTGGTATTACAGGCCCCTCGGTAATTATTGCTGTAGCAATAGGTGCCCTTGTTGCTATTTGTAACGGTTTTAATAGCGCTCAGTTAGCAGCAAACCATCCTGTTAGTGGTGGTACTTACGAATATGGTTACAAATATCTAAATCATTGGTTAGGTTTCATCGCTGGATGGATGTTTCTATTAGCTAAAAGTGCTTCTGCTGCTACTGCTGCTTTGGGTTTTGCTGGTTATTTGCTTAATGCTTTTGGTGTGAATAATCAAACTTGGTTGGTGTTGACTGCTTTAACTGCTGTGGTTGTATTAACTATAGTTGTGTTAAGTGGAATTCGTCGCTCTAATGTCACTAATATTATTATTGTTTCGATTACATTATTTTCTCTAGCTATATTTATCTTGGCAGGAATACCTAAAGTTGTCTTATCTGGAGGAGAAAATTTAACACCTTTTTTTCCTGGGGATAAACCTATAGCATCTTTACTACAAGCTGCGGCTTTAATGTTTGTTGCGTATACTGGTTATGGACGTATTGCAACTTTGGGTGAGGAAGTTAAGGAGCCACGACGTACTATTCCTAGAGCGATCGCTCTCACGATGCTCGTCACTTGTTTGTTATATATCTCTATCTCTATAGTTAGCGTGATAGTTGGTAAAGAAGTGATAGATAAATTATCTCAAGCAGATGTAAGTCTAGCTGCACCTTTGGAAGTTATTGCCAGATCGGGTTTAGGTATTCCTGTAATTCCGAAATTAATTGCTGTTGGTGCTATTACGGCAATGTTGGGAGTGCTACTAAATCTGATTTTGGGTTTGTCACGAGTTTTGTTGGCAATGGGAAGGCGAAGAGATGTACCTAGAATTTTTGCTAGGTTAAATAGTGGGGAAACTACACCTTATGTTGCGGTGGTTCTAGTGGGAGTAGCGATCGCTCTTTTAGTTTTAATTGGAGATGTTAAAACTACTTGGTCTTTTAGTGCTTTTAATGTTTTGATTTATTATGCTATTACTAATTTTGCAGCTCTCCAACTTTCTCCAGAAGAAAGACTTTATCCTAAGTGGTTAGGTTGGGTAGGTTTAGCTTCTTGTTTATTTTTAGCTTTTTGGGTAGAGCAGCAAATTTGGTTAGTAGGTTTAGGGTTAATTATTGTTGGTTTAATTTGGCATAGTTTGATTCATAGATTTATTACTGATTAAATTCACAATTTTTCCTTAGTACGCTTTTTTGATTTCTTCTTCCTTCTTCTTTTGAAAAGAATAAAAGCTTACAGAATTTGGAATCATAATTTCTCCACCTTCCAACTTTTGTGAAACACTGCTAAAATAATCCAGCAAGAATTGTAATTGGGAAGGAGAAAAATATGTTGTATTAGCATCAACTATAAAATCCAATAAATATTTACCCAATTGAGAATCTTTTTGAAAACATTTTGTAATATTTACTGGAGAGTCTATAATTTCTTGATGAAAAGAAATATTTTGTTCAGAAATGACTTTATATAAATCATCACTATAAAACCTTTGTCTTTGATAAAATTGCTGATTTACATAGTAGTAAGGTTCGCTTATTACTGTTTTTAAATTTATTGCAACAATTGCTATTCCTTCTTCCCCAATAAGTTCGTAAACCTTCTCAACAGAGGATTTAATTTCTGAAAAATAGGAAAATGTATGAATTAATAAAATAATGTCAAAAGTTTGAAGTGGTTCAAATTCTTCTAAGGTCACGGGATGAATTTCAAACCCAAATTTATCTGGTTTAAGTGTGCTAAGTTTCTGACACCATTCTTGTATTTTTACACACTCTACTTTGTTTGGATCTACTCCAACAAAATGAATAGATTTGTTCAACTCAAGCAGCTTTGTCAAAAAAGCTTGCTCAAAAATTCCACTGCCACAACCTATACTAAGGATAGTGTAGCTTTCTTGTGAAGACTTATGTTTTTCTATCGCCTTAAACGTAGCTTCAAGAATCATCTCTTGTTCATTATGCTGACTGCGATAAGCAATTAGTCCCTCCATATATTCTTGCTCATTAAGTTGAACCAGATTGAGTTTTGGGTCTGAGAAAAAGTTAGCGAGCGCAGATTTTTGTGAATTATCTATCATGGTTTCTTATCTTCCTTGTATTGCTAAATATTACTTGCTTTTTCAATAGTAATCAAATCAACTATCTGCTCAAACTTGTATTGATTAGTTTCTCGATAAAAACACTTTTGTAATATAGGTTGAAAACAATTTAATACATCTAATTTATCATCAAAAACACATTGTTTTAAATATATTTCAAGTACATTTATACTTTCAAAATTTATGCTGTGAGTAAAATAAAATCTTAGATTTTCATAATTTATTCCTAATCTATCCAAAATTTGCTTGTGTTCTTCAGATTTTAGAAAATATGTGGATTTTTTTCCTTCTGGATAATTGCTAAGGTAAAAATCATATAAATTGTGGTAAGAAGATTTTTCAGCAGGTTGATAAATTAAAAATTTACCATTATCACCTAATAAATCTAGACAATAAAGATAGACATCTGCCATTCTATTTTTATCAACAGTATAAAAAGAATGAATTGCCCATATAATATCGTAGATATTATTTTTTTCAACTAATTGCTGAATATTTTCTATAGCAGATAAGTAGGTTTTATTTGTACTAAAATTCTGACAACTATCAAATCTTTTTTGTGCCACCTGTAGACTGTATTCCGAAATGTCGAGTAAATCTGCTAATAAATGAATATCCCCATCAAGTTTTTTGTTTAATAAACTAGGAAATTTAGCAGTACCACATCCTATATCTAGAAGCTTGAGTTGATTTTTAGCAAATCCTTTAAATAGATTATTAAATGAATATTCTTCTATTAATTTTTCGTAATCTATCTGAGCTACCTGAAACCATGAATCTAAGTCTAGCTTTTCTGCTTGATAGTAAGATTGTGAAAGTTCATAATTATCATTTATTGAATTAATATTATTGTTCATTCTTGTGAATACTTATGTTTTTATATCCTCTTAAACCTAGCTTCAAGTATTATTTATTGTTCGTTGTGCTGACTGCGATAAGCAATTAGTCCCTCCATATATTCTTGCTCATTAAGTTTGATAAGCTTAAGTTTTAGGTTTGAGAACAAGTTAGCGACCGCAGCTTTTTGTGAAGTATTTATCAGTATCTAAAATTAGAGGAGAGATTATCCAGATAAATTGCTCGAAAAGTTATTCTGCTTCTAGACCTTTTCCCTTATTGATGGTTAACTTCCGAGTTATTGATAGATTTATAATGTTTGTCATTAAATTTTTGGGCTAAATTGAATTTATCTCCTTTTTTTAAGGATATGACTGATAAATTTGCAATAAAATGTAGCAAAAAATACTAGTAATTTTTCTAATCCTAATAATTGTTCACCGTCTCTTCATTAATTGATAATGAATAATC
>JBCDJM010000204.1:0-14270 GCA_038747755.1 Cyanobacteria bacterium P01_H01_bin.35
AATTTAAGTGCCTCCATAATCAGGTTTAAATGTTGAAATTACTACTTTTTTATTGCTGAAATTTGCCTTATTTTTAGGTCATCGTATAGTCCGGGGTCAAGGATTAGAATTAGAGGTGAGAGGTGAAGCTAAAATCCCTATCCCGATCTGACTATTATCCGAGAATAAAATATTCAATAATTATCAAAAACAGAATACAATTCGCCTATCTATTTCACTTCCTTTATTAGTTGTTAAAGTTCTTATTCCTGGAGAATTACAAAGAGAAAGAGACTATATTACTAAGAGAATTCAATATCAAGATTGTAGGATTCCTGAATATTAGATTGTTGACCCAGAAAATCAAAGCATATTAGTCTTAGAATTAACGGGAACTACTTATGCAGAAGCAGAAGTAGGTAGCTTTTCTGGTAATGATTTAGTATTATGTCCTGGATTTAAGGCCATTAATTTAAAAGTTTCCGCAGTATTTGATAGAGAAAATTAAGTACAGATCGCCTACGCAGCAAGAGAAAGAGCAAGGGAGCAAGGGAAAGTTTTTTTGCAAATAATATATAGCTGTCTTAGAATGGGGTATAGACTATAATTAATATCTATATTCTCTTTTTGATTAGCTAATAAAAAAAATGATAGGCATTAAAAACAAAGTAATTATCAATAAAAAGGTATTTAATAGACATTTATTTTCTTTAATTCAATTAATGAAAAATATTAAGTTTAACCCTTATTCAAATCTACCTTTAAAACAAAAAATAAGTTTACCGTTTGTTTTAGTATTCCTTGTAATCTGGATTTCAGGAACCTTGAGTATTGGTTATTTCTTTGTACAATATACTGAAAAAAAGGAAATAAAAGAAGTCAAAAATATTGCTTCATTGGTTTTAAGAGGATTCCAAAAGAAAATCAAGCAGATGTACTTAGATGCTAACTTACTGGTGGAGGTAACAAGAGTTAAAAAAGCATTAGAATCAAAAAATAAAACAGAAATTTTACAACAATTATTACCTTTAAGAATAAATTTATCTCTAGATTTAATGCAGGTTGTAGACAAAAATGGTAATCAGTTAGCAGATTTGCGAAGCTCGATACTTTACCAGGCAAAAATCCCTAATCAAACAGCAATTTCACAGGTGATTAATGGGGTGGATTTCTCTAACATCATTGCTGCAGAAAAACCAGCACCTTCTATATTAATAGGAACTGCACCAATTAAATCTAATCAAGGAGTTATTGGCGGTATTATTGTTGGTAGAGCTGTCAGTGATAAATTACTAGAAGAAGTAACTCAAGGAATAACTGAAAATATTATTGCTTTACAAAAGGGAGAAATAATTGCTTCTAGTTTCCCAAAAGCTTACACTTTTTCTGATGAAAAAATTCAAGAATTATCTCAGAACAACTTAAAAAATATTGAAATTGGCGATAAATTCTACATTACTAAAACTATAACTATATTAGGATTAGATACTACTGAATTAGAATTAGTTATTGTCTCTGACATAACAGATTTAGAAATAACAAAAAGAAATTTCTGGCTTTTGATTAGTTCATTGTCTTTCCTAGGATCGGTAATAGCTATTCTAGTGGGTTACTTAGTGTCAAATTTAATTGCAAGTCGAGTTAGTATAATGACTAATGCTACAGAAAAGTTAGCTAGTGGTGACTTAAAAATTAGACTTCCTGTTACCTATAACGATGAAGTAGATAGGTTAGCTAAAGGATTTAATATAATGGCAGAACAACTAGAAGCACGGGAGCGAAAAATTAAACATCAAATGCAGAAGTTAGAAGAAACTTTAGACAAACTGTTGACAACTGAAGGAGTTTTAGCCAGACTTTCGAGTAATCAAGCTCAATTAGTCCATACAGAAAAAATGTCAAGTTTAGGACGTATGGTAGCAGGAATTGCTCACGAACTTAATAATCCTGTGAGTTTTATTTATGGAAATGTTGACTACGCGGTTGAATACTTTGAAGAGTTATTAGAACTAATTAATGTTTATCAGCAAGAATATCCTGAACCTACACCTTTAGTTAATGATATTCTCTCAGAAATAGATATAGAATTTTTGGGAGAAGACATACATAATTTATTGAATTCAATGAAAAATGGTGCAGATAGAATTGGTAATATAGTGAGAAATTTGCGGACTTTTTCCAGGTTAGATGAATCTGGGAAAAAGTCAGTTGATATTAATCAAAATATTCAGTCTAGTCTGTCAATTTTGCAGCATCGTTGTTATGCTTCTAAGAAGATAGGAAATCAAAGTGAGAGGCAAATTCAGATTATCAAAGAATATGGGGATTTGCCTCTAGTTGTTTGTAATGCTGGTAAGTTAAATCAGGTATTTTTTAACATTATTGAAAATGCTATAGATGCTTTAGAAACTTCTATAGATAGGGGAGAAAAATTTATGAATCCGCAAATTTTGATTAAGACTGAAGTGACAGATACTGATTGGGTAAAAATCAAAATTGCTGATAATGGTTGTGGGATGACAGAAGAAGTTAAAACTAAGATCTTTGACCCTTTTATGACTACTAAATCTGTTGGTTCAGGAACTGGTTTAGGATTGTCTATTAGCTACTCAATTGTGGTGGATGAACATCAAGGAAAGTTGAGTTGTATTTCTGCTCCAGGAGAGGGAGCGGAGTTTTTAATTGAAATTCCTATTCACGGAAGTTAAAAGTCAAAATTAAGGGAATAGGGAATAGGGAATAGGGAATAGAAAACAATATTGTATAGCAGTATGAAATGATTGGTCAAAAAAATTGTAGTGCTTTGCTCTTAAAATACGATTTTTACTTGGGTGTGGATACTAAACCCCTACGATAAAATTTTTTGATAACAGTTAATTTGAACTGAAAACCTTTTATAAAATAAAAGTGCTAGGATGATTCATAAAATAACTTTAGTGCAATGGAACAGGAAATATATAGTCAAGCTGTCGCTAAATCTAGTTTAGGAAAATATCAAGAAGCAATTCAAGATTTTAGTCGAGTTATAGAAATTAATCCTAACTTTGCTGAAGCATATTATGGTAGAGGTTTGGCAAAGTTTGATTTAGGAAATAGGGAGGAAGCAATTGCAGATTATACTCAAGCTTTGGCAATTAATCCTAATTATATAGATGCTTATTTAGGTCGTGGTCTTGCTAGGTTAATAGTAGGAGATATTTTGGGAACTATTGCAGATGTTAATCAAATAATTACTATTAATAGTAACTATGCTCCAGCATATAAATTGTTAGGTAATGCTTACCGTAAACAAGATAATCAAGTAGATGCAATTGCTAGTTTTAAGCGTGGTGCAGAATTGTATTTAGAACAGAAGGATGCTGTTAATTGTCGGAAATGTTTGGATAATATTAAACAGTTGCAAAGTATAGTCTCTCCTGCTGTTAAAACTGATAATAATCTTCAGTGGGAAAAAGGTGATAGTAAAACATTTTTAACTCGAATGTTGAGAAGATTTGAAAAGGGCGATCGTCGGGGAGCAATAGCAGATTTAAACTGGGCATTACAAGTGGATGCTTCAGATTCTCAAGCTTATTGTTGTCGAGGAATTCTTCGTTATAAACAAGGGGATAATTTAGGGGCAATTTCAGATTTTAATCAAGCTTTGCAATTTAATAATCAAGATGTTTTAGCTTATCGAAATCGGGGTATGATTCGTAGTCAAATGGGAGATTTTAAAGGAGCGATCGCTGATTTTGATGCTGCTTTAAAAATTGAACCAAATAATTCACTTATTTATGTAACGAGAGGTAATACTTATCGGGATATGGGTGGGTATCAAGAGGCAATTAAAGATTATGAACAAGCATTAAAAATTAATCCCGGTGAAGCAAAAGCTTTTTATAACCGAGGCATTATTTATTCTCGTTTAGAAGAAATGACAAAAGCCATAGATGACTATCAGAATGCTGCTAAATTATTTTTAGATGCTGAAGACTGGAAGAATTATCAAAAAACTTTGGATAATTTGAAGAAAATTCAGACAACTGTACCTCGTGAGAATCAGAATATTGATGAAGATTATAAGTCTAAGCAACTGGAACAAAAACTTTTAAGAATGGTTGGCGGACATTCGGAAATAGCAGAACAATTAATTGCAAAAGTTAAAGAGAAATATCCTGGTAGAGATAGGATTTGGTATTTAGAAAAAGTCATATCTGATTGGCAGCAACAGCAGGATAGTTGATTTATTAATTGATAATGAATAATGAATAATGGATAACTATTTTTGTTTTACTTTTTGGCTGTCGCCGACATGAAATACTACATGAAAAATGTTTTGCTGGCGTAAAACTTTCCAGAACGGAATATTCATTATCAATTTCACGGGAGCAAGATGCTCCCACTGTTGCCTTAAGAAATATTAACTTTCAAAGCCTAAGTCTTGTTACCATAAGTCATATTACGATCTATAGCTGAAAAAACTTGATTCTTAGCAGTTTCGGAAGTTAAACATTCACAGGCTAACTGAGCTACATCAGCTCGATGAATAGTTCCGGCAATTTTATAGTCTGTAGTTAAAAAACCATTACCTGTAGCTGGTTCCGACTTTAAACCACCAGGGCGAATAATAGTATAAGTTAATCCACTGTTAATCAAATGCTGCTCTGCTTTTTCTTTTTCTTGCAAAACCGCACCGAGAGTTTCTAATGCTTGGGGTGGCAAAGCAACTGCACTTTCACCACTACCAATAGAGGTAATGAGGATAAATTGTTGTACTTTAGCTCTGACAGCAATATCAATCAGATTTTTATTACCTAAATAGTCGGCACGCTCACCATCTTTCGGTAAACCACCAATAGTGCTGATGACTGTGGCGATATTTTCCTCACCTAGCATTGCAGTTTCCACAGATGCCATATCTAAAGCATCACCCATGACAACTTTAATACCCATTGCTTCCAATTCGGGTTTAGTGTCGGGCAAACGCAATAATGCTTTAACTTTTTGATTTTCTGCAATTAGACATTTAGCAATTTCTCGTCCTACCCCTCGACTTGCACCAGCTAAAAAAATGTAAGATTCAGATGTCATATTTGTCATATTCTTTTTTTACGTTTGGTATTATAACGCTTTTCGTTAGACATCTCCAGAAAAGAGGGAATAGGGAATAGGGAATAGGGAGTAGGGAGTAGGGAACAGGGAGAAATATATTGATGACTTCTGCGGGATAATTGATTTTCTTTTTTATTATTGGAGATGTCTATTTCTTCTCACTCCTGACTCCTGTCTCCTAAGCAGGAACCTAAATATTTGTGGCAAAGATTTATCAAACTGGTATTAAACATCTCTTTAGACGTTAAAAAAATTGGGTAGTGCATCAGCAAAGTGTGGGATAAGTCGCGTATTGCTGGCAAATATAATCTCAAAGCACTAATATATAAACGTTTTGGCATTTTGGGGGTGACAAAAGTGTAAATTTTTCAGCTTGAGTAACTAAAAAGTTAGGACGACTGCCACAATTGCACAAAAAGATACAGCTACAATTATTCCTCTTGCTCCCCACACTCCCCACACTTCCCACACTCCCCACACTTCCCACACTCCCCACACTCCCCACACTTCCCACACTCCCCACACTCCCCACACTCCCCACACTCCCCACACTTCCTTGACGCACTACCAAAAAATTGTAGGGGTGGGTTTAACCAAAAGCTTTGACGTAAGCCCGATATAGCTTTCAAAATCCGCCCTATAAATATTGCGTAAATTTTATGCTCACCTACTTAAAAAAAGTTTGATTCTATTCCTCCTGAGTTATGACTCGTAAGCACAAGTCTAAACTAGATTGTAGCAAACATTTATCACAGTAATCTTTCATCTGGTAAATTTCCTGTTAATTCAATGGCACGTTGATAAGCTGCTACAGACTCATCAAGTTGATCTATTTCTTGTAAAGCATTTCCTAACAGATGGTAAACTTCTCCCATATCTATCTTATTCTCACTTTCGAGAAAAGTTCCTTGAGTTTTATTAGCATCTAATTTAATGACTTGCTGATAACAAACGATCGCCTCTTGCCATTTTTCTTTTTCTGCTAAAGCTTTACCTAAACCATAGTAAGACTCTATAGATTCAGAATTTAACTCTACTACTTGTCGATAATATTTAACTGCTTCATCCCAGTTTTGTTGAGAGCTAAATATTTCTCCTAAACTATAGTGAGCTTCCCACAATTTAGGATCTAATTTAATAGCTTGCTCAAAACAAGTTATTCCTTGCTTTGTTTTGCCTTCTTCTATTAAACCATTACCTAAAGTACAAAACTCTTGGGGAGTTGTCCAACTGGGATGTTGGATGAGAGCATTATAAGATAACTCCGCAGCTTCATCAACTTTTCCTTGAACTAGCAATAACTCAACTAAATTGCGATAACCATCTTTTAAGTCTGGCGCCAATTTAATTGCTTTTTGGTAAGCAGTTATCGCTTCTGACTGTCGCTGCTGTTGAACATATAATTCTCCTAAACTGACATAAACTTCGGCAAAATTTGGCTTCACTTCTAGAGATTTATAATAAGCAGCGATCGCTTCATCTATTTTATCCATCCCTACCAAAGCTTTACCTATTATTTGATAAGCTACAGCATCAGGTTTCAGAGAAATTATCTCTTCACAAGTAGCGATCGCCTCATAGAATTTACTGTTGGCTAAATTTGCTTCTGCTTGTTTAATTAAGTCTGCTCGATCTACTTGAGGCGACTTCTCTTTTCCTTTGTTGTCTAAAGAGGAATGCAAAATATCTTCAGGATTAATATGTTGGGGTTGATGACTATTAACTTCTAGCTCTACTTTATTATTACCAACATCTTTAGCTTTTTGCTGGTAAATTAGAGCTTCATCTAACTTACCCTGACGGTTCAAAGTAGCAGCCAAATTATGATAAGCAGCAGCATAATTTGGGTTTAATTTTATTGCTTGTTGATAACAGGATATAGCTTTAGTGAATTGACTTTGACGACAGAGGGTATTACCTAAATTTAGATATTGCTCAGGAGTAATATTTTCTGCTTCTAAGGTATAAGCTTGATACCAACAGTCTGCTGCTTCTGCTTGTTTATCTAGCTGAGACCAGGCTTTAGCTAAGTTACGATATGCTCCAGCAAAATCTGGTTTGAGAGCGATCGCTTGCTGATAACAGGATATTGCTTGCTCCCATAATTCTTCTTGTGCATAAATACTGCCCAGGTTAGAATGAAGTGAAGCATCTTTACTATCAAGAGATATAGCTTTTAGGTAATTTTCTTTCGCTTCCTGGCGTTGACTAGCACTACCCATTTTTTGCTGGATATTACCTAATATTTTGTAAGCTATTGGTAAGTCTGGTTTTACTGCTATTGCTTCTTGACATTCTGCGATCGCTTGTTCATATAATCCTTGTTGGTTATAAGCGGTAGCATTTTGAATATAAACATCTGCTAGGGATATCTCTAATGCTAGTGAAATCTCCGATCCTTTAGTCTTAACCGGATGAGCATTTATCTGTATGGCTGTTTGCTCGGTGTCTTCTATTTGGTCAGCGGGAGATAAATTCTGTGTTTTGTCTATTTGTTCTTGTATTGTTTTTTCCTGGCTTTTTCCATTAGTTTTGCTTAAATTTGTTTCATCATAAAATAGTAATTCTTCAAGAGAAAATTCTGTTGTATCTTTTATATTAAAATCTATTTCTGTTTTTAAAGGAAAAGAATTATTTTTGCCGTCTAGTGTGGGCATCTTTGCAGATGATTGTAAATCTTTTCTTGAGGATTGATTTTTAGAATTAAAAACAGAGGTTACTTGACTAACTAACTTATTAAAAAATCCATCAAAATGTTTTAATGCTTCTTGAATAATACCAGATTTTGCTACTAATTTAGGATAATTATGGTTGATTTTATGATTCTTGATTTCTGGATCGTATTTATCTGCTATATTATCCTTCAGACTATAAATCTGAGCATTTATATAATCATTATTTGTATAAGTTTTAGATTTTGAATTTGATTGTTGAGAATAAGATTGAAGTTTTAAAGCTTCCCCTAAATTTTGATATGCCACTGTTAAATTAGGATTAATTTTTATGGCATTGCAGTAGCATGATATTGCTTGAGCAACTAGATTCATTTGCAGCATAGTGTTGCCTAAGAGGAAGTGTTCTTCTGCTGTTGCTGTTTTTGGTTCTAGAGAATAAGCTCGCTCCCAAAATTCAGATGCTTTTGCGTGTTTACCAACATTAGTTAATGCTGTTGCTAAATCACGGTAAACATCTGCCATATTTGGATTTATTTCTAAGGCTTTTTGATAACATTTTATTGCTTCTTGCCACTGTTGCTGTTGTCCGTACAAACAACCTAAATCGCGATAAATTTCTGGATCTTTTGGTGCAATAGATATAGCTTTTGTATACCACTGCCAAGCTTCTGCTGGTTTCTCTTGTTTTCGCAGCATTTTGCCTAATTGTTTATAAGCTTCTACAGCATCTTTATTGACAGTGGGATTGATTAATTTATTGTTTTTTCCTGGAGATATTGCTTGATTTTGCTGTTCAGTTTTACGGTGATTTATTCTTGCTGAGTTTATGGGAATTACTGAATTTCCAGAATATAAATGGGGTGATTTTTGTTCTGATTTATGATTAAGATTTAATGATTTTGTCATCCCTAATTTAATCGCTTTTCGATAACAGATATTTGACTCTTCAAAATCCCCGTTTTTGGATAATGCTTCTGCAAGATTTTGATATGCTACTGCGGAATTAGGATTTAATTTTAAGGCGCTTCGATAACAAGATATAGCTTCTGTTAACTGCTTTTGCTGCAGAAGAGTATTTCCTAAGTTTATATACTCTGGCTCTGTAATTTTTTCAGGTTCTAAACTGTAAAGTTGATATTGATAATTTGCTGCCTCAGAAGCCTTGCCTAATTTTTGATATGCTTTGACTATATTACGGTAGGCCGGAATTAAATCTGAGTTGAGAGAAATTGCTTTTTGATAATAGTTAATTGCTTCTTGCCATTGTTGTTTTTTGGCATAGAGAGTACCAATATTAACATAAGCTTCGGCAAAATTTGGTTGAATTTGAATAGCTCGGAAATACCAGTCAAAAGCTGCTTCTATTTGCCCTTTATTTTGGAGAATAATCCCCATTGTTTTGTAAGCTGGGGCAAATTCTGGTTGATTTTTAATAACTCCTTCGCAAGCTGCTTTAGCTTCATCTAATTTCTTTTTATCTAAATAGAATAAAGCTTTTTCATGTAAGTCAGCAGCGGTTTCTTCTAGATTAACTTTAGATAGCATTTTATCACTTACTGCAGTTCTATTTGTATTATCTCCTTCGTATTTCTGGGAGACGGCAGAGGCATCAATTTCAGTCTCAGAGACGATTTTCTCAGAAGTAATCATATCTTGATAAGTTCCTTCATTCTTGAGAAATTTTAGCTTTTTAGGAGTATCTACTTTGATGATACTGACCTGAGATAAAATTTTTTCAAGTTTACTAAAATTAATAATTATATCTTCGGTGAGAGGATTAGGATACATGATTTGGCGGATGGGATAATAGGGATATTCTTCTCCCATCAAGTAGTAATACTTTAATCCTAATTGTTGGCTGATGACCCAGTAATAATGTCTTATATAATTAGGAGACATAAATTCAATCACGCTAGTTCCTGGTTTGCAAAAAATAATATTTGTTAACCCACTACCATGAGGAGAAACTATGACTTTAGCATTAGCAAATAATGTTACTTGTTCCCAAACAGAAAGAGTTTCTAGTTCGATGGTTATAAAGCCATATTGACTTAATAGATTAACTACTTTTTCTTCATTAATAACTCTTCTATGTTTAGCTTTATTCCTAGTGATATAAATCCTTTCAGGATAGGCATAATCTACTTGATTATTGAGGATTTTTCCTAATGCTAAACCATCTTTTAACCAACCAATAGTTGACTTATTTAAAAATGTTTGACGGTGAAACTCTAGAGCAAATCTTTCTAACCAACCTAAATGGCCAGGGAAAGAAGAAACTATTAATTTTTTAGCCTGAATATAAGGATGGCGATCGCTTTCTATAATTTTTTCTTCTGGTATTCCTAAAATCCGGAGAGTTTCTTTTTGAAATGGTTGTTGAATACTATTAATTAAAAACCAATCTATTTCTTCAAAATTTATCCCATTACTTCT
This sequence comes from Cyanobacteria bacterium P01_H01_bin.35, assembly GCA_038747755.1. Classification (GTDB taxonomy): domain Bacteria; phylum Cyanobacteriota; class Cyanobacteriia; order Cyanobacteriales; family Microcoleaceae; genus Trichodesmium. Next base: position 10,185 of record JBCDJM010000204.1, read on the forward strand.
TAATATTTCAATCCGGGGCAATATGTCTACCATCCAATGAAAATAAACGTTTCCTGATAACCCAGACAAAACTGCTACTGTACCGTTGATTTGTTCTAAAGGTGGTAATTTTTCTGTAGTAAAAAACTGATGGTTATTAATATCGTATTTTTCACATCCTGGTAATTGACCAGGATATTCACGGGAGACTTCAGCTAATAATTGATTATTTTGATTAATAATGGCAATAGCATTACAAACCATCCAATCATTTTTTTGGGGAACTATCCATGCTCTACCATTTTCTACTTCTATGACAAACTTTGGTGTTTCTGGAAATTCAACAGATAAAATATTTGTAGATGTTTCTATTTCTGTGGTTGAAAAACTATGAATACCATTTCCTAAATGAATTGTTTTAAGTTCTTTAAAAATTCGTTTGAGACAAGATTTGCAATTTAATCCTTGACATTTAGTTTCAGAAATTTTATCGTTGCTGCCAACTAATTTTTTAGGCAGTTTCAGGGTTGAGTATCGGGGATTAGGTGTGAGTAAATTGGCTATCTTGAGGTGAAAAAATTCATTGTTTAAACGGTGTATAAATTTTCTTGGAATTAAATCTTCACCCAAATTATCCTTATGCTCTAGTTCAATAGTTGTGGATAAATATTTTTCGTCTAATTCTAGATTTAATATTCTTTTGAAACCATCTGCATTTGAAATTTTTGTGGAATTATTTCGTACTTCTAAAACTTTTTCTAATGCTTGGTTAATCAAGTAGTCATCAGGTTTAACAGCCAACCCCAGACGGTAAATTATAATAGCAGTATTAAAACGTTTTTGTTTAACTAAACACTCGCCTAATTTTATATACAAAACAACATTAAATGGCTGAACTTCTAATCCTTTTTTGTAATAGTTCTCAGCTTGTGAATATTCGCCATACTCAAATAATACATTTCCCAAAGATAAGTAAATTAAAGTTAAATTTTTTGTGACTACTGCTAAATCTGATTTTTGTAGTGCTATGATAAATTTAGTACAAGCTACTTTTGCTTTTTCTAACTCATCTGACTCCGTTAATAAATCTGTTTGTTTACAGTAACTTTCCACAAAAGGATTATTCTTAATTATCTTTTGCAAATAAGGTATTGCTGCTTCAATTTTCCCTAATTCTAAGAAAGAAAAACCACAGTCACTGTAGGCAGAAATATTTTCTGGTTGTTGTTTAATTACTTCCTGAAAATAAACAATAGCTTCTGAATGTAAACCTTGTTTTTGATAAGCTTTACCAAGATTATAACGGGCTGGTATTAATTGAGGCTGTAATGCCAATGCTTGCTGATAATTCCCAATGGCTTTTTCTACTTTTCCTAGTTCTAAAAATGCTTTGCCCAGATTATTGTAGAGACTGGGATCATCTGGTTTTTTCGTAAGAGCTTGCTCAAGAATTTCGATAGCTTCCTTATATCTACCTTCCTGAACTAAAATACTGCTCCAGTTACGATAAGCATGAATTGAAATTAAAATATTTGTAGCGTTAATCTCGGATAAATTGATAACTTTTTGATAATTATAAATTGCTTCGTCTAGTAAACCTTGTTGTTGTAAAGCAATGGCAAGATTGTAGTGACATTGAATATGATTAGGATTAATAATTATCTCTTGCTGATAATGAGTAAAAGCAGCTAGTAAATTGTCTTGAGAGTGAAAAATTATGCCTAAATTATAGTGAACTAATGGGAGATTTGGTACTAAAGTTAATGCTTCTTGGTATAAAGATATGGCTGCTTCAAATTTTCCCTGTTTTTGCTCTAAAAATCCCCTTGAAGCTTTTTCTTGAGCTAACTTTAATATTTGTGGAGATTGGTTGTTCATAATTTTGGTAGTAGCACATAATAATAAGTATTTAGCCTTGATTTTAGATAGTTTCAAAATCGTCTAGATTAATCTCTAAGTTACTATCTAATTGCATGAATCTTATAGCATTGCCATCTGCATCAATATAATACATTAAACCTTGCTCTGAATCATAAACTACGTCAGCATTTCCAGCAATACTAGGATTGTTAGGATCGAAATTAGTAATAATAGCAAGCCAAAATTCGTCTTGGTTCAAATTACCAGAACCACTTGACTGATTAAAGCTATTAGTATCAATTTGTATTTTGTCTTCTCCTGGAGTAAAATCAGTAAGAGTATCTGCCCCTAAGTCTGCGGAAACTAAATTGTTGAGAGTATCAATACCCAATGGTTGAGTTTCATGCTCGAAAAACTCAAACCGAAATATATCTTCTCCCTCACCACCTTCTAGGAGATCGTTACCTTGGCCTCCTATAATTAAATCGTTTCCACTACCTCCTAACACTGTGTCATTACCACTACCTCCTAACACTGTATCATTGCCTCTATCTCCGGAAACTAAGTCATTACCTTCTTCGCCAGAAACCAAGTCATTATCTTTACCACCGTGGAGAGTATCATCACCCATACCACCTGTAACATTATCAAATCCACGATCGCCTCTAACAAAGTCATTCCCCTCTTCACCTCTAACTAAATCATTATCTTTACCACCATAGATAGTGTCATCCCCAGTACCACCTCTAACCGTATCAGAATCTCGGTTACCAAATAGTAAGTCATTTCCTTCAGCACCATCGATCCAATCTTCCCCTCTTCCTCCGAAAATAATATCCCTACCTTGTCTACCATAGAGAGTATCAGAGTCTCTGTTGCCATGAAGTTCGTCATCATCCTCACCACCATCCACCAAATCATCACCTTTTCCTGCGAGGACAGTATCATTATCCGCTCCAGAAATAATAGTATCTGAATCTAGTAATGATTGAATCCAATCATCTCCTTCTCCTCCTCGTATATAGTCTGTGCTAGGTGTACCTATAATTGTGTCGTCACCAGAAGTCCCATCTTGTACCACCGAACCTGAGATTTGACTAGGATCGCTTGGGGGTTGTGGGATAGGAGGCTCTCCATCAAAATCTGTAATAATTAAGTCGTGGTTAAGTATAACCTGTGACATGGTAATTATTTATCTTGGTGTAGTTAATAGTAAGTGTGAGCTTCAATGAAGAAGTATAGATAACAATATCTTTACTCAAACATCAGCTTATACCTAGATTATAACAGCCTAGTGGCGCGTCAAGTTTAAAATAGTGTATTAGATTTTCAAGTAAAAGCTTTGAAACATCAGCATCCTACCATTTTTCTAAACTAATATTTAAGGCTTGACACGACACTAGTATTAATTGAGGCCCCAATGCCAATACTTGCTGATACCAAATCCGCTTATATAGAATCCGGGTAATTAGTTATCGTATTACTGAGGAGTAATGAGGTAGGGACGTTTTGCTGACGCAGAGCTTCCGCTTTATATGTCGGCGACAGCCGAAATACGTTTGCGGAGCATTCCGGAACGGAAAGTTGTGCGCCAGCAAAACGCTATGCGACATGGAAAGCGGAGCATTCCGGAACGGAAAACGCATTAATGCTCAAGCAACGTCCGTACCGAGTCAGTATGATTGTGGTTTATTCATCATTAAACCGCTGTAAAGTATTTGCGTAGCGCTATAATTCGCAATGGCTTTTTCTATTTTTCCCAGTTCTAAAAATGCTTTGCCCAGATTTTTATTGTAGAAAATGGCATCATCTGGTTTTTTAGTAATGGCTTCCTGAAGAATTTCGATAGCTTTCTTATACCTACCTTGCTGAACTAAAATACTACTCTAGTTACGATAATTCTGAATTTAAATTAAAATCTTTGCAGCGCTAATTTGGGATAAATTGATAACTTTTTGATAACAATAAATTGCTTATTCTAGTAAACCTTGTTGTTGTAAAACAATGGCAAAATTGTAGTGAGATTGAATATTATTAGGATTAATAATTATCTCTTGCTGATAATGAGTAATATCAAATCTGCTTGCCACGGTTCCCGAAAAATCGGAGTAATATCATGTCCGGTTGAATAGTTATAAATAACGAGGGAGGAGGGTGGGGAGTGTGGGGAGTGTGGGAAGTGTGGGAAGTGTGGGAAGTGTGGGAAGATTTGGTAATGGTTGAAGATGGAACTTTTTTTTATCACTA
>JBCDJM010000205.1:0-14087 GCA_038747755.1 Cyanobacteria bacterium P01_H01_bin.35
AACGGAAAACGCATTAATGCTCAAGCAACGTCCGTACGGGAGAAGTAAAAAATCAGAATAATCAACATTAAATTGCCTTAAATCAGCAAAAAACTTATTCTAATAAAGTAATTACTTAATAACTGAAGTTTTAATCAAGTAAAGCATTAACGCATGGGAATTGGTATATAGCAGATTTCACTAAGCGTGAGGTACACCTCCGCGAGCTTTCCCGCTCCCATTGATAAAATTTAATTATCAATATCTGTACCTCACTAGCTTGGGAATTGGTATAATACCAACCTAACTGCTTTATAAAAGTGATACAAAGCGTCACTATGGCGTGACAAATTGATGTCAAACTACTTAAATTTCTCAAAATAATGTAATTTTCAAGACATTTTTTATCTGAAAAAAGCCACTCCCAGACTTATACACAACGAGTCTATAATCTCTAAGCTTTATGTTAAGAAAAATGTTTATAAAGCATAGCCTTTCAAGGAGATAAAAAAAGAAAATTCAGCATTTAAAGCCTTCCTATTCCATTCAGGTACTGACAACTGATAACTGAAATGACTTCTCTCTTATCTTATTCAAGTTTCATTACTATTTGTTACTACCTCTATAGGGGTTATTTCTTTAGATAAAGGTTTAATCTGATCTGGATTAAAATTTAAGCTAGAAAACAAAGGCAAAATTTCCTTACTAAAAGCCTCTGCTGCCTTAGAACGGTAACGATTAGGATTATAAATAACTGATAATATCCTATTAATAACTATCTGATCTATTTTAGCCGTAGTCAAAACCCCAATTTGTAATTCCTTCTCAATAGCAGAAACAGAAACAAAAGCCACCCCCAAACCAGACTGAACAGCATTTTTAATTGCCTCAATTGAATTTAGTTCCATCTCCACTTTCAGACGGCGAGTATCAATGCCACTCTCCGATAAAACCTGATCGATTACTTTGCGGATAGTAGATTGAGAGTCCAAAGTAATAAAATTTAAGTGATACAAGTCATCTTTTTGAATAGTGTCCTTTTCGGCCAGGGAATGAGAAACAGGCAAAATTAAGGCCAGCTCATCTTCAGCATAAGGAATAACTTCCAAAGACTCTTGTAATTCTGGAGGAACTTCACCCCCAACAATAGCTAAATCTATTTGCCCATTAGCCACACTCCAAGCAGTACGACGAGTAGAATGAACGTGCAACTGTACAGCCACATCAGGATACTTTTGCCTAAACATCCCTATCATTCGGGGTAGTAAATAAGTGCCAGTAGTTTGAGAAGCACCAACAATTAAAGTTCCCCCCTGAAGGTTTTGTAAATCTTCGATCGCCCGGCAAGTTTCTTGACAAAGAGATAATATTTTCTCACCGTAAGTAAGTAGTAGATGACCAGCCTCAGTTAATTGTGCCCGGCGACCACCCCGATCAAATAAGGGCACATTCAACTGTCGTTCTAAGTTTTGCACCTGTAAACTAACTGCTGGTTGAGAAACGAACAAACTATCGGCAGCTCGTTTAAAGCTACCTTCAGCAGCGATGGCTTTGAGAATGCGTAATTGGTCTAGGGTGAAAGGAAGCTCAGACATATTGTTAAAGGAAAAAGAAATTTAGGGAGTTGACGCCCAAAAAGTTCCCTAATGGACAAATTGCTGACCTAATGACCTTTGATTTGACTCAATAGGTTATTGGAAAGCAAGAAGAGAGTGGGGAACTGATGAGAAGTTTAAATTTATAGTCTTTTTTTGTATTAAACCAGGTTTTGATTTATGGAACCCATTTGCTATCTTTGCTAAGATTAAGTTTTTCCATAAGGAGCTAGAAATATTGAGTCAGAAGTCAAGAGTATAGAGGGAAGGAATAGAGAAAAAAGTTTGAAAAACACTTCCGATATTCTCACCTTTCCATCTTTTTATTAAATAGAACTCAAAGGAGTTTTATAGGAGTACCCATAAAAATAACCTGAGAACTTATCGAACAACCCAGAGAAAGTAATATCAATAACCTGACTTTTACCTTTTGCTATAAGTTGCCTATTGTATAAGTTGAGGAAAGAATGGAAATAATCAGATCCTAGCTCCATATCAACTTTTCTTCTCCTGTTCTGATTAAAGAAGAGGTAATTATCAATTATTAATTGTTAATTATTAATTGTTAAATGCACTTCCTTCCCCATTCAAGGGGTTGGCAGTTTATGTCTCCCTAGCATACTACTGGAGGATTCCTCCAAAAGTTAACTTTTATTATCAATTTCCCATAGTGCCTATGTCTAATGATTCCTTAACCCCTAGCCATTTGATTATCTTAGGGTTGCTACTGAGTTTTGCCATCGCCCATAGTGGTTTAGCTGGCCTCCGTTCCTGGGCCGAAAGTAAAATTGGTCCTAGACTCTACCGCATTTTATTTGCCCTAGTCAGTCTACCACTAGCAGTAGTTCTGATTGTTTACTTTTTCAATCATCGTTACGATGGCTTACAGTTATGGCAACTGCAAGGTGTCCCAATGGTCAAACCTATAGTATGGATACTATCAGTAATTTCATTCCTGTTCCTCTACCCCTCTACATTCAATCTGTTAGAAATTGCAGCAATTCAAAAGCCTGAAGTCCATCTCCATGAAGTAGGGATTATTCGCATTACTCGCCATCCCCAAATGGTAGGCCAAGTAATATGGTGTATTGCCCATACCCTTTGGTTAGGGACAAGCTTTACTCTTGTTACATCAGTTGGCCTTATCTTACATCACTTATTTGGAGTTTGGCATGGAGATCGCCGACTTCAGAAGCGTTTTGGCGAATCTTATGAGAAATTAAAGTCTCGAACATCAGTTATTCCTTTTCTGGCAATTATCCAAGGACGTCAAACCTTAGAGTTACATGAGTTTCTGCGATGGGCTTACCTTGGGGTAGGAATTTTTGTCCTCTTATTTTGGCAAGCTCATCCTCTTTTAATCCGTGCAACTGGGAACGTATATTGGTAGCATGATCCCAGGATATAAAAAATTTAATTAATATAGATTCAAGGATCATGGTTTTGTCAGTTAACGAAAAGACTTTTAAAAAAGAGGTCTTGGAATCCTCTCATCCTGTTTTAGTTCATTTTTGGGCTTCTTGGTGTGGCCTTTGTAAAATGATTGTCCCGCAATTAGTGAAATTTCAGTCTGAGTGGAATGGCCAATTAAAGCTTGTAGGGGTGAATGCTGATGAAAGTTTAAAGCTTGCTAGTAAGTATCAACTGAGAACTTTACCTACTTTGATTTTGTTTGAGAATGGTCAAATAGTTAATCGAGTAGATCATTTTCAGGCACGAGAAGATTTCCGGCGGACATTGGATGCTTTTATGTTGAGCTATCAAAACCTTAGACTAACTGAAAATTTCCAACCACAATTAATTTCATTAACTCAAAATTCAGCCATTAAGAAATCCCGATAGATAAGTCTAGGGATTTTTTTTAATTGTTAAATATTGGGATACTTACATCTGTCGTGGTAATTTCAGTTATTAGTTAACAGTAACTAGCGGGTCTAGACTAAAATTAGGGAGATGGGAATGTGGGGAGATGGAGTGTATTAGACCTGTCTCAAAATCCAATCAGACAATCAATTATTACCCACAAATTATCAATTACTTCTCCCTATTCCTTCTTTTCTGGAGATACGGTTACGGCTTCTACAAGGAAAGGAGGATTATCTCCCCTATACTTGCAGGAGAGAGGTCTTAATTTACGGAAAAATCAAGGTATCAAGCTTCTCCTTTTAAGGAGAAAAAAGAAATAATATTTCCTTATATTCAATTCCCGTAAGGTTTTAACCAGAGGTAATTATCCATTATCGATTATCAATTAATAAAGAAACTTACCTACAAGTAGGAATTTAGATTTGGTAATACCTCTGGTTTAAGCTAGAGGCTTAAAATTATGAAGTTGTTTTTTTCATACTCTTAAAAAGGGAGACTTAAGACCTTATTTTTTGATGATATTATCTAGTTAACATAGAGTAGGGATTTGTTAATAGTTAATCATACTGTTCCTAAGTTTCAGATAAAGAGGTTAAAACTATAAATGAAGGGAATAATAATTTCCTTTGGAGCTAGTTTTAGCCTCTTTGTGTTTTATAATAGCAATTAGTAGTGAACTATCAGCTTTTTTCTGTTTTCTATTATATTAATTTATACTTTGCAATGTTTGATTGCTGTATTTCATCAGTATGAAAATTGCCATAATTTGAATTAGTCATTATGATTAAACATATTGAAATTTGACTACAGCAAATCAGTTACAGGTAGGTCTGATTTGTGCTTCTCCTGATGTGATGGGGATGGGTGTTCTGTTGTGTTTGAATAATTTAGTTTAACTGAAGATTAATGATTTTTTTGTAATTTGAAATGTGAAAATTTTCAGAAGTTTCATAACATTTAAAAAGTGGCTTAACAGTTAGCAAATATCAGCATAAAAAATAGGAAATATTGGGATAAAAAAATGGTTCGTTCAATATGTTTAGCATTTTTGATTTTTTTATCTTCTGGTTTAGCTTTATCGGAACCAGTTTCAACTTCTAATAAGTCAGAAGTTTTATTTTCGATTGGTTTATCGCCAGGGGAAGGTATCCCACGTTTTAAATCAAAAATGAATCTCCAACCATTGCTAAAACCTAACTTAGACTCTCAGCCTGTAAAAGGAATGGAAGTCAAAAAGGGAACTATACTCAATTTCACTGAAACTCTATACCAAACCATCGAATCAGGTCTTGTCATTATTGAAGAAACCCAAACATTGGAAGTAACTAATTATGGAAATATCAAATACCTTTCGAGAGATGATTATTATTCATCAGGAAAACTGACTAACCTCACTCTTAAAAAAGGAGACCAAATTAATGTATTACAAAACCGAGCAGAGGGTCAAATGTTCTTTGAATACCAAGGTAATATTTATGCAGGTATGTGTAACCCATGTTACGATGCTTCCTATAAAACGGCTTGGTGGGTAAAGGTTAATTTATTATCAAAAAGTGGTTGGGTGTTAATTAATGAAAAAACAGTGGAATTTTTACAACGTGAATTCTAATTTTACCCTGTGAGGTACAAGTTATATCAAATTCCTTAGTATTGGTACAATTCAATATTGTAGGGGCTTGGTCACCAAACCCCTACCCAAGCAGAAGTTTTTGGGAATATTGTCTGAGGTAAAATTACTGTAATTTATTCTTGATAAATATTAAGAATAGAATCAAAATTATAACAGTTTTACCTAAATATAAAATACCTATTTTTTTGAGCTTAATTCTCTAAGAAACTGACTATAAGTTTGATTAATAATTTGCCTTTTCAAAATCAAAAATAATTAGTAGATTTACCAATTTTTACTAATACCAACTATTTTCAATTCATTTAGGGTAAATATTTTTGCACGATGCTCCAACCTGTCAAAGATACTGTCGCGAAACTCAACAATAGAATAATATTAGTCGTAATATGGAGCGATCGCGCCCAAGTTTGTTTAGCATTAATCTGAGTTGCACTCCAGGCAGAAACTAACACCAATGTCACTACTGTTATACCAGCAGGTAAATGAGGAGAATGACCTAAGTTACCATAATAGCCAATAGTTCCCACTAAGCCAATTGCCAATAACAAAATTACTAAAAATACCATTATTCCACCGATAATATAATGAAATGGTCGCAACCATTTAGGCCGTTTTTGTTTGTTATGGCGAGCAAAAAACATCCAACCACCAGTCACTGCTAATAATGAATAAGCAAACAGGGAAAGACCCATAGACCAAGCTGCTATTTTCCACAGCCACAAAAAAGAAGGTAAATTCATATATAATTAGTTTGATTTATATTTAGACTTTACAGCAGTTTTCATGAATTAGTCCATACTAGGTTCTCCAGATTAAAGGGTAGATTGCTTCTTTTCATTCCGTTCCAATTGCAATGACTTATAATAACTAATTATCGGGATTTAATATAAGGCTGAATTAGACATCTCCAGAAACTATTTAAGTTAAGAATTAAAAAGGTTTAAAATGAATTTTTGCACAATTTATTTAATCAATTAAACAAACAAATATTATTTTTAGTAGAATAATTATAAATAATTAAGGAGAAGTCAGGAGAATAGCAAAAATGAGAAAATTAGTATATGGTAGTTGAATACTTAATAATAGAAAAATAGGTGGGGAAAGTTTGTCGATGGCTAATTAAGCAAACATGAGTTAACATCTATAGCAACTCAATATCCTTTAATACCAATAATTCCTAGACTTCCTATACTTTTCCTGCAATTCCTTACGCGCTTTAATAGCAGGTGCAAAATCTGGTTTAATTTCAATAGCTTTGTCATAAGCAGCGATCGCTTCTTTATATTTCTCCATTTTTCCTAGCGCCCAACCTAAGTTAGACCAAGCTATGGGATCTTGAGAATTAATAGCGATCGCTTTTCTCAGAGAAGCTACAGCTTCATCATAACGTTTTAACTTAGTCAAAGCAATACCACGACTACCCCAAGATTGAAAATCATCAGCATTAATAGCGATCGCTTCATCAAAAGCAACTATAGCTTCTTGATTTTTTTCCAACCGCATTAAAGCAAAACCTCGACCTCGCCAAGCAGGTGCAAAACTAGGATCAATATCTATCGCTTTTTGATAAGAAGCAACCGCTTCCTCATATCGCTGTAAACCATCAGCAAGAAAACTACCTTGATTATGCCAAGCAATATGGTATTTTGGCCGACTTTCAGTAGCTTTTTTATAAGCATCTAAAGCCTCCTCAAAGCGCTGTAAGAAAAATAAAGTATTACCTTTTCCCATCGAAGCGCGATAAAAATCTGGGTTGAACTGTAAAGCTTGCTCATAAGAAGCTAATGCTTCTTGATGACGCTGTAATTTACTCAATACTTGACCTCGGTCAACCATTGCTGACAAATCTTCTGGGTTATCTCTAATTTCTCGTTCAAGTAAAGCGAGTGCTTCTTCAAAAGCTTTTCTGGCATCAAGATTACGGTTTAAATACTCTAAAGCTATACCTTTATTCTCCCAAGATTGAGGTTCCATCGGATCGACAGCAATAGCTTCATTAATAGCTTTTAATGCTTCTTCAAACTGACCTATACTAATCAATGCTATTCCTTTACCATTCCAAGCTTTGAAATTATTTGTAGATATCTGAATGGCTTTTTCATAAGCATCTAAAGACTGTTCATAACGCTCCAATTTATTTAAAGCTAAACCTCTACCATTCCAAGCCAAATAGAAATCCTGTTTATTTTCTATTGCTTTGTTGTAGGCAACTAAAGCTGCTTGATAGCGCTGCAAATCAAACAGTACATCCCCATTATTTTTTAAAGCATTCGAGTCATTGGGTTTAATTTTTATAGCTTCTGCACAGAAACTTTCTGCTGTTTCCGGTTGCTCTGCTTCAATCCATTTATTACATTTATTGAGTATGTAAATAAATTGAATTTCCGACCAGAAAACTATCCCCGCAATTACAACTGTAACTCCCAGAGAAATCAAAGAAAACGGCAACAAACGAAATGAACGTTTTTTCCTGGCAGATTTATTGGAATCTAAATTGATAGGGCATGAAGGACCAATATTAGCACCAGAATTTTCGGGCGGAATATTATCATTATTTGTTTCAGTAAATTCTTGATTCTCAACATTAAGATTCTGCTCTAAATTGGCATAGTTTTCTGTCGCTATTTCCGTAGCATTATGAGTTTCTGGTGGCACAGAAATATGAGTTTCCGACCCCATTAAAAATTCTGTTTGACTGCCAATATTCCAGAGGTCATTAAGAACTTGATCTGCACTGTGATAACGAGCGCGAAAATAGGGATTTACCATCTTGTTAATAATAGCAGCAAATTGATTGCTTACCTCGGTATAATGCCGCCATCCCAAATCCCCAGTTTTTGGGTCTCGCCCGATTTCGGCTGGAAATAAACCTGTTAAAGCATGAACAACTGTCATGCCCAAAGCATATAAGTCATTACTAGGATTAGGATTCCTAGTATATTGTTCCTTAGGCATATAACCATGAGTACCGACAAAGCGAGTAATTATCAGTTGTTTCTGGTCATTTAAAGTAATAGAAGAAAGTTGTTTAAGTGAGCCAAAATCAATTAAGACCATTTTGCCATCGGAACGCATAATTAAATTAGAAGGTTTAATATCTAAATGGAGTACCTGACGATGAACAAATGTGAGAATTTGCAGTACATCTTCCAATAATTTTTTGGCTTCATCCTCATTAAGTTTACCTTGGTCAATTTCGTAATTTAAGCTATTACCGTCAACATATTCTTGAACTAAATAAAAGTCTTGATTTTCCTCAAATTCATCTAATATTGCTGGAATTTGGTTATGACTTCCTTGGTTGAAGATAATTTGTGCTTCCTCTTCAAATAATCTTTTTACTTCATGTAATAGTAAAGGATTTTTTGACTTAGGTTTAATCTGTTTAATCACACATAAAGAATTATCAAGCTTTCGTTGATCTTGAACTAAATAAGTTTGACCATAATCTCCTTCTCCCAACAGTCGAATAATTTTGTAGTGACTATTAAGAATAGTTCCTATTCTTTGTGAATTTTGGATACTTTTATAGAGTTCCTCTAAGTCATTCAGCACTTCTGTAGCAGACTGGTAGCGTTCTTCATATTGACTGCAAACCATCTTATCTAAAATATCTGCTAACTCATTCTCTACTGCTGCTAGTTCCCGCCATAAAACCTCATGAGTTTTACTATGGTATCGAAAATCTATTGGGGCAACACCTGTTAAAGCTTGAATAGCTGTTATTCCTAAAGCGTAGAGATCGCTATTTACTCTGGGTCTTCCTCCCAAATGTTCCACTGACATATAACCTGGTGTACCTACCACAGAAGCTTTTACTTCTCCATCTGAAGATAACACCAAAGTTTCAATTTCTTTAATTGCTCCAAAGTTTGTAACTATTATTTTATTGTCTGATTTACGTCTGATTAAATTGGAGGGTTTAATATCACCGTGAATTACATCTTGACGATGGATATATTCTAATGCTTCTAAGGCATCGTAAAGCAACATAATTAGTTGACTTTGAGGTAGTTGTTTACCATCAGTAATTTCTCTATCTAAATTATGGCCCTCAATAAATTCGTAAACTAAATAAAATTTTTGGTCTTCCTCAAAGTAATCCAAAAGTTGGGGAATTTGCTCATAGTTCCCTAACTGTTTTAAGGTTGTCGCTTCTTTTTCAAACCGACATCTTGCTGCTTCTAAAATAGAAGGGTCGGAGGTATTAGGTTGAAATTGTTTGACTATACACAGAGACTTGTTAACTGCCTGCTGATTTTCAGCTAGATAAGTTTTGCCAAAAGGTCCTTTCTGTAAGTCTTGGATAATAGTATATGTTTTTTTAAGAGTCTGAACTTGCTCCATCATGTTTCAATTTTATAGTAGAAACTAATATCTCAAGTTTAAACCCACATTCCACATTTGGCAGTTTATTTTGTAGCATAAAAGACTATATTTTTAGCGATCGCCTTAACTTGGGAACTGGAAACAGAGATTTAGAGATTTAGAGTAGTCTAATACCAATTTCATAAAATATTGCTACAGTGGCTCTGTTTTTAGGAGTCAGGAGTCGTAGGGGTGATTAGCTCTTCACCCCTACAGGAATCAGGAGTTCATTAATGGATAATTGATAATTACCTCTGGTTAAAACCGCACGGGAATTGAAGATAAGGAAATATCCTAGCACTTTTTTTTCCCTTAAAAGGGGAGGCTTTAAACCAGAATCATTTAATTATTAATAATTAATAATTCGGTAAAAATTTATTATACATTCATTTTTTCTGAGGGTAAAACTGTTCTATGATTAACTAAAAATAGTTCTATAACTGTAAAATCTGTTTTTTTTCTAAGAGATAATTTGATTTTTACCCTCTACATCTGCAGCAAATTTACTAAAATTTTTGTAATCATTTTACTGTAACTATCTTTTTTGAATTTGGTATAACTTCAAATCAGTAATTAATTATTGCTTCAGGTCGATAATTTGCTTAGTATAAATTTTTTTTTTCTATGTCATACTAATTTTCATATTTACCAAGGAAGTATGGAATATAAGTTATAAATAATATTTTTCTGTAGGGACATTGTATGCAACATCCCTATTTCTTCCCTTGTTTGCTCTTCGCTGTTATTACCAGTATTTAAACAGACATGATGTAACTCATACAGCAAATTCCAAGTATATGATAATTCACTTTAAAGATGTCATAAATAGTTTCAAACTTTAAATGTGAAATAATTTTATGAAATTACTGTATAGTTAAAGTTTTAAGCCTATAAAATCTTACTTTTATAGTCATTATGAATAAGATTGGCACGAGTGTTTCTTTCCTTAAAAGGGTTTCATCCTTATTTTAAATGACTATAACTTTTAACTTTTTACTTCCGTGAAACGGTTCTAACTATTTCTTTTGCGTTTTCCCAAAAGTTGAGCTGCAAGTATCCCACCGAGAAAACCAAATAAGTGTGCCTCCCAAGATACATCAGGATCTGAAGGTAAAATACCCCAAATTAAACCACTGTAAAGAAAACCAGCAGTTAAGGCGAACAGAACTGATAAAATACTAAAATCAAATAAACTTCGGAGTAATAAAAAACCAAAATAACCAAAAATTAATCCACTAGCACCAATATGAATAGAACCGGGTGAACCAAAACACCAAATACCTAAACCACTAACAATCATAGTAACAATACTCACAAAGAAAAAATCACCAACTCCTCGTAACATGATTAACCAACCCAAAGTTATTAGTGGCACAATATTAGCTATTAAGTGAGCATAACTACCATGCAAAAATGGAGCAAAAAAAATACCAGTAATTCCCATAGAACTTTGAGGATGAATTCCGCCGTAATAATTCAGTCCTCCCCTTAAAAGTTCGGCATTAATAATTTGAACAATCCAGAGAATAGCAATAATACTTCCCAAAATTGTTACTTGGGTATTCAGTTTTTCAAATAATTTGTTCATTTGTTTTAAGTTATAGTTGATATATTTTTACTATTATAAGCTATTATATAAGCTTTCAGCTATTAGCTATCAGCAATAAGACTACTCTTTTAGAGATTCTCTAAAGTTAGTCAGGAAAATATGGACGTTATAGCAACTTTTTTAATTGCTGCAATGGGCTTTTTCCTCAAATTAAATAGCCCAGGGGGATAGGGAGTATCTGACTTATACCTTGTACATAACGATACAATTGTTAATTATTAATTGTTAATTATTAATTATTTAGTTGTCGTTTTCTTTTGCGCTTCCGAGAAGCATCAGCAGACTTTAATATTTTTAATTTATAAAGGTCAACATTGGTACGCCAATAAACTCTATGACCTTTAATTTCTGAACAATTTTCTTCTAAACATTTGAGCCACCCCAGTCTATTTTGAATCTGTTTTAAATTATTTAAAAGTCCTCTATCTTCTTCTTGTATTGTAAGTTTAGCAAACTTTTCATAGTGCGGATAATCTGGAGTTACTAAAGCATCTTTTCTGTGTAAAATTGGTGGATTATATTCATTTGTATAATCCTCATAGCTGATAGTTAAGTCTCGCAAGTCAATATTCATAGTTGTGTGTAAAAGTGGGTGAGCTTCTCTATCAAAATCGGGATAAAATAAATAAGATATTATCGGTAGTTTATGATGAAATTTAACGATATTTGCCTCACTTAATCTACCAATTGTACGATTAGCACAACCTTCATAAAGTCGTAATAAGGGGTCAAGTTTTGCTACAGCAGAAACATGAACTAACAGATAATTAGGAAATTTATAGCCAATAGAACTATTTTGAGAACATTTACTAATCAAGTCAGGATTACCTAAACTAAATAACATTAAATCTGCCAAGGTACAGGCTTTAGTGTAACTACTAAATAAAGCTTTAATATCATTTCTGACTACTACTGATAATTGGGAAAAATTGGGTCGATTACCAAATTTTGTTAAGGCTAAATAGACTAATAAATCTTGACGACGTTTATCTGTTATTTTATCCCATTCTTGATAATTTGTTGCTTGGATAATTACTTGAAAAGCACGACGAAAAGTACCAAATTCTGCTATTAAATCTGTTTCTTCAGCAAGCTCTCCTCTAACTGGTAAACGACCGCGATCGCTCATAAAGTTCATTAAAGGAATAAGCTGTTCTTCATAATCTTCAAACCGCTTATTTTTGCAACTAATTCTGGGTGTAGATAAATGGGTTTTCAGTCGAGATGCTCGGAAATTTTGAGCTTCTGCTTCATCTCTGAAAACAAATAAAATTCCTAGATCGATAGGAATAGAATCTACATTTAACACTTGGTCAATATAAGACTTTAATTCTTCCTGTTCATAATATTTTTGAAAAGTCTTACGAGCTGTAATTATGCCATCTCCATAAGCAAGTTTTCCCTCAGTTTTACTATCATCAATTAATACTAAAGCAGAAACAATTAAAACTTGTTTGGTTAACTGCCAAGATTTAATCAAAGCTTCCCTACGTTCTGCCAAAGATTCTATTACATTAATTACATAACCAAGATTGACAATATCAGCAGTAATACAAGAAGTTTCTGGTAAATAATAAGGGTCCCAACCTGCACTTAAATAACCTTTTTTAGCAATTTGTTTGATATCCTCGCCATGTCCACAACCATAGTCAAAAAAAGTTGTGCCTTCTGTAAATAGATTTGCTTCTACAGCTAAACGGACTGGTTTAGAAATTTGTTTACGAA
The DNA here is from genome assembly GCA_038747755.1 of Cyanobacteria bacterium P01_H01_bin.35. Classification (GTDB taxonomy): domain Bacteria; phylum Cyanobacteriota; class Cyanobacteriia; order Cyanobacteriales; family Microcoleaceae; genus Trichodesmium. Next base: position 12,773 of record JBCDJM010000205.1, read on the forward strand.
CTATAGCAGCTTTATGACGTTCTATTTGAGGAACTGGCATCTCAATAATATGCTCAATTACTTGGTGGTCTCGAATTTCTATGCCATGATTTTTGAGGTGTGTTAACCATCCTTGGCGAGTACCAATTAAACGAGTATTATCTAATAGTCCTAGTTTGACTTCAGCAGAAGTTAATTGAGCAAATTTTTGGTAGTGAGGATATTCAGGAGTAACCAAAGTTTCTTTCCGATGCAGCACAGGAGGATTTTTACTATTGCTGTAGTTTCTATGCTCAATTTTTCCCTCATTCAGATTAATGGAAATGCTACTTTTTAAGGCAGGATGAGGATCAATATCAAAATCTGGATAGTGGAGATAGGAAATTGTTGGTTTGTCAAAATTAAACTTTATTAATGTAGTAATTTTTGCATCAGCTTTTTGCTTAGAAATTGCTTTCAGATATAAACGATAAGCTAAATTTTCGTAGAGTCTTAATAAGGGATGAAGTTGTTCTAAAGCAGAGATATGAATGTAAAGGGCGGTTGGTAATTTTTTCCCTATTTTGCTTTGTTGACAGTATTTTTTAATCGCTCCTGGTTTATAAATTTCTAGAAATATCTGGTTAGCAAATTCACAAGCAGACTTATAAGTAAAAAAATAAGTTTGAATATTGTCTCTAACTTTCTGGGGTAGGTTTGTTTCTAATTTAATTTTGGGTAAGATTTGAAAGTTTTCTATATTTAAAATCAGATATAGTAGCAGTTCATAGTAACTTTTTTTTTGAAAATCAAGTTCGTTTTTCATTGCTAAAATCTGTCAGAAGAGAATAAAAAATTACCTACTAATATCAAATCCCGTTGAATACTTATTATATAGTTAGGGTACTTCATTAATTGATAATTGATAATGGATAATTGATAATTACCTCTAGTTAAAACCGTTACGGAATTGAAGATCGGGAAATATTATTTCTTTTCTTGGTTGATTGGATATGGCGTTAACGTTTCGCTTTCCTGCGGAATGCTAACGCAAACACGACATGGAAAGCGGAGCATTCCCTATACGAAAAAGCCTTAGCGCAGATCCTCTGGAAGAGGCAACTCCTCTGTAAGAGTATGTTGCGGAGCAAAACGCCATCCCATCCTAACGAAATGCTTCGCAAACGACCGCTTTTTTCCCTTAAAAGGAGAGGCTTTAAACCCGAATTATTTAATTATTAATAATTAATAATTCGGTAAAAAAATGGGGAGATGGGGAGATTTAATCTTGAAGTATAGATATAATTATAAACATATACTATAGCAATCCTAAATGATTTATGAAAAGTAGCCATAC
>JBCDJM010000206.1:0-14085 GCA_038747755.1 Cyanobacteria bacterium P01_H01_bin.35
ATAGGGAAGTCAGTTTGGGTGTAAACCTGCAAAGCATTTTGGTATGCAGCAATGGCAAATTCAATATTCTCAGCTTTGTCTTCCCTTATTCTCTCCCAGTAGGCAAGGCCGAGATTATTTTGAGTCATTGCCCAGTCGATAGGGAAGTCAGTTTGGGTGTAAACCTGCAAAGCATTTTGGTATGCAGCAATGGCAAATTCAATATTCTCAGCTTTGTCTTCCCTTATTCTCTCCCAGTAGGCAAGGCCGAGATTATTTTGGGTTGCTGCCCAGTCGATAGGGAAGTCAGTTTGGGTGCGCACCTGCAAAGCTTGTTGGAATGCAGCAATGGCAAATTCAATATTCTCAGCTTTGTTTCCCCTTATTCTGTTACTGTAGGCAATGCCGAGATTATTTTGAATGGCTGCCCAATTTTCCTGGTGACTCTCAGAGGTAAAGAATTTTAGTATTACCTCACAACCTGCAATGCTAATTTCCATCTTATTTGCTTTGTTGCCTAGAGGAAATTCCCGAATGAGGTTACTGAAATTACCAATATCTATAGCAATGCTTTCTGCTACATCCAACTCCACTTCCAAAAATTTAGCAGTTGCCCAGTTTCGCAATGTATTGGCAAAGATATTGTCAAGTTTATCTAAGTTTTGTTGTAGGAGTGGGTAAACAACTTTCGAGTCACCCTCGCTTTTTTCTGTTGCCCGCAATACCTTCATCAAGAAATTTGTATAGTCTTGGGATGCTAGTTGACTTGCTATTTTGAGTAAAAATTCAGCATGATCTTGATTACCCGCTGATTCCAACTGCTCTGATACTAGGAAGATTGTTTGCCATAACCCAGAATCTATTAATTCCCGATTATCATTCAGAATTTTGTTGATTTCAGCCTCACTCTCACGATTAAGTAGTAAGGTGTTAATCAGATTCAGATAAGCTTCAATTCGTTGTTCATCCATATTTTTAATTCAAAAGTCAAAATAGTCATTGCGAGGGGGGAGGGAACAGAAATTATTTTGATTTGAACCACTCAACACCCCCCGAAGCAATCTCTTCAATATATTGGATATATTAAGACAGAGATTGCTACCTTTAGGGAAGGCTTCGCCTACGGCTAAATTAATGATTGCTCCTAAAGGTTAACTGTTTCCATTACCGCCTTGCTGTCGCAAAACTGCGTTAACGCAATGACAATGTTCAACGAGCTATTACGATCTGGACTTGCGCAAATTCTTAGGTAATACCCTATCCGTAGAGGGTAAATGCCATTCGCCCCTACAATGGGTGTTTGGTGCGTCAGTCCTAATTAAATTCAAGAAGCGATCGCCTATTTCTAATGACACCTAATTATACCCCTTAACTCAACTCATTACCAAATTAGTTCCATATCTAACACAAATCCAGGCAAAACATCTTCACCAAATAATGTTTGAGGTGCATCTAATATTTCTACCTCTTTACCAACACGATAAACTTCTACTTGCCGATTTTTTCGATTAATTAACCAACCCAAACGCATCCCATTTTCTAAATATTCTTGCATTTTTTCTTTAGTCTCAGATAAACTGTCCGAAGGTGACATTAATTCAATTAAAAAATCAGGACAAAGAGGTAGAAACTTAGTTCTTTCTTCAGGAGTTAAATTATTCCATTTTTCCATTGTTATCCAGGAAGCATCGGGAGAACGAGTAGCACCATTAGGCAACTTAAAACCTGTAGATGAATCAAATATTTTACCCAATTTAGTTCGCCGATTCCAACTTCCTAAATCTACAAAAATTTCAGCATTATAGTTTCCAGTCTCTCCCCCAGTCGGCGACATAATAATTAAATCTCCTTTAGCATTTCGTTCAAATCTTAAATCCTGGTTTTTTTGACATAGTTGAAAAAATTGTTCGTCTGTGATTTCAATTACTGAATTAAGCTCAATCGTATAATTAGTCATTTTTCCTCCTTTTGACTTTAAGCTAATTACCAAGTAAGCATTCAGCAGTTAGCTAACGTCCTATTTAGATTTTAACATATTATTAGCCATCGCTCCCCAGAGCTAGAGCTAGACACGGATTATGCCACGGATATACGAATTATTTTTTTTGTTATACTAATTCTGGCGAACAGGCATCACTTTTTTCAAGTTCCTTTCTAACTATCTTTCCATTTCCCGAAGGCGATAGCTTTAATTTTAACACCACTAAAAATTATCCAAAAATAAAGTCAAACTTCCCAAAATTAAAACTATTCCCAAGACATATATATAGATAGTTGTTATTTGAGCCATAGACCATATTTCACGATAACTAAGTTTATGGTTTTGAATCATCATAAAAGCCGGAGGAGCAAAAATAAAAGGCAATATTTTACTCAATAATAACCGAATAAAAAAGTTAATAGTCCACAGTCTTTTACCGACAATATCTTGATTATATTGCCAAGGAAAAGCAGTTTGACTCAAACGTATTAAAGGCTTCATATCTGGAGAACGTAAAGACTCAAATAATGGCAAAGCATCAGAGATAATATCATTAGTTTGAGTCAGTGTTTGATTAAGTATAAACACATCTTCTAAAGCTGAATTTACACCTTGACCAATATCAGGAGGAAAACAATGTACCGCATCTCCCAATAAAACTATCCCAGCATAATTATCTGTATTTGATAATAAGTAATGCAAGCCAGAACAATATTGAGGAATAGGAAAATATCCACCCTCACTTTTAGCAAAACGCTCTTTTTCTTCTGATAAAACTATTTCATTTATTGGCAATTGTGGAAAAGCTTTCTCGAAAAATTCAGACAACTTTTCAGCATCTTGTAAATTCCAAATTTCATGTTCTGGTTTTCTAATAATATTTGCCGTTCTTGGTTCGTTCGGGTCAGCAAAAGGTAAAATTCCTAGAGATAAAGAATGTTGAGAATCTGAAAATGCTCCACGAATAGCATAAGCCATTGTACAAACTGCCTGCTCAGAATTATTATTGTCTAGGGCAAAGTTCGGCGGTAAAGTCAAAACTTTGTACTTTAAACCAGAACTTGCAGAGGGAAAAAACTGCATTTTAAATTTATCGGTTCCAGAATTATCCCACTTATCTAAAGTTTGCCGAACTAGAGAATTAATTCCATCACAACCAACTAACAAATCTGGCTGAAATTGATAATTTTTTTCGTCATTTACTCCTTGAGCAAGAATTGTTAATTTTCCATCCTTGTTGTTAATATCCAGACATTTCGTATTAAATAAAGTCGTAATCTGATTTTGCCAATTTTCCTCAATTTCTTGAAAAAGTAACTGTAGAAAAACTCGACGTTGAAGCCAGTAAGCTGTTTTGCGATTAGGGTCTACTGTCGGTAATTTTGATGTTTTACGATTACCATTTGCCTTAATTTCTGTAAGATAAAATTCTGTATTTGGCACACTAACTTTTGCTAACTTTTCAGTTAAACCCAATAGGTCGGTAAATTTTTGACCACGCCCATCAATTAAATAATTAAATGATTTATCAGGTTCATAAAAATCCGCAGCAGGTCGTTTTTCTAATACAGTAATTTGATGCCAGCCACGTTTAGCTAATATTAATGCCGTGGCAAAACCAGCCGGGCCTCCACCGATAATAACTGCGTTTTGGTTTAAGTTTTTTGTTTCTTTAGACATGGTTCTTATTTCAGGCTAGTTATTGATATAATATAATATACAGCAGTTTCGGAGTTAGTGAGGTACAAATTTTTAAGACTTTAGGCAACAGGCACTATTGCTACAGGCAACAGATAATTAATTAAAGTGTACCTCACCATCCTAAAAAGTGCTGTAATAGTATAAATAGGAGAGTAAAACCCATGATAGCTAACCAAAATCAATTCTATATTTCTCCTAGACCGAATAATTAATAGTTAATAGTTGATCGTTAATAGTTGATCGTTAATTAATTATTCATTCAACAATTCACGCCTTGAAGCCTCCCATTGTAATTAATAATTAATAATGAATAACTAAGGATTTCAGAGTGTCTGGCTAGGTAAATAGTTGATATATTGCTCCTAAGCGCCGTGATAATTATTAATTTTTAATTGTTCATTGTTAATTATTTTAGAAGGGGTAATTATTAATTGTATTCCTAGGTCATGCTGCGCAAACGGCACATCGTCACATGAACATTGTTAATTGCTGAATATAACATATTATAAACCTACTTATTGCTAAACTATTATGAGATTTATCAGTCCTAAAATTGATTATGCCTTTAAAAAAATATTTGGTACTAATCAATCTCAACAAATACTTATCAGTTTTCTGAATGCCATTATTTATGATGGTCAAGAAATTATCACATCTTTAACAATTAATAATCCCTATAATCCCGCCCAAATAGAATCTTTAAAAGATACTTATTTAGATATTCGAGCTACATTATCTGACAATTCAATAGTGATTATTGAAATGCAAGTTTCTCGGATGCAAGCCTTTGATAAACGGGTAGATTATAATTTGTGTAAAACTTATGCTAATCAATTAGACAAAGGTGAACTTTATTTTCTGCTAAATCCAGTAATAGCTGTGACAATTACTGATTTTAAGATGTTTGATGAACTTCCCGAAGCAATCAATAGATTTGTGTTTAAAGAGGAGAAAAAGAATGTTGCCTATGGGGAAAATTTAAAATTAATATTTGTGGAGTTGCCAAAATTTCAGAAGAAATTAGAGGATTTAGAGAGTTTAATTGATAAGTGGATTTTCTTTTTAAAAGAAACTGCTAGTTTGGATATAATTCCCGAACCTTTAGGGGAAGTGCCAGAAATTGAACGCGCTCTAAATATTGCGAATCAAGCTAATTTCAGTAGGGAAGAATTAGAAGAATTTGATCGACGAGCAATGATGTTGCAAGATGAGAGAGGGAAAATAAATTATGCCAAAGAAGAAGGTAGAGCAGAAGGTCGTACTGAAGGAATAAACATAGGGGAATTAAAAATAGTAATGTCTTTAATTAATCAACGTTTTGGAGAGGTGGATCGAGATGTTACTGATCGGATTTCTAATTTGTCTAGTGAAAATTTAGAAAGTTTAGTTAAGGCAGTTTTTGATTTTAATAGTCTAGCAGATTTATTGAGTTGGTTGGAGAATCTGTAAATTCAGTTATCAGTCCCAATAATTTATGTAGGGGCGGGTTTCACAATAAATTCATCGGCATGAATATTCAATGAAATAAACCCGCCCCCATGCCCCCAACCCCTGTAGGGGCTGGTTTAGACAAATCATGGCTACTGATAACTGATAACTGAAAAGGGGCGGGTTTAGATGAATAATTGCTAATGTACCAAAGTCTCTGGTTAAACCCGCCCCTACAAATTTTGAACTGCGTTAATTTCGCACTGATAACTGATAACTGGTAACTGATAACTGAAAAAACCCGCCCCTACAAATTTCCTGCCTACAAATGAGCTTGAAAATACTGACGATATAACTCACATCTAGGATAACATTTATTATTTTCCCATTTCACTAAACCTAAACTATCTAACTTAAAACCCAACATTCCTGTTAACTGCCCGCTGGAATTTTCAGAAATTACATTTTTCATCGCTTCAACTAACTCTGAATATTCTTCTAAATTCCACAAATGTCGTCGCAAATGGTCGCTATAAATTCCGGTTTCACTTGTTACATTTTCCGGTAAATCATCCAGAGTTAAATCTTGTTTAGAAATATGATATAATGCTACCCTAACTAAATAAGGATGACCGCCAACAATTGCCATTAATTTATCGACTTCTTGTTCCGACCAATTCAGATTATGTCGCGATGCTAAATCCTGAACTTGCTCTCGATCAAATTCCGGCAAATCTATAGGTAATCCCACATTAAAAGGAGATTGATTAATATTCATTGGAATATAAACCTCTGTAGAATGAACTATTAATAACCGTAACTTTTTCCAAATAGCACGTCGCTTTGATTCTTCATGCCAAGCTCGTAATAATCCTAAAAAATCTTCGGCAATATCAGGATATTGAAAAACTCGGTCAATCTCATCTAAACCTAATACTAAAGGATTATCTATTTGTGCTAATAAATATTTCTCAAAATAATCTTTACAATTTACCTTACTGCCAAAAATATCATCCCAATAATCATCTAATTGATTTGGCAAACGTAACTCCCGTCCTACATAAGCACAAAACCATTTTAAAAACTGTTCGAGATTACTAAAAACTTCTTTATCTACTAACTGAAAACTCAAAGGTACTGTCCGATATCCTTGCAGTCCAGCATGATGTAAAATTCTCGCCATTAAAGAAGTTTTTCCCATCTGTCGGGGTGCTTTAATTCTAATTAAACCGCTCGGTTGTAATATAGTTTGATAACAACGTTCTTCAATAGGTGGGCGTTCCATATAAAAAGTAGATGCCACATCAATTTGTCCTCCTGGTATTTCCGGTTCCGCAGCAGGTAAAGGAGGGCGAGTTTCTGACACAATGCTACTAATTTCTTCAGGAGGATGAACCTCTTTTTCCTCCTCTACTTCCGACGCAAAATTTCCCGGTGGAGCAGCTAACAAAGTCAAAACTTCCCGCAAAATAACCACACTATCTTCAGGCGATCTCCACTCCCGTTGTTGAATGCGATAGAGATAACCCCGCAAGTCATGGTTGAGAGGTGTACTCAGAGAAAAACCTACCCGTATTGGCAAAATTACAGGTTTACGATCTGGTCGGGAAAATTGCAATTCTCTAGCAAGTTGTACTTGATAAGTGAGCAACTCACTTTGCGCAGACTGGGGAGGTAAAAATAAAAGTAAATAGTCACAGCGTTTCAACTCCTCATTAATTCGCCGAAACCAATTTTCTCCGAGACGAATGCTATCTGCTCCCATAAACACCTGATGACCAGCAGCAGTCAGAGCCGTTTCAAACTGTAGTGCCAATTCTCGATCTGGGTCTTGACTGCGATAACTGATAAAAACTTGGGAACTATTTTGAGTAACTATTTGTTCGTCATCTAATAGAGGTAAAAGTTCCCCCAGAGTTTCTGACTCCGTTTGAGATGAACCTTGTTTTCCTGAGCGGTGGTCAGTTTCATCTAATGTCAAACCAAAGGTAGCAAAAAGCTGTTGAATTTTGCTAACATCTGCACCGACTCGCCCCTGTCTAATTTTACTGATAGTATCGGAACCGACTCCAGACTCTGCTTCAATTTCTGCCAGAGTACCTCTGAGGTTGTATTCCTGTTTCCATTCTTCAATAGCTTCATTCAACTTTTTCAGTCCAGAAGTTGTCAGAATTCGTCCGCGATCGCGTTTTGACTTTTTTTCCATTTTAAATTAGGGAGTAGGGAGTAGGGAGTAGGGAGTAGGGAGTAGGGAGTAGAAACAAATTCTTTACTTTAGAAGTTGTTTGAGAAGTCATCGATCCCCCGCGCATCCCCCTTAGTAAGGGGGACTTGACCTTGTATTTCCCCCCTTTTCAAGGGTAGCTAGGGGATATCTCAATCAAAATTCATACTTTTCAAACAAGTTCTTACTCCTAATAATCATTTTTATATTTTTTATTTTACAGCAAAATTTGTAGGGTGCGTTAGACGGCTAAAATTTAGACTATGAAAGGGATTTAGCAATTCGTCGTAACGCACCATTTTAGGTATGTCAGTCCAATAGGGTGCGTTAGATGGCTAAAATTCAGACTGTGAAAACCATTTAACAATCTGTCGTAACGCACCATTAAATATGTGTCAGTCCACTAGGAATTTTGTATTTCATATTATTTTATAGCTGTTAAGGAAGCGATCGGCACTCAGCAGCTCATTTTTTTTAAGTTTAGGAATTTCAGGAGTTTTCTAGTTAATGAACCACATAAAAAAATGGGTAGTGGTTTACAAGTAGTGATTTTGGCATTTTTACCCCTTATATAAAATCCGGTTGAATACTTATTATATATTTAGGCGACATCGGGAGATGGGGGGATAGGGAGATGGGGAGATGGGGAGATGGGGAGATTGAAGGCTTGAAGTCTAGATAAAATTATGAACATATACTATATAACCGGATTCTATATTACTGTGAAAGGATTTTACTTAAAAATATCACTAAATCTACAGGACTACAATATTTTAGAGCTGTTAACGAGGATAACTAATTTTTCCTAATTTAAGGAATTTAGTATTTCAAGACTCTAGCTTCAGCAGTCGGCACCGATACTCAAATGACGGTTTTCCAGAAGATTTTTAATTTTTTTGATTAACTTCCTAATGTCCTCTACACAAAACTGACGAAAATCTTAAAGTAGTTATATCAATTCTAAATAACTAAACAGGAGTCAAATAATGAGAAACATTTTTCAAACAGGAATTACCACTATTTTAAGCACAATATTTTTGAGTATCAATTCTCTCACTCCTGCCCAAGCAAATTTCACGTTTGATGACGTAGAAATTGACCAAAACCAAGTTATTGCTATGGCAATGCCTCCAAGTGATTTACAAGAAAATTCTGGTTATAAACTGATGATTTTAGAGCAGCATTCTAATGAAAGACCTTGTTGGAGAGAAAGTGAAACTGAATTATATCCAATTTTAGTCGAACCTTTACTTTTAAACTTTAATTTTTCTGATATTTGTAGACAAGCTAGTGATAATAATGGTTATTCAATACGGGTAGATGGTAATGATTTATCAATGAGTCATAGATTAATTTTGGAAAATGTTGGTGATGAAATTAAATTATTTAGCATTTCTCTGAGAGGGGATAAAAATTTGATTGGTAGAACTCGCGGACTAAGTGATGGAATGATGAAAATTTTTCTCGAACCAGGTTGGAAATTTACGAAAGGTAGTTATCAGGAAAAAGTTCTTAATCATTTTTATTTTAGTTATGATAGTTTTGCTGCTAAACAAGATGCTGTAGAGCAAAAAATAGCTGAGATTGAAGCTCAAATTCCAGATTTTTTAGAGCTGGATGATAATCTAAATGGGGAGCAGCGAATAGGGAGTAGGGAGTAGGGAATAGGGTTGTTAGGAACTAAGTATTAATCCCGCTTAATGGCTAAAATTGTTAAAAATATTGCTCTTATTTAAAAGTAGGAAACTACTGTGATAAAATTTCAACAAAACACACAAAAACAATGAAAATAACACTTATAAATCAAAGCCAAATTTCTGACATTGCTCAGACAAAAAAGAATGATTTAGAAACATTTTTAGCTCTAGTTGAACTTAATTTAGTGATTCAAGAAATAGAATATTTTACAGGAGATGATTGGTTATCTCTATGTGGTGATATTGACAGTGGAGAAATTTATCGAAACTGGTTTATTTGGCAAGATACAGAACTTACTCAAGAATGGGAAGCTTACGATCATGTTACTAATAAACAAATTGTTGCTAGTAACCGGACTCTATTAAAAGCAAAAATTGATGAAATAGAAAATGGGAGAAATAATTAATTATGACAAGTTTAGAAATAATAATTTTTACTTTAATACCAACTATAGCTTGGGTAATTGGAATTGTATTTGCTCCGGTTGATAAGTTTTAAAACTTGCACTTTGTAGGTTGGGTCGGGTGAAAGTCCAGTCTTTGGGGTTTCCCATAAACAACTTGCTTAAGAAGACAAAGGAAACCTAACTAGACAATTGAAAACTTCAGGATAAATTTTGCCAAAAACAGATATTTATCATTCTTTTATTAAACAAGTGGATTTTCTATAAACTGAATAAATTGTTTTCCTAATTCTGTTGTTCTACTTTTTTTTGCTCTAATTATTCGATCAATATCCTCAATTATTTTTTTAGCCACTGGCTCGACAACTTGATAAGTTTCACTTAATTTTATTGCTCCTTTAGCATTTAATTCTAGTAATATTTGATTGTAAAAACTACGATTTTCCTCTAAATCTGGGAAATCAGCTACAATTTTTTCTTCATTATAATTATCTATATAATGCAGCATCCTAAGCAATCTAATATGAGATACAGTAAATTCATCAATCCATCTAAGAAAAATTGCCTGAATATCATCTTCAAAAGAGTTAGGAATAGCTGAATTTAAAACCGCATTTCTCAATGATTCGAATTTTTCTTGTTGATGTTCACAGTCAGCGATACGGATAGCTTTTTTGAAAGTTGTCTGAAATGTTGGATTATCAAAACTTACAGTATCAATTTGTTTTTTCAAATTTAATAATTCTTTTACTAATTCTTCTAAAAAATCATGCAATCTTTGACTAGAAGGTTCTTTAATATAAGTCTCATAAAAATGTACGAAAAGTGAACCTGCCGGGGCAGCACCCAATATTGCTTTCCAAGCATTATAATTTTTATCTTTATTATTTCCTTGCTTTAATAAGTCTAATTTTTGTTGTAATTCCGAATTATTATTTGTATCGCTCATTAAAAATTGCCTCGTGTAGCCAATCATAGTTACATATTATAAGGAGGCTTATCTAAACCCCACTTGTAGTGAAAACCCTACTTTGGGAAATGTAGCTAAAAAGCTGACAATTAAAAACCTGAAACTACTTATTTTTATAATCTACAAAAAGAGGCAATACTAATCTGAAATACAAAAAATTGTGCTACTTATTAATCACCTCATCACCCCATCACCCCATCACCCTATCACCCCATCTCCCTATCTCTGTATCAATCTTTGTTAGCAATAGAAGAGAGCGATCGCTTGATGCAGTTAAAATTAAATTAGGCATATTTGGTTGGCTTAAATTTTACTAACCAAACCATTAATTTACCAGATAATTAATCTTCTAGCTTTAATATTTTCAGATATTTACTACTTGAGGAATCACGCGCAAAATCTGCAATTTTTTCAGGTCCAGACATTTGCAAATGTTTCAACAATTCACTACTTTCTGTCAATAATTTATCAACATTAATTCCAAAATAATCAGGGTGATAATAATTCAATTTCCTCACACCTTCTCCCAACAACATAACAGCACCATGCCAATTTTCATTCCCTGCATGATAAAGTCCTACTGCTATTTGTAAAATCCCTTGATAAAAAGTTCGTTCTGGTTCTCCAGCTTCCAGCCATAAAGCCTCAAGAGTATCATGGCATTTGTAAAATTCTTGTTGATTAAATTGCCCTATTCCCTGCCAAAACTCTTGGGGAATTTTTTCTTGTTCAGAAGTCATTATTATTAAGTCAAAAATCTTTCATTAAAAAGTAAATTGAATGGAATATAGCGTTTCTCCGCAACTGTGAAGTAGAGTATTTTTTCTTGACCGAATAATTAAGGTTTAAAGCCTTCTATTTCAAGGATAAACAATGAATTTATTTTCCTTTTATTCAATCCTATCCTATCCATTTTAGGGAGAGGTAATTATCAATTATCCATTATCAATTATTGAACTGCTCCTTATTCCCTGTTAAAGTTTTCCCTAAAACAAACGAATTTTATACCTCAATCATAAATGGGAATTACTATATCAATAATCAAAATTTTTTTCTCTTTCCTTATTATTTTTCTACCCAATGTTGCGTAAAGGAGAGAAGCAAGTTATGGTTAATATTTTCAGAAGAAGGAAAAAGGAAAATAAATTATCCTTGTTCATAGAGACGATATGAAAAGCATAGTTTTGCTCAGGCAAAACTTTTAACTAAACCTTCTTCCTTCAAGTTTTCAACCTACATATTTTGTCTAGTTGTTTCTAAATCTTCTTGAGTAATGTCTTGTTGTTCACCAGCAAAATCATTATCTGGAGTTAAAAACAACATACAATGGCATTCCTTACGCTCCCGCATTGGTACACAAGGACAATTCCAATATGTAGCTTTTACTTCTGCTACTTTATCTTCATAATGACGACATGGACATAGAGGAGCGCCCAATTCATCCTTATGTTTAGCTAATCCTTCAATTACCACAGCAGTAACTGAAGGATCTACACAAAAATAAGTATTTGTCTTTTTTGCATACTTTTCAGCGAACTTTTTCATCGCCTCCAAAGATTTTTCACTGGATAGTTTCTTGTCTTCTCTGGTAAGGGTCATAATATTTGTTTGTTATGATGATATTCGTTAGTTGGGTTGATCTTACTATATAAAGCCATTTTTTGGGAAAAATCAAATTAAAAATTTCTAGACTTAATTTTTTGACTCGTATCATGTCGGGTAGCATCGGTATTGCAAGTGAGAAGGTAAGGAAGAAGGAAGAAGGAAGAAGGCTATTCGCGTTTGCGGAGCATTCCGGAACGGAAATCGCCCCTACAAGAGAAGGAAAAACCTTATATGGCAGTAGATATTTCCCCAACTTTCACACAAACGATACCAACGGACAAAATACCATATACCATATACTATATATCGTTAAATTTGTCAATAAAAATAAATTATACCATTGCCAATTTAACTTTTAATTTGAGAGTAGTTGATAACCTAGAGTAATTTGAAATATTTGGAGCAATTTGAATGTTAACTAACCACCTATTCAGTAGAGATATAGAAGTAGGTTTTAAAAGTCAAAAAGGGAAAATAAAGCAAATTTCTGTTTAATTACTCAACACTATATTTTACTCCAATTTAACGTTATCTAATAGTTAGACTGAAGTTGAAATTCTAAAGGTTGATTAGAACTAATTTCTAAACCAGAACAATGTTGAACTTTTGGTATTTCTACTGGCGAAGAAACAGACTCATCTAACCACAACAACCATCTACTCCCAGGAGGAAGAGCAGTCAGACTAACCGAATTTTCAGTCAACCAAAGCAAAGACCTTTCGGGTGGTTTTCCTGCTAAAACCTCTTCACCAAACTTAACTCCAGCTAAAGTTTGTAACACAGCTAAATTACCATGCACTAACCCAGTAGCAGCCGTCCAAATTTGAACATTTAGGAGAGAGCGGTTAGCATAAAAATATAAAGAAGCAGCAGCAGTCACCGCAGCTTCAAAGCGATCTGGTTGCCACTCAGCAGCACTATCAAGACAAATTATAATTTCTTCTCCTCCTCTAGATATCTCTAGTTCCCGAACCCGCAACTCACCATAACGCGCACTACTTCGCCAGTGGATCAAACGACTAGGGTCTCCAAACCGATATGGTCTTAATGTCCGAGTTAGTCCTTCTGAAGCCATTTGATAACGACTATGTTCGTGAAGTTGACGACTATTTTCTTGACCAAGTTCATCTATTATGGGGCAACTGCTCAGGGGTAAAACGGTAGGATAGACAATGGCGGTAGCTTTAGCATTTCGACTACGACGACACCAGAATAAACCAAGAGGTGCTGCGGTTCTCAGTTGCAGATAATGCCATCTATATATACCCCTTTTTTTGATAGGGAGATAGTAAACCCAATGGTAAGTATCTTTAGCAGGAATAACTTCTATTGCTTGTTTGACTGGTTTCCCTAAGACAAAAGGAATATCATCTTGGAGTTGCAGCAAAGCTAGTGGTTGGTTAGTAGAATTTTCTATTGTTATGGCGATCGCTAAACTGTCGCCCACGGTTATAGGTTGAATTGGATGACGATGTACTTTTATTTGACGTAGCGATCGCCCTGGTAAAATAGCACCCATTCCTAACAATGCAAAACTCATCCCACTAATTACATATAACCATCCTGCCATTGTATTTGTGGCGGCGCCAAAGAAAAATATTGATAATATTCCGAGTAACCCACCTGCGTAAGCTGGTGTTACCCATTTAGTTTCTAGCCAGTCGGAAATTTTGTAGTAAATTTTCATTTGCTTTAGGGAGTAGGGAAGTAGGGAAGCGTCTAGGCTAAAATTTTGGGTAAAACCTAACCCCCCAACCCCCTTCCCTGGTAGGGAAGGGGATAAATACCCCCCTCTCCTTGTAGGAGAGGGGTTGGGGGAGAGGTCTTAATTTATCAAAACTTAGCCACACTCATAAATCGAGACACGCTACTAGGGGAGTATAAAATAAGATAAACAACTGTACCTCATAATTGCAGGAATTGCTATATCAATTATCCATTGCTTTAGGGAGTAGGGAGTAGGGGATAGGGGAGTATAAAATAAGAAAAACAACTGTACCTCATAATTGCGGGAATTGCTATATCAATTATCCATTGCTTTAGGGAGTAGGGAGTAGGGAGTAGGGAGTAGGGGATAGGGGAGTATAAAATAAGAA
>JBCDJM010000207.1:0-13963 GCA_038747755.1 Cyanobacteria bacterium P01_H01_bin.35
GCTTGAGTTTCAGGCGATGTTAAGCCTGTGGAGAGAAGAAGGTTGCAGACTGCGGTCAGTGATTCTCAACGAAGCAGGAAGCTAGCTCCAAAGCTCAAAATATGTTTTGGGTAAGTTTGGGTAAGTTTAGTAGAACGGAAAATCATATATTTTTCATAAATTCCTTTGATTTGACCAAGATTCTTTGGGAGCTTTTTCCTACCTCCAACCCGAACAATCGTCGGTTTTTCCTGACTTTTTCCCAATTTCCGGTTGATGTCCCCAATTTCCCTGAATCAATTATTTATTTGACTTTGAAACAACCATGCTCTTGGATAGGGGATAAAATTAAAAGTCTTCCTTTTAAAGCTAAACGCTCTAGTAGATTTGCTTGACAAAGGAAACCAAACAAAGACAAATAAATTGTTTGGTTCCACTGTTGCTTAACCCAACCTACGTTAGCTATGGCACAATGTTAAGGACAATCAAATAGTGTCCAAAAATTTAATTTCATCTATGACCAAAACCATACCAGAACTACCAACTAAATACGACCCCTTTGCTACTGAAGCTAAATGGCAGAAGTATTGGGAAGAAAATAATACATTCCAGGCAGACCCCCATCAAACAGGAGACCCCTACTGTATTGTTATTCCCCCACCGAATGTTACAGGGAGTCTCCATGGAGGCCATGCTTTTAATAATTCCCTAATAGACACCCTCATCCGTTACCATCGGATGCGGGGTGACAATACTCTCTATCTCCCTGGTACGGACCACGCAAGTATCGCTGTTCAAACTATTCTGGAACGTCAACTCAAAGCGGAGGGTAAAAGTCGCTACGATATCGGGCGGGAAAAATTCTTGGAACTTGCGTGGCAATGGAAAGCGGAGTCTGGTGGTACTATTGTTAATCAACTGCGTCGCTTGGGAGTTTCTACAGACTGGACTCGCGAACGTTTTACCCTGGATGAAGGTTTATCTAAAGCTGTCATCGAAGCATTCATGCGTCTCTACGAACAGGGTCTCATTTATCGTGGTAATTATTTGGTAAACTGGTGTCCTGCTAGTCAGTCTGCGGTTTCTGACGTGGAAGTAGAAAAAAAAGAAGTTCAGGGCAACCTCTGGCATTTCCGTTATCCCCTTACTGATGGTAGTGGTTATGTGGAAGTCGCTACTACTCGCCCGGAAACAATGTTGGGAGATACTGGTGTCGCTGTTAACCCCAATGACGATCGCTACAAAAATTTGATTGGCAAAACTCTGACTCTGCCAATAATGGAACGGGAAATACCTATTGTTGCTGATGAGTTGGTCGATCCTGAGTTTGGTACTGGTTGTGTGAAAGTTACTCCTGCTCACGATCCTAATGATTTTGAAATGGGTAAGCGTCACAATTTGCCGTTCATTAATATTATGAATAAGGATGGCAGTTTGAATGAAAATGCGGGAGTGTTTGTTGGGCAAGACCGTTTTGAAGCGCGGAAAAATGTTGTCAAACGGTTGGAAGAAGAGGGGGTTTTGGTTAAAATAGAAGACTATAGTCATAGCGTTCCCTATAGCGATCGGGGAAAAGTACCTGTGGAACCTCTGCTGTCTACTCAGTGGTTTGTCAAAATTGAACCATTGGCAACGAAAACACTGGAATTATTGGATAAACACAACCAACCGAAGTTTGTTCCCGAACGTTGGACGAAAGTATATCGAGACTGGTTGGTCAAAATTAAAGACTGGTGTATTTCCAGGCAACTTTGGTGGGGTCATCAAATTCCTGCTTGGTATGCTGTCAGCGAAACTAATGGGAAAATTGCTGATAACACTCCTTTTATTGTTGCTCGTTCGGAAGCGGAAGCATTGGAGCAAGCAAAGGCAAAATTTGGTGATGATGTGAAAATTCAACAAGACCCAGATGTGCTTGATACTTGGTTTTCATCAGGTTTATGGCCGTTTTCCACATTGGGTTGGCCGGAGAATACTCCAGACTTAGCAAAATATTATCCTACTAGCACTCTTTCTACTGGTTTTGATATTATCTTTTTCTGGGTTGCTAGAATGACAATGATGGGAGTACATTTTACTGGAAAAATGCCGTTTGAAACTGTTTATATTCACGGTTTAATGTTAGATGAAAACGGTAAAAAACAATCTAAATCTGTTGGTAATGGCATCGATCCTTTGTTGTTAATTGACAAGTATGGAACTGATGCTTTGCGTTATACTTTGATGCGAGAAACTGCCGGAGCAGGACAAGATGTAAGGATGGATTATAATCGGGAAACTGATGAGTCGGCATCGGTAGAAGCTTCTCGAAATTTTACTAATAAAATTTGGAATGCTGCTCGATTTGTAATGATGAAATTAGAGGGTAAAACTCCTCAAGAATTAGGGGAACCAGAGACGGATAAATTAGAGTTAGTTGACCGTTGGATTTTGTCTCGTTTCTATCAGACTGTGCAGCAAACTTGCGATTATTTAGATAATTATGGTTTGGGAGAAGCTGCTAAGGGTATTTATGAATTTATCTGGGGAGATTTTTGTGATTGGTATCTAGAATTAGTTAAGTCTCGCTTGCAGGATGAGAATGAAAATTCTAAGTTAGTAGCACAGCAAACTTTGGCTTATGTTTTGGATGGAATTTTGAGATTATTACATCCTTTTATGCCTCATATTACTGAGGAAATTTGGCATACTTTGAATCAGGTTGGAGAAGAAAAATGTTTGGCTTTGGAGTCTTATCCTAAGTTAGATAATTCTTTGATTAATTCTGATTTAGAAGGGGAGTTTGAATTATTAATTGGGGTAATTCGGACACTGAGAAACTTACGGGCAGAGGTTGATATTAAGCCAAAGGTAAAAATAACGGCAATTTTGCAGAGTGAGAATGAAAAAGAACGGGAAATTTTGAATAAAGGTGAGGTTTATGTTCAAGATTTAGCTAAGGTTGAAAACTTGGATATTACTCCTAGTATTGATGCAGAAGTTGGTCAGACTATTGCTGGTGTTTTTGGAACTGTACAAATTTTAATTTCCTTATCAGGAGTAGTAGATATTGAAGCTTTATCAGCTCGCTTAGAGAAGAAATTAGGGAAGTTAGAAAAAGAGATAGAATCTACGAAAAAAAGGTTGAGTAAACCTGGTTTTGTGGAGAAGGCAGATCCTAAATTTGTAGAGGAAACTAGAAATAATTTAGCAGAGGCAGAAAAGCAGGCAGAAATTTTGCGCGATCGGCTGAATAATTTAAAGTCTAATTAGGCATATTTGGTTGGGTTTAGTTATTAGCTAACCCAACCGTTAAAGTTATTAAAAACAAAAGGAGAAATTTTGCAGGGAACAGATATTTATTATTCTGTTCTTAAACAAGTGGATTTTCTATAAAATGAATAAATTGTTTCCCTAAGTCTGTTGTATTGCTTTTTTGTAAGTTATATTTTACATCTGATATAATTGAGTCAATATTTTTAGTATGCTTGACAGTTCTTAAGTTATTTTCATAGTTATGACGAGGTTGAAAAGGATTTAATTGTGATATGATTGACTCTCTTTCATTAGCTTCTTGTTTTAATATTTGTTTTACATCATCAAATGGATCGTCAAAATAAATAGTTGGAGGTTCTTCTTCAAAAGTTTCATATACTTCTCTCAATTTTATCAATCCCTTATTGGTCAATTCGAGTAATATTTGATTGTAAAAAATACGATTTTCCTCTAAATCTGGCAAATTAGCTAAAAATTCTTCTTCATTATAATTATCTATATAATGCAGCATTTTGAGTAATCTAATATGAGACACAGTAAATTCGTCAATCCATTTAAGGAACATCCCCTGAACATCATCTTTAAGAGAGTTAGGAATAGCTGAATTTAAAACCGCATTTCTCAGTGCTTCTAATTTTTCTTGTTGATGTTCACAATCAGCAATACGGACAGCTTTTTTGAAAGTTGTCTGAAATGTTGGATTATCAAAACTTACAGCATCAATTTGTTCTTTCAAAGTTAATAATTCTTGTACTAATTTTTCTAAAAAATCATGCAATCTTTGACTAGAAGGTTCTTTAATATAATTATCATAAAAAGTTACTGCGAGTGAACCTACTGCTGGAATAGCACTAACTAATGCTTTCTTAGCATTATAATTTTTATCTTTAGTATTTCCTTGCTTTAATAACTCTAATTTTTCTTGTAGTTCGGAATTATCATTTGTATTGCTCATTAAAAATTTTCTCCTATAACTAATCATAGTTAAATATGATAGCAAGATTTATCTAATGGGGGGGGATATAAGAGAGCGATCGCCTAATTAAGTTAAAGTAAAATTAAGTATATATAGTTTGGTTTAGTTGTTGCTAGCCTAACTATATATTTTGACAGTAAAAATAGGAAATAAATTTCTCACTGAGAAATATCGCACTACAAAAGAGTGTTAAAATTTTGATAAAATTAAAATCCTTTACAGTCAATAGTTTTGAATTTAACTGATAGCTGTTTGTGCAACATTCCCCTACGGACAAGCTTAAAACTATATCTGATATAATACAGTGAAGAAAAACTTATTGAGGATTTTTCCATGACTATTTCACTACCAGCTAATAACTCAGAAATTATGCAAAATATAGAGGGAATTACTTCTTCAATTTTACAAAGTTCTGTAGTTCCCAAAGCTAACGAAATAGATAGTAACCCAGAACTACTAAAAACAGCTTTAATGAGTCTGGGAAAATCTGGTTTATTAGCACTACAAATTCCGCGAAAGTGGGGTGGTTTAGAATTAAAGCAACAAGATTATTTTAATTATCAATTACTTGTAGCAAAATCTTCTGGTGCATTAGCTTTTCTCCAAACCCAACATCAGAGTGCCGCAGCAATGTTAGCATCAAGTGAAAACAATCGACTACAACAACAATATTTACCTCATTTGAGCCATGGCGAAATTTTACTCGGAGTAGGTTTTTCCCAACTTAGACGCTCTGGGGAACCACCTGTCAAAGCTTTTCCTACTAAAGGTGGATATTATATAGAAGGAACCGTACCTTGGATAACTGGATGGAATATATTTCACGAATTTATTATCGCAGCAAAATTACCTGATGGAAAAGCAGTTTTTGGCATACTTCCTTTGGAAGAAACCACTACATTAAATGGCAGTATTAGTTTTTCCGAAATTATGCCTTTGTGCGCTATGAATTCAACTAATACTGTTAGTGCTACAGTAACAAGTTGGTTTTTACCTGATGAGCGAGTAGTTTCTCTTAAACCTGCAAATTGGATGCATAATAATGACAAACAAAAAGTTTTGCGCTTTAGTGCTTTTGCTTTGGGATCTGCCTTAGCAAGTATAGATATTATGATAGAAGTATCAAAGAGGAAATCTCTTGTTTTTATTGCAGATGCAATTTCTTGTCTACAAGCTGAGGTAAATGAATGTCAAAATGCAATAGAAGAAGCTAATAAAAATTCTGATACTGATTTTGCCAAAAAGCTCCAGCTCAGAGCAACATCTATTAATCTAGCCCAGCGTTGTGCTGCTGCTGCTGTTACTGTTTCTAGTGGTGCTGCTAATCACAAAAATCATGGAGCGCAGCGGGTTTATCGGGAGTCTCTGGCATACACAGTTTTTGGTCAGACTACGGCTATTATGGAAGCTACTCTCAAAATATTAACTACCTATTAGACATCTCCAGAAAAGAGGGAGTAGGGGCGATTTCGTTCCAAATGCTGTCGCCAACGCGTTTGCGTAGCATTCCGTAGGAAATCACCCGTGCAGGAAAACCGCTATAAGCTATAAGTAGGTAGATGAAAAAATTTATAAGTACCCGAAGCGACTGAAACAGACTGGAAGGGAGCAATTTCAAGCCGTTTCAATTACTTTAACATTTCGTTACATAATTAAGTTGATTCGCGCTTACCTACTTAAAAAGAAAGCTTAAAGCTGAATACTGAATACTGAATGCTTTTTAACATGAATTGTGATATAGATCATTATTTATTCAACAGAAGTATCACTAGCCAAGCTCAATATTATCACTAATTATACCTCAAGAAGTCACTTATTAAATACAGAATAACACCATACAATAATATTATGTTCAAGATTAGGGAGGTAAGAAAAAATCATGGCTCTATTAATTCGTCCTTCAAATGAATTTAACCAAAAAAATAGTTCTCTATTACAGAAAAAGTTACAAAAAGTTCTAACCAGCAGGTCAGAACATTGCTGTGTAGTAGACCTAGCAAGTCTCAATTCTATTAATAACTATGGATTAATGACTTTATTTGCATTGCGCCGTATAGCTAAGAATAATGATTGTAATATTTATCTAATGAATTTGAATGATTCAGTTAAATATTGTCTAGAATTAACTGGACTAGACCAGATATTTGAAGTTAAGCAGAAGTCACGGAAAATTAATCTAAATTCTGAAAGCTTATGCCATTAAACTTTAGAAGATTAGAAGAATACATAGTCAGAATATGGAGTTAAATTTTATTATGTAAAGACTTAGTATTTGTATACTACTTTTAATGTTATAAATTGAGGTGGGGAATGTGGGTTAGACAGTTTCAGAAAATTCAAAAGCCATCCATTAACATTTTAATATTTTATAGAATCTAAACTTTGACGTTTTCAGTAATTTCCGGAAATTATTTCACATCTAAAGTTTGAAATTATTTGTGAAATCTTTAAAATGAATTGGTATTACAATAATTAATCCGATTCTCAGTAAGGTTACTGAGATTAAAAACTAACTACAAGCATACGACAATTTAGAATAGCTCTTTCAGCAGCAATTATTAATCTTAAATCATCTTTTTCTTCTATCGAATCATTTCTTTTTAATAAGAGCAAATATTCTTTTGATTGATTTAAAAAAAACGCAGTAGTTTTCACAAAGTTTTCCAGTATTTTTTCCTGTACAGGAGTTACTTTTCCTTTTTTGCAACCGGGAAGATTTATTGATTCTATTAATTCAATAGCCCGATCTATCAATGCTAAATTTTTTAATTTTTCTATTCGATAGATTAAAATAATTCTTTTTAATAAGTATTCTAGTGACGAAATTTGCTTGTTGAAACAATCACCAAATATATTTGAATGAGCGGTCTTGATTTTGAGACTATTCATTATTTATAACAAAAACATAACTAGAGAAATTTACTTATTAGCAATAGTAAAACAAACTACTCCAAGAATGCAATAGTCAATCAGTATCTTTACTGAATCTTCATATTTTTAATATTGTAGCGGTTTTCACAAAGGTATACTACAAAACTTCTTCCTTCTCTCCTAGATAACTAATGTCAATGTATTATACCGTCTGCTGTTCCCTGTTCCCTATTCCCTATTGCTTATTCCCTAGCGCGTAGCCCTATAAGACATATTTTTTAATTCCCTGTTAAGTAATTTTCATGTATAAACAAAGAAGGGATAGGTCGAT
This sequence comes from Cyanobacteria bacterium P01_H01_bin.35, assembly GCA_038747755.1. GTDB lineage: Bacteria > Cyanobacteriota > Cyanobacteriia > Cyanobacteriales > Microcoleaceae > Trichodesmium. The sequence continues at coordinate 7,413 of JBCDJM010000207.1, forward strand.
TACCTATCCCTTCTTTGAATTTATTGGTAGATAAGAGTTGTTTAGTGTAATAACACAAGAAAAAAATTAAGTTTTTTAAAACTGATACCTAATTTTTAGAAACCATTACGACCCCAAACTACCATCGAAATAGAGAACCCGAACAGAACTAAAAGGGAAACCCAACCTAATGACAAAATATCCATAACTGCTTTTAAAAAAAAGGAAAAATTTACTCCAAATCCTATAATATTTTATTTATGGCATTTTGACTATAAGAGAATCAAATAGAACAAAATATTAATAGGTATAAAATCTAGCTCATATGGTTAACTCTTCATCAAATTTTACCTTCGCAGAAAGAATTGAATCTCTCAAAGCAGGAACTCTTGCTGGTATCTCACTATTTTTGACTTTCGGCGCGATCGCCCTGGGTAATAGCTTGATTTTGGGCCATAGTTGGGAATCATTGGCAAGCTCAGGAATTATAACTCTGGACTGGAATATTTTGTTTCAGGGGGCGATCGCTTTTATTAGTGGATTTCTATTTGGTGTAACTTACCGTTATATTATTCGTCAGGATAGAAACCCTCATCTTAAATCTGGAGCAGTTGTGGCCTTTGGTTCTATCAGAGGTTTGGGACAAATTGATGTGGGATTAAATTCTGAGGCCAGACTTATTGATTTATGGCCTTTAATGGTATTAGGGATTGAAAGTGTAGTGGCCTTTGCTGTGGTTGGTCTTGTTTTAGATTTGGGTATTAGTCAAAAATGGATTAAGTCTTTTTCTTCTTACCCTAATCCAGATTAATATATAGTAGTCCTATTTTATTTGTGTTAAACATCTTACTGCTTTTTAGGGAATAGGTAACAGGCGGGAATTTAAAGTTTTTTATCTACTTTTTTATTTGTCACGACCTATTTAGGATTGCTGAAAAAGTATACGCGAGTAAGGGTAGGAGACAAGAGACAGGAGGAATGGGTATGGGAGCGAGGAGGTAGGAGTTAGAATTATCCCTTGATTTTGAGCGCCAATAGTAAACCCAAAATCCTAAATTTTTGAGATACCTAGAACGAAAACTTTGTACTTTTTCAAGACCTAAAATTGCACTTACCTTTATCTGTCAATGCTTTGATATTTATTCAGCAAACCCTATTTAGGATTGCTATATAGCATTCAGAAAAATTCAAAACTTTATAAGTAAAGGTTTGAAGTTTTCAAGTTTTCCTCAGCCATGCTTCAACTGCGATACCTCTGGCAAAACTAATTTATGAATTCTGAAAATTCGATAGTTTTCTGTCAATAATCAAAAAATATCTCCCAAAATTATTTTCTATTTTCAGTGATATTTATATTCTTAGATTTTTCATACTGACTCATCTTTGTGCCGATTAAAATGAAGCAATCCGAATACTATTTTTTAGACTCCTAAATAATCTGTAATTCCTCAGTAGATATTCACATTTTTTAGGCGGATTGCTATAACAAATATTAGATATTTACTCTAGCTCAAATTAATCAACTATAGTCACGCAACATTTTTTTGATTTCCATGTAATGTAACTCTTCTTGACCAATCATTGTCCGAGCATATTCTTCTAAATATATACTTGCATTTTCTACAGTTTCTAACAATTGTTTATATAGTTCTAAAGCTTTGGCTTCATGATTCATACTTTCCTGTAAAAGAACTGGTATTGAATGTTGATTTGTTTCTTCAATCGGAGCTACTTTTAATGTCGGATGACCTTCTAAACCTGTTAATATTTCTCCTGCTTGTTGAGCATGAAGTAAAGATTCATTAGCCTGAGCTTTAAAAAAATCTACAATTGGTATCCGATTAGGTCCTATCACCATGAGAGAATAGTGAGTATAGCGCACAACACCTGCAAGTTCAAATTCCATAACAGAGTTTAATAACTCTACAGCTTTTTGATTATCAAGTTCTTTCATTTTAGCGTTTCTAACGTTTATATTTCTTTGGTTAATTGTAACTTCTGGGTTATCTAAATCTGTTTATTCAATATTAATTTAATTTTTCCTAAATTTAACCTTTATTTAATCAACCCAAAGCTTAACCTTATCTATAGATAATCTAAATGAAAAAATACTCTAAGCATTCAGCCGTCAGCTCTCAGCCATTAGCGATGAGTTATTAACTTATCTTGTTTGTCAGAAGGAATTAATCTCGAAAAATTGATATATAAAGAAAAAAATTATCAACTAATTTTAATCAGTCCTGTAGGTTGGATCGACTATTAGCTGACTGCTGAGGTGCTAATAGCTATTTGCGCAGCATTCCGCAGGAAATGCTTACAAAATACTTTTTTCTCAACCCCTACTAAATGTTAATAATATTAGCAGGGGAAAGTTTGACAATTTAAAAAACTTTGAATTGATTGTTGTTTAATTATTGATTGGGTTGTGTGACAGTTATATCATTCTTAACAAAGTCTAATTGTTGAGGACTGATAACTTGTTTTACTGCTAATTCATTAATATCTTTGTAAGGACGATTTTGTTTGATTTTTTCTGGTAAATCAGGGATATTTAACTTGATTGCTAATTTTTTTAAGTCTGAGTCTGAAGCATCATTTATATCAATTTTTATGGTAGTGCCAGGAACATTAGATACTTCAGAATTTGAAGTACCAGGAGTTGTGTTAGGAGGGACGTTAGTAGTAGTTGTATTTGCACAGGAACTCATGGCAATTAAACTAGCAACAATTCCAGACAAGGATAGAAAACGAAAATGATTCATCATATTAGTTGAGTGAATTTTTTTTGTTAATGCTAAGACAAGTGACTATTGTAATGGGTCTGAAAAATATTGACAATATTATAAGAGTGATTTTTCAGCTAATAGTCAACCCAAAATCCTAACTTTTTGCAGCTCTAGAGAACAAAAACCTTGTACTTTTTCAAGACCGAAAATTGCACTTGCCTTTATCTGTCAATGCTTTGATATTTATTCAGCAAACCCTAATTATCCATTATTGAATCCCCTACTCAAGAAAGTCTAGAAAAGTTTTTGAGAAATGCTATGAGATTATTATGCCCCCCCTGGAGATTGTTAATTTTGAGCAAAAGTGGTTTCCTAGATACATAGAGATATATGACTCAAGAAGGCCAAGGAAAATATATCTAGATAATCTAGATAATTACGTTGCATATATAGTTAGTGGTATGTATAATTACTTATTCCAAACATCCTCACCTTTACCAATGGATAATTGAGGATTGATAATTAATAAATTTAGTTTGAAGCCTCTCTTTATTTAAGGAGAAAAAGAAACAATATTTTCGCACTTGCTTCAATTCCGTTACGACTTTAACCAGAGATAATTATCCATCAATCCATTAATGAACACTGTCAAAGTAATTAAAATGAAGATGAGAAAACTACTTCTAATGCTATTGACTCTAGCTTTTGTCACTCCTACTGCTTTACTAAGTAGTTGTCAAAACCAGGCGACCCAAACTGAGACAAACCAAGCTGAAGTAAATGACGAAACTCCAGGTACTCTTAAGCTCCGTGCTAATGGAGAAGACTTTGTGAGGAAAGGCTTTATTTCTAAAGATGGATGGACCATAACATTTGACCAACTCTACGTCAACCTAGTTGAAGTTACTGCCTATCAAACAGACCCACCGTACAAAGCTGAAACAGGAGGAAAACCAGAAGCAAAAGAAATAGTCCTTCTTGCTCAAACCAAAGTAGTAGACCTCGCAGAAGGGAACGAAACAGCAGAAACTATTTTGGTAAGCGAAATATCTGCACCTCCGGGTCAATACAATGCTATCTCTTGGAAAATGCCCAAAGCAACTGAAGGCCCTGCTGAAGGTTATTCTATATTAATGACTGGCACAGGTACTAAAGATGGGCAAAGTATACCCTTTACTGTAAAAATTGACCAGGAACTAGAATTTACCTGTGGAGATTTTGTTGGGGATGAGCGTAAAGGTATTCTCCAAGCGGGAGAGACTGCAGAATTAGAAGCAACTTTCCATTTTGACCACGTTTTTGGTGATAATAGTGCCACTCCAGATGACGAAATTAATACAGGAGCATTAGGTTTTGCTCCCCTCGCAGCGATCGCCACTGCAGGAAAAGTTGAAGTGGATATGGCTACCCTAAAAGATAAACTTTCTCCTACTGACTACCAAAAATTTATGGCAGTTTTGCCTAGTTTGGGTCATGTCGGCGAAGGTCATTGTCATAGCTCTAAGTAGGGTTTGCTGAAAAAGTCTTTTCTAAGGAGTAGGGGAGCGGGGGAGATGGGGAGATGGGGAGATGGGGTGTTTTAGATATCTCCCACTCATCCAATAATCAAATCAATGTATTACCCATTTTTTATCAATTACTTCTCCCTCTAATTTTTATCAATTACTTCTCCCTCCAAGCTATTTTCTGGAGATACTGTTAGGGCTTCTATAGATCCCCTGAAGGGATCTTATAGATTGGGAGTGCGGGAAGTGTGGGAAGTTTGGAAAGTGTGAGAAGATGGGGGCCTAGATTCTACTTTTTTCCCCTCTGAGTATTTCTCAATCTCCTGACTCCTGTACGGGCGATTTCTGTTTGTCATGCTCCTGATTACGCGTTTACCTTTGCAGAGCATTCCGAAGGAAAGTATTCCGGAACGGAAATCGCCCCTACGACTCCTGACTCCTTTGCCAAAAACCCTCACCTTTGCGGAGATACCAAATGGCTTCTATATAGCGTTCAAAACTATAACGTTATAGTTTTTTAACTCTATATATGGGGTTGCACATTCAAGAATGATAATAAATTTTCAATTGTAGATATATTGAGGAAAGAATTATCTAAAAATATTTACTTTTAGATTTCATCATTCCTAATTGTGCAACGCCAATTCAACTATTGTGCAATAGTTTTTAGATTTTAGATAAAGTCGTCCAGTGTCGATAGTGCTAGACACCACTACGGGTTTTTCTTTCCTGCGGAATGCTATCCAAAAGGAATGCTGCGCAAACACGTCACGCAAGGAAACGTCCTATTGCAGATTGATAATTAATTCAACTATTGTGCAATAGTTTTTAGATTTTAGATAAAGTCGCCTGGTAGCGATCGCCTAATACCAAACTGACTCCTGACTCCTGTCAAATCATATATTGAGCAACCCCAATATATAGAACCCCTGAAGGGATCTATTTAAAATTATAGATTGAGAGTAGGGGAGTACGGGAGTAGGGAGAGATGGGGAGATGGGGAGATGGGGTGTATTAGATATCTGCCATTCATCCCATCATCAAATCAATTATTACCCATTTTTTATCAATTAATTCTCCCTCCAACCTATTTTCTGAAGATACAGTTAGGGTTTCTATAAAGATAAAGCAGTCGCCATTACTGGTACGGACATTCTCAAATATAGTCCGTGGTGCAAATTTAACTTCTGTACATTCTCAATCGGATAGCTTCCCTATCTAGCTTCTGACTTATAGCACTACGCATTAAGGTTAGGACATTTCTAAATCCTAGAACCCTTGAAAAGTCTGCTACTCCCTATTCCCTACTCCCTACTCCCTAGCGCGTAGCGCTATATAACTTCTAACTTCTGACTTAAAAAGGAACGGAATAAGGGAATTTTACTTGCAAAATCACAAATCAAAAATATAAATTTAGTAAGTTAATTTTACCAATTCAGGATTTTCTATAAAATAAATCCCATTGCACAAGAAATCATTTCACAATAAAGGATGGCAAAATTGCCCAAATGACCATTAATAGAGGTTAAGATATGAAATGGCAATTCGTTATTCCATTAATCTTTTTATCTTCACTGAGTTTACAGGAAAAAACGAGCGCTCATGGAGTTAAAATTCAACATCAAATTACTCCAGCAATTAAGATTAATGCTGTTTATGATACTGGTACTCCTTTAGTTAATGCTCCAGTCACAGTTTATGCTCCTAATACTCCTAATAAACCTTGGTTAAAAGGCACAACTGATAAGGAGGGAAATTTTATTTTTTCGCCTGATTCTTCTCAGTCTGGATATTGGGGAATTAAGGTGCGTCAAGCTGGTCACGGAGAGTTAGTTAGTATTCCTTTTGAAGTAGATAAGTCTGACAATTCTGACAATAAAAAAATTACGAACAGTAACTATTATTTAGCAAGTACCTCTAATGATTATAACCCACTGCAAAAAGGATTAATGATAGGTTGTGTTATGTGGGGTTTTGTCGGAACCAGTTTATTCTTCTGGCGATTTAGAATTCCAGACCAACCACAAGAGGAGAATTAAAATAAGGAAGTCAGAATTAAGAATTCAAAAGTTAGGAAAGGATTCAGCTATTAGCGTTTCCGTTCTGGAATGTTCTGCAAATAACTCTCAGCTTTTTAATCAACTATGTGGTTTATAGACTCTTTTACCAAAAAAAAGAGGTTTAAAGCCTCCCCTTTTAAGCTATCCCTTATAAGGAACTCCTGAAACCCTTGTCGGAGGGTGGGGAGGATGGGGAGGAGGGGGAGGAGGGGGAGGAAGAATTCTGTCTACATTCATAAAAAAGTGTATTGAAAAATACTCTTTTCTCGTGAAAAAGCCGA
>JBCDJM010000208.1:0-13865 GCA_038747755.1 Cyanobacteria bacterium P01_H01_bin.35
AGGTAATTATCAATTATCCATTATCAATTATCCATTAATGAACTGAGTTTTGAATTTAGCTTTGAGAATCTGGCTCAGAACTATATTTTACTTTTTCCCAGATAATAGTAGCAAGGAAACATAATATCATTAAGTAAAATGGTATGCCTATCATAATTTATACTCCTAATTTTGATTATAATTGCTGGTACTTTAAATCTTTGGGTATTAAGTTATAAATTCATTTTTTAAGTAAAGTTAAGTAACTATTACCCAAAAAAATCAAAGTATTCTTTAGATTAATTATGGCATACTCTAATCTTAATTGTCATCCTATAAGCCCAAATTATAATTTACTGAATAGATGATAATTTATTCATAAAAATACCATTACACCATAGATATACTTACTCAAAATTACAGTTGTATAGATTCATTAACAGTTTGATATTATTAAGAGTTTGTTCAATTACTTAAAAATAACTTCCATATAAGAATTAGGATTTTCAGCAACCCAACCTAAAGGGGAATTATATCTAATTTCAAAATGTAGATGAGCTTCTTCAAAATCAGGTTGCCCTGTCTTGCCAACTGTGCCTAAAAGTTCTGCTTGTTCAATTTTTTGACCAGTTTTAACATTGATAGAATCTAAATGAGCATAACGAGTTTGTTTGCCAGAAGCATGATTAATTACGACTAAATTTCCATAATTTCCTTGTTTACCAGCAAATGCCACAATACCTTTTCCTATAGAAAAAACTGATGTACCACTATCAGCAATTAAATCTAAACCACTATGAAAAACTACTTTATTTTTAATCGGATGTAGCAACCAACCATAACCTAAAATTACCCTGGCTTCAAAAGGTAAAGGATAACCTGTTAATAAAGATGTTTTTGGCGGTGTTTTTTGCCCTGGAGACCAATTTACTCCTGGTAAAAAAACTATTTCTGGTGTTTGTTGAGCTGGTGTTTCTGGACAACCATTTACTTCATATAAAGCGTCAGCACGGATATTATAATTTTCTGCAACATTTTTCCAGGTTTTACCAGTGGGTACTTTCACGGCAATACCGTTATAGGGAGGAATGACAATTTCAGTACCTACTGTTGCTTGTCCTTTTTGTAGCCCTCGATTAAATGCTAATAAGGTTGGGGGTATTAGGTTGTATTGTTCGGCGATGCTTTCAATAGTCTCTCCGGGGGCGACGGTATGGCGTTGGAGACGAGATAATGCAGGTCTCGGACAAACTTCTTGTGCTTCTTCTGAAATGGAAGGAGTAGGAACTTTTATCCGTTGAGGTTGGGCGTTAACCTGCATTATTAACGCTGGATTAATTAGGGATAATAATGTAGTTATCAGGTAAAAGTAGGGTTGAGAAATCATCAGCAATCAAATTGTATAAATGTACTAGAAAAAAATATGGTGGACAAATAAAACTTGATTTACCATGATTATTGATAACTCAATTTATGCTCACCCTACTATTTAATATTATTTGATTTTAGCGATCGCCTAAATTTAACCTAAACTTTAAATTTCTCCGTTATCCCCTCAAAGAAATCCTAATTCAACAAAAATATGTATTGTACCATCAATTTCAACCCAAATTATTCAGCTAAATCAAATAACCACGCTTTAAACCAAAATTAATACCGCCCTCCCAATCAGATGTTAAATAATCTCGAACATAAACAAATAAATGCTCTACCACATCTCCATATATAGGGTTCTTAATATACCCTTCTTGAAATCGAAATTCTCTATCCGTATTCTTTTGTTTTCTTAGAGACAGTTTATAAACAAAACCTTAAGCCCTTTTAGGATAGGTTAGGTGGGCTTATGATTGTAATTTTTGGTGGTTTAATATACGCCGTAATCGACCAAATAGCCAGATTTCTCCTTAAGATTTACTTTATAGATGCTTTCTCATACAAACCCAGTTTCTATGTTCTATTTATATCAAAACGGATTTAATATAATGGTTAAATATAGGTTTAACGATAAATAAAGTTTGATTTTCTTCTGTGATTTTATCTATCAAACCTCGTCTTTCTAAAGATAGTAATGTTTGAAATAATTCTGGTGATGATAATTGAGATTTTTCTAATAATTGGGCAACTGACACAGATTTTGCTGGTTCGCTGAGTTGACATAGCACTTGTTTTTCCAACTCAGATAACCTTTGAAAATGCTGCTGTAAAATCTTGGTTAATTCATCGCATAAAAATAACGGTTTATAACTTAAGTATTGAGCGACACTCCCGCCAAATAAATTTTTAATTGTCTCTCCTATAAGTTTTAACCATTGGGGATTACTTTGATAGAAATTTATCAACTCTTGCCATTTTTCTTCATCTAATAATTTTCTATTTTTAAGCATCTCACGCGCTTCTTTTTCCGTTAAACCAGTTAACTGAAATAAACGTACTGCTGAGTCATTATCTGTAAAGTTGAAAATTTCTAAAGGCGGTTCCCAACTATTAAGAATAAAACAACTATTGTGAGGAAGTTCGCCGATAATTTTAAATAGGTTGCCATAGTTTTCATATCCTGGTTTGTAGTTACCAATAAGTTGCCCAGTGTTGAGTATTTGTTGTACGTCATCTAGAATAATTAGACATCGCATATCCCGTAATTTTTCGATTAGCATTGAGAGTTGAGCATCGGTGTTATTAGGGAAGTCTGTTTCTGTTACGTTGGATATAGTTTCAATTAAATTTTTGAGAGTTAGGTTTAGGGGTGGAGATGTGCGGAGGGTGCGCCAGATGATGTAGTCGAAATCAAATTCTATTTCTGGGATGAGCTGACGAATAATGGCGCTTTTACCAATACCGCTTATTCCTGAGACGGTGATAAGACGACAGCGATGTTCGAGTATCCAGGTTTTGAGGGTAGAGAGTTGGGTGGAGCGATCATAGAATGTTTTTTTGATATCTGGTGCGTCTCTGAGGTCGAGTTTTGGCAGTGGGGTATTATTTTTGTTTGCTGTTTGTGTCGTAGATAATTTTTTTGTTGTTTCAGAAGAATGAGTGTTGTCTGCACAGAGATTAATATTACCTTTTACATAATTACTTTGTCGTCCAAAATTAAATACATTTGAAATATTAGAAACTTGATATCTTTCCATCGCAGCGCGGAAATTTGACTTATGAATTTTTTCATTTAATTCCTGAGAAATAAGTTGCCATAAATTTGAAGCGACATTGCCAACGTGATCTCTAGTGCAGTGGTATTGTTGAGCAATTTCTGAATATCTTTTACTTTGCCAAACATCCTGTAATATCGTTTTTTGTAAATTGTCTAAATGTTTGCCAGTTTTGTCGAAAACTAAATTATCGACAAACCTTAAAACTTCATCAATAGCCATAAATCAAGTTAATTTAGAAATTATTTCATATTATATCTGATGTTTTATGATATTTTCTGATATTTTCCCAAAATTCCTAAAAAATTCATCATATTTTATCATGTAGTGAAGCACAAAAAATAGAGGATATTTTCTGATCTTTTCTGATTGTCAATTCTGAAAGTTTGAAGATTTAATAGTAAAAGAAGGCAATTGTTGATTTAAAAAAAAATTATGAATCAGCAATGACTGTCTATTATCTTGGCAATCTTTCATATATCTAATAAAAAAACAAAATTATCTTTAAATTGCACAATTTTTACACCCTCAGTAATTAATTGGCAATTCCAGACAGATTACATCAGTAAATATATAATTCAATTGCTGAAACAATGTCGTACAAAACCACAGCACAACATCAATTTAAAACTCTCATATATGAGAAAGAATTAGACCGGATAGCAGGATGGGTTGAAGAATATCCCGATCTAGAAACAGGAGGAGACTTATTTGGATTTTGGACTCATTCAGGAGCGCCAGTCATTCAATATGTTCTTGGCCCAGGCTGTACTAGCCGACATAATCCAACCAGTTTTTATCAAGATAAAGAACACTTAATTAAAGCTGGAGAAATTCTCAGAAGCAAGCATGGATTACAACATATAGGAGAGTGGCATTCTCATCATCAATTAGGGTTAGCACAACCAAGTGGAGGTGATGAAAATACAGTTTTTAGAGCATTAGAAAAATACAATTTTCCCAGGTTTTTACTCTGTATTGCTAACTTACGTCCTACTTCAGAAAGGAATAAAAAATGGAATGTAAATGTTGGCTGTTTTTTATTCACAAACTCCAGCAGAGTTAGTTATCAAATAGGAGGAAGTTACCAAGTTGGTGCTTGGGTGGTTTTACCAGGAGAGAGTCCAATTAGCTCTAGCTTCCAGAGGGGAAATTCTCGTCCTTCCAAAAGCTGGAGTGTTGAAAAAACAAGTCTAGAAGCTGAGGTTTTAGTAACAACTGAACCAATCGAAATATCTGAAAAATTGTGGTATACCACTCCAGAAGGTCAAGGAAGACTAAAGGAACTGTATGACCTGTTTGATGAAAACTTTCAGGAATGCGAAATGCGCCAAGATAATCGTACAGAGAGAGTATATTTTACTTTTCTAGCTCCAACTGGCAAAAATTACGATGAATGGCGAGTAGAATTTCCTGATGATTTTCCCAAATCTTCACCTTTGTTTCAACGCAAAGGTGAACAACCTTTTCCCTTAGATTGGAGTGGTAATAACGACTATTTCCGTCAAATCAAATCTTTTATAAAAAAATCTTACAAAAAGAAACAGTAGTTATTATGTCATGGACTAAAGGACAACAACAACGCTTACAAACAGAACGGCAAATACTAAGAAAGTATTTCCCAAATTTTAATTGGATTAACCCAACAGATTCTAACAATACACGAGTAGAGGGTAGTGTTCGTACCAATGCAGGAAATAATTACACCCTCCGAATTTATGTACCTTCTGATTATCCCAATTCTCGACCCGATATGGTCGTAACATCTCCCTATCCTCTCAAAGGATTTCTTGGTAAAAACTTGAAGGAATATGGAACCGACTCAAGTATGCACACTTTAGACCCACGAGATGGGTATGTAAAAATTTGCCACTACAGAGGCTGGCCTCCTGACTTAACTTTGTACCTAGTTGTACTGAAAGGTCGAATTTGGCTAGAGGCGCTCGAAGGACATAGAAGAACAGGCAAAACTATGGATAATTTTCTCGCTCACATGGAATAAATATATTGATATACAAGGAGATTCAAAATCAATGACAAACTCTCAAGATGTAACCCGTCACTTAGAAAGAACTGCTCAAGAAGGTCAAGCTCCAGCAGATAAAAAGCTAATTTTTGACCCCACAACAGGTCAGTTGGTGGTACAGAGACCATCGGAACGAATGCCTAACCCTGACGCTGTATCTGCAGATCAAATTGCCGAAGATGGTTTTTTTTGGGAGTTAATTTTATGAATTGCCCATTAGTTTATCTGCATCAAGACCAGTTGCAGGATATTTACAGTCACTTCAGCGAATCTCAACTAGACAGGTTTGAAGCGGTGGCATTTGGTTTCGATGAAGAGGATGTGTTTCATGTCTACACATCTAGACCGAAAACACATTTATCAGGTTATCCTTGTGCATCAGTAATTAAATTTTTGACCAGCATCCCAGAAGGAGAAGCGGGGTTAGCTGTTGCTACTGAAGTTTGCAGTACAATCTCTGGTAATGGGGTTAAGTCGGCTGTAATTATTTTATTTGCACTTGAGGAAAATGTATTAAAGCATCGCGTTTTTATTCGTAACCTTGAAGGCAAGTTTCGCGAGGGAGTTGTTAAGTTTATTCCAGACTACTCAGAACTTTACTCTCGCAGTCAGGGTTTGTTAGAAACTTCAGTGCTTGAGGAATGCAAAGTAGGAATAGTCGGCTTAGGTAGTGGTGGCTCAACTGTAGCACTAGAGCTTGCTAAAGCAGGTGTAAGTAATTTTGTTTTGATAGACTTTGACCGTCTGGAACTAGGGAATATTGCCAGGCATATTTGTGGTACAGGAGATTTAGGTCGCTACAAAACAAATGCAGTTAGAGATTTACTGTATGGCAAAAACCCTTACATTAAAGTGCAAACTGCCGAACTTGACATCAATCAAAATCTTGAGCAAACAAAACTTCTCCTGAAAGATTGTGATTTGATTATTGCTGCTACCGATAACGATAGAAGTCGTTTTAACCTCAATAATATTGCTCTGGAGTACAAAATAGTGGCTATTTTTGGCAGAGCATTAACTCGTGCTTCCGGTGGGGATGTGTTGAGAGTACGTCCAAATAATGGACCTTGTTTAGGTTGCGTTTTCACCAAAGATTTTCTTGAAAGTCGCCAGGAAGAAGTCTCTCAGTTTAGACAAGCTAGATCTGAAAATCCTGCCTACGTTCCAGATGATGAGGTTAAGGCAACGATTCAAGTTGGTTTGGCATCTGATATTTTGCCAATCTCAAATATGATTGTCAAGTTAGCTTTAGTAGAACTTTCTCGTGGTAAAGCTAGTGGTATTAGTTCCCTAGAAGAAGATTTGATAGCAGATTTTTATATTTGGGCAAATCGTCGAGAGGATACTTACGCTAATTGGCAGAAGATGGAATATAGGTTTAATACACCTTCTATTTTGAGATGGTACGGAGCTAACTGGGAACGAAATCAATCATGTCCTGTTTGTGGGGAGCAAACTGAAGCTTTTAGTGAAGAGGATAATATTTTTGCTAGTTAATTGTTAGAAATTATTAGACAAGAATGGCGATCGCTAAACCATATTTTCAAAAGCGATCGCCTCTGACCTAAACTTTAAACTTCTCAGTTATCCGCTTCATCGCTTCGTTAACATTTTCCCGACTATTAAAAGCGGAAATACGAAAATAACCTTCACCTGCAGCACCAAAACCAGATCCAGGAGTACCGACAACATTACAATTTTGCAATAGCTTATCGAAAAAATCCCAACTCGACAAACCTGTAGGAGTTTGCACCCACACATAAGGCGCGTTCACTCCTCCATAAATAGTTAAACCTGCTGCTTGTAACTGGGAGCAAATAATTTTGGCATTCTCTAAATAAAATTCGATCAACTTTTTCACCTGCGCTTTCCCTTCCTCCGAGTAAACTGCTTCTGCACCCCGCTGCACGATATAAGAAACACCATTAAATTTAGTAGAGTGACGGCGGTTCCACAATTTCCATATTTCTACATCGCTACCATCAGCAGCTTTCCCTTTGAGAGTTTTAGGTATGACAGTCAACGCACAACGGGTACCAGTAAAACCAGCATTCTTAGAAAAGGAACGAAATTCGATCGCGCATTCTCTTGCTCCTTCTATCTCATAAATAGAATGGGGAAGACTTCCATCGGTAATATAAGCTTCGTAAGCAGCATCGAATAAAATAATGGCGTTATTCGCCTTGGCATAATTTACCCATGTTTGCAAATATTCTTTAGTCGCTGTCGCACCAGTGGGGTTATTAGGAAAACACAAATAAATCAAATCTACCTTTTGAGTAGGAATTTCGGCAGTAAAATTATTCTCTGCTGTAATTGGTAAATAAACTAAACCATCATATTCCCCTTTATCATTCACATTTCCAGTATTACCTGCCATTACATTAGTATCTACATACACTGGATATACCGGATCTGTCACAGCAATAGTATTATTATTGCCAAAAATTTCCAAAATATTACCACTATCACACTTCGAGCCATCAGAAATGAAAATTTCCGAAGCATCAATATCGCATCCCCTAGCTTGAAAATCTTGAGTCGCAATTTTCTCCCGCAACCAACCATAACCCTGTTCTGGGCCATAACCCTTAAAAGTTGAGCGATCGCCCATTTCTGCTACAGCTTTAGTCATGGCCTGAAGACAAGCTTCTGGCAATGGTTCGGTGACATCCCCAATACCCAATTTAATAATCTGGGCCTCTGGGTTTGCTTCGGCGAAGGTATTAACTCGTCTAGCTATTTCTGGGAATAGGTATCCTGCTTTGAGTTTGAGGTAATTATCGTTAATTGTTGCCATAGTAGATTAAAAAAAGTCACTTACAACATTAGAGCTGTTGGAAAACTCAAAGTCAAATATTCAGTTACCAGTTATCAGTTATCAGTACCTCTATGGAATAAGGAAGCTTGAAATACGGAGTATGCTCTTTTTTTATCCCCTTAAAAGGGGAGGCTTTAGAACAGAATTTTTCGGTCAGAATCAATAGTTTAAATATCATTTATTTGCTTGAATATCCCTTTTTAATCAAAGGAAAATCTGATTGAATTATTTTAATTACCCTAATTATTTGTGAAACTCTTTAAATTGCTATAAGTAAGTAATTGTGCTTTTAGGAATTTCCTAGTTGAGAGAGGGAAAAGGGAGTCTATAGGATGTTTCAACAATTAATAATTAATTATTACCTCTTCTTATAAAATCGTAGTGGTTAACCTATTATTGGCGTATCTTATAAAATAATTGCTTCCGTTAAACTTGGTCAACTTTTAGCACAAGTAGAATTTCGGGATGCAGTAATCTTAGATTCTGGAGCAAGTACATCTTTAGCTTATCAAGGTAAATCCTTAGTCAGATATACTCCACGTCCTTTTCCTCATATAGTTCCCTTAGTTTCTCCAAAGTAAACTTCAAAATTCACTTGTGTTGTAGCTCAGTATTAATAAAAATCAAACAATACCAATTTGATCAATTTTTGTTATATGAAATACTAAAATTTTGGCTACAAATACTTAGGCTGTTTTAAGGATTGAAGAGTCTGTAGGAATAGCCTATATATCATTTATTACAGTAAAACTCTTTTTTAGTCAAATAGATATTTCTAAGTCAACTCCTTTAATAAGCAAAATTGTTCGTAGTATTCTGTTTTATATTTCATATTATAAATAGTAGATATAGGCGTGAAAAAGATATAGACTTTTTGCCCATAGTAGTAGCTCGTCTAGACTAAAATTGTGTGTAAAAATTCCTCCCTCTCCTTACAGGAGAGGGGTTGGGGTAGAGGTCTTTATTAACTCAACATTTACCCACATTTTAAAGCTAGACACTCTAGTAGGCAAAAAAGAAAGGGAATATTTATTTGGTAAAGATATCTACTATATACAAGTATAGGCTCTGAAGAATGAAGAAGGAATCAAGAAAGAATAAAAATCGAAAAATAACAGAAACTAGGTAGCTTATACAATTGGAGAAGATCATGCCTAAAAATAAATTTCCAGCTTTCCGTTTTGTAGCATTCTTTTTTACAATTGGTAGGAATTATTGTCGGGTGCATTTCATATTTGTAAAAATACTTTTTTCCTATTCCCTATACTCTGTTCACTGTTCCCTGTTCCCTAAAAGTGATAAATTTTTGGCTTTCTTCAAAATTGAGATGCACCCATTATTGTGCCTATATTTGATTGTAGGAACCATAAACTATAGAAAAGCTAATTTTAGATATTTCCCAAGCTAATATAAATGACCTATATGTCAGTCCTATTTTACTTGTTAATAAATTCTCTATAAAATCGGTAAAAGGTAACATTAACAAGACTTTCATACTTGATTATCTATCACAGCTTGCTATATGAAATTAGTAACAACAACTATGTTTTTCTTCCATTATCAAAAAAATATATAGTTTATTCTCCGCTTTTTTCTCAAAAGTCTTTTCAATACTCCAATGAAAATGCTATATTAGTTAAATTAAAATCTTTTATCTTAAAAAGTTATGTTATACATAATATTTGAAGCATTTTAGGGTGCATACAACAATTAAAAATTGCTTGTAGCTTTGTTAATGTAGTAGGTTAAATTCAATCAAACAGCTATTAATTATTAGTTGACAGAGTTAGTCTTACAAGTCTATAACCCCCCTTAACCTAACACAATTTTAAGAAGCTTAAATTTGGCCAATAGCTTCCTAATAGGCAGCTAAAATAGTATTAATGTTCACTCTATTCCTGCTAAATCATGCATCAACAACAAAATTATAGATTCAGAGAAACTATTTTAATTATCAATGATAATCCTAAAAGTTTAAAACTGTTGACTGAGTTGTTATCTACCCAGGGGTATAAGGTGGAAATTGCCACCAGTAGTAAGCAAGTTCTAGAAACTATTCATTTGATACTTCCAGACTTGATTTTATTAGAAGTTAAAATGCCAGAAATCGATGGCTATCAAATCTGTGAAGTTTTGAAAAGATATGAACGAACTTGCCATATCCCTGTGATTTTTATCTCTGCTTTGGATGGAGTGATGGATAAGATTAAAGCTTTTACTGTGGGAGGAGTAGATTATATAACTAAACCATTTGAATTAATTGAGATTTTAGCTAGGATTGAAAATCAATTACGTTTGCGTTCTTTACAGCAGGAATTACAACAACAAAATGCTAGATTACAACTATTATTAAAAACAACTCATGCTATTAGTGAAGCATCTGATTTTGAATCAGCTTTAGAAGTAATTCTAGCAGAAATTTGCCAAACTATGAATTGGGATTTTGGGGAAGCATGGATTCCTAACCAAGATACTACTATGCTTAGATTTAGTAGAGGTTGGTATGCTAGTAACAATAACAATGGCACTTTACCACCTACTCTGAAATTTAGACAACAGAATCAAATTATTACTTTTAGCTCTCATTCAGGTTTCCTAGAAAAAGTTTTCTCTTCTCAGGAGATAGAATGGTTAGAAGATATCTCTCAGGCAAAATATTCTGTCTCTATTTGTTCTGAAATTGCTGAAAAGATAGGTATAAAATCTGTTTTAGGAATTCCTATTATCTTAGATAAAAAGGTTTTAGCTATTTTAGTCTTTTTCCAGAAAAGTTCTCGCTCCCTTGACCAAAATTCTATGCAATTAGTTAATGGTGTTGCAACTCAGTTAGGAGGGTTAATGCAACGCAAAAAAGCAGAACTAGCTCTTAAAAAAGCCAACCAAGATTTAAAAATAATAGCTAGTTTAGATAGTCTAACATCCTTAGCGAATCGTCGTAAATTTGATGAATATTTTCACCAAAAATGGGAACAACTTACACAAGAGCAAAAGCCTTTATCTCTGATAATCTGTGATGTAGACTATTTCAAATATTACAATGATTATTATGGACATCCAGAGGGAGATCAGTGTCTCAAAAAAGTTGCTCAGGCAATTAGTAAAGTTGCTATATTTCCTACTGATTTAGTATGCCGTTATGGTGGAGAAGAATTTGGAATTATATTACCCAATACAACTATTGATGAAGCTTTACGAAAAGCAGAATTAATTAGATTGGAAATCAAAAATCTTCAGATATCTCATGCCTATTCAAAAACAAGTCCTTATGTTACTGTAAGTTTAGGAGTAAGTAGTATAATTCCTAATTTTCAATTATCGCCTCGTACATTATTAATAGATGCTGACCAGTCACTTTATAAAGCTAAAGAACAGGGACGTAATTGTGTTGTTGCCCATAGAAATAGCTGTGTTTGTTAATTAATTTATTAATTAAGTTAATTAAGTATTCAACCAAAATTAATTTTTATATATTTAATGGTCAGGTTAAGTAGGTCAGCTAAATTATTTTTATAGCACTCACCATTACTATTAGGACATTCTTGCTTATATCAAATTTAGTCAGAGCAATAATTTTAATTATGACTTCAGCTATATATTTACTGCTGTTCTATACAAGTAGATTTTTTGTTCCCAGTCAAGCTGTTCATTGGTTACAAATATTAAATTAGTTTTGTAGAAGTCTTCTACCAATTCCCAGAAGTAATGCTATACTTTATTAAGACTTCAGTTATTAAGTAATTACCTTTAGATAATTACTTTTTTGCTTATTTGAGACAATTTAATTTTTTATTATCCCTATTTTTACTTCTCCCGTACGGACGTTGCTTGAGCATTAATGCGTTTTCCGTTCCGGAATGCTGCGCTTTCCATGTCGCGTAGCGTTTTGCTGGCGCACAACTTTCCGTTCCGGAATGCTGCCTCTTACAGAGGATCTGCGCTAACGCAAACGTATTTCGGCTGTCGCCGACATATAAAGTGGAAGCTCTGCGTTAGCAAAACGTCCCTACACTCCCCTACTTAATCAAATGTAGAAAAATTTTTGAGAAATGGTATTATATTATGGTAATAGTAATACCCAGTCTATTTAAGTTTGATTAGCGATAAAAAAATCTTTCCTCTCCTTGCTAGACTAATCTTGCTATAAAGCATTTATCAGTAAGTGTGAGGTACACTTTTATATTTCTTGTCTGTTGCCTATTGCCTAGAATTTTGTACCTCTAGCTTTTTGAGAATTGTTATATTTCACACTGCCTTATTCATAAATATTCAACCGTCAATAATATAATTTTTTCCTTTCTCTTCTCTCTTCTATCCTGACTGCTCCCTAATCATTGATCCCTATTTGATCGAATAATTAATAATTAATTATTAACTATTAATTATTCATTCAACAATTGACGCCTTAAAGCCTCCCCTTGGATAGGGGATAAATCAAAAATTTTCCTTTGAGTCAATTCCCTTCTTTATAAGAAGCGCTAATTATTAATTGTTCATTGTTAATTGCTGAATGGAGATTATATCAATTGCATTTCTCCTTAATCAAAACCAATCCTAAAAAACTTTAATAAATCATTTAATTTCATTAATTTAACGAGTTGATTTTCTATATATTTCCACTAAGACTCCAATAAATGATCCAAATATTCCCCCGATAATTCCTCCCCAAAATGGAATAAGTAGTGGACTAAAACAAACATAAAATCCGTCTAAACCATCACCACAATTTAGAGGTTGAATTTTTTGACGAGCGATAATAATAAAAAAAACTGTACTCAAAAGTGAAGTAAAAGTTGCTGCATTAAATATTCTCATCGTACATCTGAAATGAGTAATTAAGTTGGTAATTCCACCAACTATTCCTCCAATAGTACCTCCGATGATAATGCCTACACAAGCACCAAATAATGAAACAAACCATACAAACACTACAGGAAGTATACTACTCATAAAATTCTCCTAATTTTATTGTTTTTAAGTCCTCCAAAAAACTTTTAACCTGCTAAAAATACTTACAATTAATGCCACTATTAATGTATAAACAAATCCCCTCAACAATCCTAAACTTTATATTTGAGTCATTTGTGTAATTTCTTCATACCATCCAGTTAATTTGAAAAAAGGTAAAAGCAAGTTACCGAAAACCACATAAGCTATCATGGGATTTTGCCCATTATAAATCAATAATTTAAGAATACCTTTTTGTTGAAAATAATCGCTAATCACAGTAAATAGAATCAACAGAAAAATAGACATTCCTGTGGTGACGAAAAAGTAACTAATAGTAGGACTATCTTTTTTGATACCACCTTGAAAAGGCTCAAAAGCCAACCCTAATACTAACCAATAAATACCCCAACTATAAAGTGTATTTAGTAAATTTTCTATCTGATTACCTGGTTGCTGGAATAATAACTAACCAGAACCACATAAAACTACAGTTATTAAAGTTGTTTGTAAAACCAGCCTAGATTGTAACCCAACCAATAACACCAAGTCAATAGTCACCATTAACACTGGAATTATAAAAAAACGACTAACTGACCATTTTTATACTATAGAATCATTATTATTAGTTTCATTATTTTTCATCCAATTTAAAATTAAATCTCCAGCAAGAGTACCTGGAATGACAATAAATAAATATTTCAAATAATCAAATCTAAAAATCCAAGGCAAAGGAGAACTAAACCAAAACTCTTTTACTGAAAAAAATCAGGTTTAAAGCCTCTCCTTGAAAGGAAAAAAAAAGAAAAAAATTCCTTTTAACCAATCCTATTTTAAAAAAAATCCGTAATTATTAATTATTAATTATTACTGTCTGTCGGCTGATGGCCTGATCCCGGAGCACGCCGATGTCGCGAACGCGATCGGCGCGGTGGTCGGCGGTGTA
>JBCDJM010000209.1:0-13813 GCA_038747755.1 Cyanobacteria bacterium P01_H01_bin.35
AAAACTATTACCTATTCCTAGATGTAGGAATCATAAATTAGTTGTAAAAGTTTTTACAACAGTTAATTTTAACAGAAAACCTTTGAAATTCAGAATTCAGAATTCTAAATTCTAAATTCTAAATTCTAAATTCTAACTAACCAAATCGATATCCAAAACCTCTAACAGTAATCACATACTCTGGTTTACTAGGATTTAACTCTAATTTTTCCCGTAACCAGCGAATATGAACATCAACTGTTTTACTATCCCCAATAAAATCTGGTCCCCAAACTTGTTCTAACAATTGTTCACGAGACCAAACTCTGCGTGGATAACTCATAAATAGTTCAAGTAAGCGAAATTGTTTAGGGGGAAGTTTCACTTCTTGACCTCTAACCGTTACTCGGCATTCTTCGGAATAAACTATTATATCTTTATACTGAAGCATAACTGCTTGAGATACTTGATCTAAACGTTGGCGACGCATCATAGCTTGACAACGAGCCATAAATTCTCGCATCCCGAAGGGTTTAGTTACATAATCATCAGCTCCAGCTTCTAAATAAAAAGCACAATTATTAGCACTACTTCTTGCTCCTAAAATCATTATTGGTATTAAATTACCTTGGTGTCTTAATATCCGGCATAAATCTAAACCATTAACGGAGTCAAGAATTAGCAGATTAAAAGATTGCTCACCTTTAACTGATAAAGAATTCTCAAGAGTGGGAATAACACTACGCCCGTCTGGAGCAATAATTACTTCACAACCTTGTTCTTCTAGAGCTAGGGCTAACATATCCCGAAACAGCTCTTCAGTTTCTAATAATAAAACTTTGCTACTTATTCTGACGGCAGACCTGGAAATACTTTCACTTAGATCTGGGGAAAACATAAATATCGCTTCTGGTAGGTTTAATGGTGAATTATTAATGTTGCCTAACAGAGAAATTAGGCAATCAATTGTTAATTGTGTAGCTAATTAACTCAATTAATTTCTAACCATCCAACTGCCAAAAGCACTGGGTCTTTCTCCCATTGATACAATGCTTTCTGACTATAAAACATTACTAGAGCAACCATAGCACTAGCGGAATTTGTTTTGTAGTCTGGTTTTTTGTCGTTTCTAGAGAGGGGTGTTAGTTTAGTAAGCATTGCCCAACTTTATTTTGCATTGTTATGCTGAATACAAAACTTGGATGCCCCTATAATATGACTAATAGGTTAAGAAAGGGTTATGTTTAGGTTATCAAAAGGTTAAATTTTGATAATTTAATACAAATTTCATCAAATATTGCTACCAATTTCTAGAAGGTGTTGGACTTGTATTAAATACATTCCTTAATCTATTGAATATATAAATATTAGTATCAAAATTGAACAATATTTAGAGTATATTAGAAAGTTTAATCCTAATTTAGAGTTAGATTAATTTTTTTACTTAGAGTTAAGATAAAAAGTATAATTATGTTACTACACTTAAGTACCTGGCCTGAAGTTGAAGCTTATGTGAATCAATCTCAAGGTATTATTCTGCCAATAGGTTCTACTGAACAGCATGGACCTACAGGATTGATTGGTACAGATGCTATTTGTGCAGAAGCCATCTCAAAGGGAGTAGGAGAAACAGTACAAGCATTAGTAGGACCGACAATTAATGTAGGCATGGCCTTACATCATACAGCTTTCCCAGGTACAATCAGTCTGCGGCCTAGTACGATGATTCAGATGATTCGTGACTATATAGTTTGTTTAACTAAAGCAGGATTTACCAAATTTTTCTTTATTAATGGTCACGGAGGTAATATTGCTACTCTGAAAGCTGCTTTCTCCGAAACTTATGCTCACTTAGCTGATTTAAACATTACTAATGCAGATCTAGTCAAGTGCAAAGTTGGAAATTGGTTTATGTGTAGCTCAGTTTACAAATTAGCCAAAGAGTTATATGCTAATGAGGAAGGCTCTCACGCTACACCTAGCGAAGTAGCTTTAACTCAGTATATTTACCCAGAAGCAATTAAACAAGCCCCACTTTCAGAAAATGTAGCTAGTGGATATTCAATATATGGTGCTGCCGATTTTCGTCGCCGATATCCTGATGGTCGCATGGGTTCTAACCCTGCATTGGCAACACCCGAACATGGTAAGCAGTTGTATGATTTAGCAGTAAAAGAACTAAGTAACTCTTACTTGGAGTTTATTAATAATAGTTAGGGAGTAGGGAGTAGGGAGTAGGGAGTAGGGGAGTAGGTAGGGACGTTGCATGCAACGTCCCTACTCCTTAAAAAAGACTTTTTCAGCAAACCATAATTAAAGTGCATTTAATTTATATAATTTTTCAGCCACAATCTTTATGTAGATTCATTTAATCTAGAAACTTAGATATTAAGGGTTGTAAAAACAGAAAATTGAGTTACAATAGTATTCATAAATATCTAAATTATTTGAAGCAAAAACGACACATAAAAACAGTAAAATACTAGACAAATAACTAATATATATTACTTTTTCATCACTTTCAGATAACTTATTGTCTAAAAGTCTTATTTTGAAATATTACTTTATTCTTACTGACAACTCTAAGTAATTCCTCTACTGTAAAAGTATGGAGAAGAAACAAATAACTTCTCTCCCAAATGCAGATATTAAGTCAGAGGTCAAGATTGTGAATAACCAATTAAAAGTTTCCTTAGCAGGTGTTTTAGCAACCGTTGGTCTCTGGGGTTTTCTACCTCAATCAGAAGCTAAAGCAGGACAATTTGAAACTACTGACAAAGTAGTTTTCACTTGTGTTTCAATGAACGCTGAAGAAAATCAATATGCAACTGTTCCTCAAATAGTTCGTGAAACACGGGATACAAGTGAGCCTGGACTTTTAGGTGGATATCCCCTTGTGAAACGAGAAGTTATTCAAGTTTCCTCTAAACCAATGATTGTTTGGGCTGCTACTCTTTCTTCCGACCATCCTAAAGGTGCTTATACTCCTGACCGTCGTTGTCAAGCAGTTAGCACTCGTCTAACTAACCTTGCTTATGCCCTAGGGATGGAAACTTTCGCAGACATCAGTCAAATTGGTGTTGTAAACCATGAGCAAGTGGTTTATGTTTCCCCAGAAGAAAAGCCTAGCTTTGAGAATGTGGTCTTCACTTTAAAGCCAGAAAATCGTGAAAAAACCGAAGAAATTCTAACTCAATTTAAGGATTTCGGACAAGGTACTGCTAGTGATGAGCCTATCTACGAATAAGTTATTTTAACAGAAATGTTGAGGGAATAACTAAGGAAATAAATTTTCCCTCTTCACTTCTTTTGATCGACTTATGACTATTAACTATATAGGTTCTCAAGTTCAAGTAGATTTTATTCTCTGAAGTATTCGTAGAGTAGTATCTAAAACTATCCCTAAATTTAAAGTAGAATTATCTCCCAAACTTATTAATATGGGAAGATAGGAAAGAATAAATCAAAATCTGTAGATAATGCACAGGTTATTTTCTCAGACACTCATAGCTTAGTTTTGTCTAAGTTTGTGTCTGTTTTAGCCACTTGCACAATAAATTTATAATCCAATTCTTTCAACTATCAAAATTATTTTTAAACTCAAGGCAAACTGTAAAAATACGGTTAATTGACGGTATAATAAAATAACGCTTTAGCGTTAATTTGTTTGTTCAAATATTTCAATTAATTGTCAAAAGGAAAGCCATGAAAATTACAACTACTCCAGCTTTATTTACTGCAACACTAACAATGTTTTTCACTGTTAGCTTAAATGCTAATCCTGCAAAAGCTCAAGAAAAACCAGTAACTAATAATATTGGTTCCTCAGAGCAATTATTGAGTAACAATGCTAATAGTTTGTCAAGTGGTAAAAGTATGAGTTTGACTCAAGATTCTACTACTAGAGGCAGAGGTGGGTTGTCTCAAGGTGAACTGGATGAGGTGACAAACAATATTAACCTACAAATGCGGAACACTAGAGATCCCAAATGGAAAAGAGAAAAAGTATGGTTTGAAGAAAAGTGGGATTCTTTTTCGACAGACTTTTAGCAAGTCTTAAATAAGCAGTCAGCACTCAGCTATCAGTAGGATTTTGAATTTAGAATTTAAAATATAAAATTTAGAACTAAAGGTAAATTTACCAATTCTAAATTCTTAATTCTTAATTCTTAATTCTAGAAACTGGAATTCCCCAACTTAAAGATTCCATTTTTTTGAATTGCTCCATAGATGGTTGAGAGCCATCTATAAAACGAAATGCTCCAATTCCAGCAATGGGATATTTTGAACGTCCGTTAATACCAATTAACTGACCTTTACTATTTAAAATTGGTCCACCACTCATGCCACTTTTAATATCATTGGTATAACCTAATTGATATCCTTGGCTGAGGGTGCGACTGGTTAACATTTCTACAGAGCCTAAAGTTAACTGAAAAGCACGACTACCCCAAGTACGGGTACTACTCATTTGTGAAGAGTTTGGTTGGTACCAGTTGGGAAAACCTGCGGCAACAACAGTTTCTCCTACTAAGGGTTGGTTAGTTTTTGCTATTTCTACAACTTGATAGGGGCGATCACTAGTAAATTTCAATAATGCTACATCTAGATTACCTATTTGAGGAGTAGAAACTAGGGTAGCTTGATGAGTTATCCCATCTCCACTCATAACTGGGTAAAGTTTATTAGAGTTATTCTCAATAACATGATGATTTGTGACAACAGTGTAAGTATTACCTTCCCGTTTAATAATTACTCCAGAACCGGCACTGTTATCTGTAAAAATTCTGACAGTAACTTGTTGGGCAATATTGGATACTAATGATGGAAACTGTTGTAAGTCTACTACACTAGGTTTTGTGTAATAAGCCGAATTATCTACTCTGATTTGGGAGTAAGCATTAGGTACAAATGTGGTTAGAAAAAAAAGTGATACCCCTAATATCTTACTACTTAAATTGAAGATTGAGTTATTCTGTTTCATATTCTTAAGGTTTATCAAATAAAAGAGATTTAAAAAAAAGACAAAAAATACCCTGACACCACTCAATCTATTTCAAGAAATTTGAAAGTGTGGTGACTATACTCTACGTTGGTTAGTGGTAGAGATCACTTCTGATTGTTTGAATATATGAATTGCTGCTCGTAGTTGAATTAACTACTTAAATCAGAATAGGTATATATATTGATTAAATTCAGCTCAGTCATTTCAGTTATCAGTTATCAAACTTCCTTATCAGTACCTCCCGCTAAAACCCTATCCTTTATAAGGAACTCTTGAAACCCTTGTGGGAGGGTGGGGAGGATGGGGAGGAGGGGGAGGAAGAATTCTGTCTACATTCATAAAAAAGTGTATTTAAAAATACACTTTTCTCCTGAAAAAGCCGATTCAAAACTTAAACATAACTTGTCTATGTTGTCAAGTTTTATGTTAAGAAAGATGTTTATAAAGCATAGCTTAAAAGGGGAGGCTTGAAATCTTAAAATACTGAACTTTCTTTTTTATCCCCTTGAAAGGGAAGGCTTAAGACTTTATTTCTTGGTAACAAAAAATTTAGTTATTTAGCCATAGCTTTAAGAGCTTAATTTTTCAGCCGAAATGACTGTGAGGAACTGAGTACGTATTTTACAGTATAGCGGTCACAAAAACACATTATCAGAATAAAAATTTGTCAAATTTTTCTTTAAGGTTTTTCATCTGGCCTTAGATAAGGATTTGGATAATATCAAATTCAAAAAATGCAGTTACATCTCAATTTATGATTTATTACTAGAATAAAAAAATCAAAATTCCATAAAGTATAAAAATCCAACATTTTTTCCTCTTTTTTATAAAGTTTTTCTTTCACTATCCTCTGTTACATATTCCCTGTTATCAGGATTATGGCTGTAACAATATTTGATAGAATTGCTGTAAATAGGATTTATTAGAAAAGATTCTTATTAATTGTCCAATAATTAAG
Source organism: Cyanobacteria bacterium P01_H01_bin.35 (assembly GCA_038747755.1). Lineage (GTDB taxonomy): Bacteria > Cyanobacteriota > Cyanobacteriia > Cyanobacteriales > Microcoleaceae > Trichodesmium. The sequence goes on from JBCDJM010000209.1 coordinate 5,943, forward strand.
CTTTAAAGCCTTTCACTCGCCGTGGAGAAACAAAAAAAAATTTTCCTTCTATTAAATCCTCTTCCTTTTAGGTAGAGGTAATTATCAATTATCAATTATTGAAGAGATATTTCCCAAAAAGAATGTAGGGAGGTTATCTGGAACGTCCCTACAATGGTTTAAGAAAAGAAATATTAAATTTCTACAGATGTCTATGAAGAGAAAGTAATAACTAGACTAAATACACTAGGTGTTTGTGAAATATGGTATGAAATTATTAAACTCATAACGTGTAAATCAGAGCTATTTTTGACACAGAAAAAGCTCCTTTATAACTCCTGACTCCTGATTCCTGACTCTTGACTTCTCTCAAATCATACTTTTATTCACCAACCTCATACACTAATTAGATTTAATGTTTATAATCTAATCAAAACAAATAAATATTATCATCAAGCTTAGATTAAAATCTAACTCAATATTAACCATGCAATTATCAAATCTACTGTCCCGTAGTCCATTAATTATTTTGGGTGCTATTGCTGGAGTAATGCTTTCTCATCAAAGGGCGATCGCCACAAATAAAATCGTCATAGATTTATTTGGGCCAATACAAGCATCGGTCAAAGTTAAGGATCTACGACAATTTGCAGAAACTGGCAAAACTACTAAAACAATTTCTCAAGCTCTAGGTATATCAAAAGTCAATCCTAATACAGTTCGTGGATTAATGACATTAGAAGTAGGAGCTGATGTTGCTAACCTAGCCAAAGTGCTGTATAGCAACTTAGGTCAAAATATTACTAAAGGGATCACCGAAGTAGTTCAGACAAGGCATAACTATGAAAGTGACAAAGCCCTACGTTCTGCTATTATCTTAGCAGCAGCAGATGACAACCGAATATCAGTGCTAGAAGTTCTGGAAAAATATCCTACCGAAGAAATGCACATTGATGTAGGTAAGATTAACGAAATTGTAGAAAAAGTTAAAGACACTATCGGTAATTTAGGAGAACTACTCAATTAAATCTAGTCTTCTGAAGACTGAGATATCTTATTAGTATCTTCATCAGTATGATGTGGCTGGGCAGTTCCCGAATCAACTGTCACAGCTTCTATATACTGACTATCTATGAGAAATGCTCCTTTCTCAAAACGAACAGCCCAATAATTTCCTGCTTTGCAACTTAAAATAGTTCCTACTTCACCCAAACGCACTACACCAGGGGGACGTAATATTGGCATCGATTCAGCAGTTTTGATGTATGGTGGTTGAACTACTAATCTCACTTCTTGGCCAATAGAAAATTCATTTTCCATTCATTTCCCTCTATTATTTATTTGCTTTGTGTTATATCTTATCCAAAAAGCTCAAAACAAATAGGTTCTTTTGTTTCTCGTCTCCAACACAACTATAATTTTAGAAGCAAATAGTGAATTTTGAAGTTTAGCGAGAGAAGGCGTTGGTGATTTTGGCTATGATTGTGCTTTAATGGTGATGGTATAACTATTAACTGAAAAGCATTTTAATAATTGGCTAAATTTAGGTTTCATAGCTTGATTCACCAACGCCCAATTAAGTTATAATTTAAATACCAATTTTTTTTTTAAGTTATGAATCAAGATTTCAAAGATAAAGTATGTATTGTTACAGGTGGTAATTCTGGTGTTGGTTTAATGACTGCTGTTGGTCTAGCAAAAGCAGGGTGTCATGTATTTATTGCCTGTCGTTCTGTTATTAAAGCTGAGAAAGCTGTGGATTATATTCGTCAGAGTAGTGGCAATAAAAATGTTGAGTTTTTACCACTTAATTTGGCTTCTTTAGATTCAGTGCGTCAATTTGTCGATCTATTTTTAGACAAACAACTTCCATTACATATTTTAGTTAATAATGCTGGCATTTTCAATCACAAAGGTACTACTAAAGAAGGTTTTGAATTAATTTGGGGAACTAATTATTTAGGTCATTTTCTCTTGACCTATCTTTTGTTGGAAAAACTCAAGAATTCAGGCTCTAGTAGAATTATTATGGTTGCTTCCGATCTGGCATTAAAACCAAAAGCTATTCCCTGGAAATTATTTTTAAAAAAAACCAGTAATTATTTTGAACTTTATTGTGTCTCTAAATTATGTCTATTACTTCTGACAAATGAACTCACAAGGCAGCTAGAGAATACAAATGTGACTGTTAATGCAGTTCATCCAGGATTCGTACAATCTAATATTACGATTTTCCATCGTTTGAGTAAATATTTAGGTTTAGGTATTTCACCAGAAAAAGGTGCTAATAGTACATTATTTTGTGCCCAGTCCGATGAACTAAAAGGTGTAACTGGAAAATTTTTCTACCCTCAAACTCAGGAAATTCCTTTGCCAAAAATAGCGACAGATATTGACTTAGCAAAAAAACTCTGGGAAAAAAGTTTTCTCTGGACTGGATGCCAGAAAAGAATAATTAATCCTATAACAAATTATGATGATTTTTTGGAAATTTATGGTCCTTACTCCCTCAAATTAGATCGTACCGAACTCAGTCAGATTAGCCAAACAATTTTGGAAGAAGTCTTACCTAAGCCTCCCAGTAAATTAATATTATTGAAGTTTTTGAGTTTGATATTTAAACTGAAAATTGGTTCTGCTGCTATATTATTATATCAAATTTGGAACCAAGAATTTCACATGGAAAGACATCTTGATTCCCAGGCAGTATGGAAATTATGCCAGGATGAGAATTTATTGCAATTTTTGCAATAATATTTAGGAGAAAAATTAGTATTATGGCGTTCTGAATTATGGGTAAATTATCCGGCAAAACGATTAATCCCGTCGTGGCATAAAGACTCTTATCCCAAGTTACTTTCTGGAGTAGGTAAAACAATTCATGTTTATATTGCCCTAACTGAAGTCAATGAATTTAACGGCTTTGAGTTTATACCTAATACTCAGATTGACAATAATTTATCTGTGCAATTGACAGACCCTTTTAGTGGAAATAATTTTTTTGAAATTACAAATACATCAGAAAAAACAATACCAATTGTTCTCAAACCTGGTGAATTTGTGATGTTTACAGATGAACTTATTCATCGGTCATTACTTAATACCAGTGGTCAAGTTCGACTAGCATTAACTTTACGAGTAACTCAACCTAGTATGGATATTTCACCTGGTTATAATCCTAATTTTCAGCGTACTGTATTGTCATAGCCATTCTAATCTCAGGGGGTGACAAGGGGTGAAGGAAAAAAAGCGTGGGAATAAGGGAAAACATAAGTTGGCGGGCACTATCCGCTAACCTACTCCTACTCTTTAGTTGCTTCGAGGAAAGATCATGTAGAAGAAATGATTTTATGTGTGGTAAATCAGAAAAAATTACCATTTAAAACTGTGTTTATGGATAGGCATGTATGCAACACAAAGCTTAATGGGATTGATAGATAATATGGAAAAAATTTATTACTGTCTCTTAAAAATCAATCGCGCATGTAGATGATACTGGTCGCAAGTGAAAAATATAAAAATATTGGAGAATTAAGTTGGAATGAGTCAGAAAAAATATCAGGTAAAATAATCAAAATCAAAGCTTTTCCAAGAGATAAAAAAGCGAGTGCTAATTGATGAGGTCTCCTCAGAATGTAAGACGCATATCTGACAGTCAAGCTCTATAAGGGCAACTATTTATACCAATAAGACAGTTGGGTATGGCAATATCATGACTTATGTCAAACGTCAGTAGATGCAGTAGAGTTTGAATCTCAAACCAGATGGAAAATTGAAGAATTTCACGCCAGAATTAAGCAATTAACAGGTATAGAATTCTGTCAATGTTGTCTCATAAAAATTCAGAAAAATCATATAGCCTGTGCTATATTAGTCGGGAATTTTTTGATGCATGCTTTGCAGTGAAACTAGGGAAAACTATGAACCAAAGTTAAGCATGAATTACTCTCAGATTATCTGATACAAGAGCTGGAAAAACCCACAATAAAAATTCAGAGCTATTTTTCTGAGTGTAGGTATTTTTCTTACTCTTGAATGAATGGCAAAAATCTTGAGGCGTTGGCGGAGTCTAGCGGCAGCTATATCGCTTAAAAAAATGTAGCGATAGCTCTATTTGTCATGCGCTATATACATATAATGTCTTTGCGTAAGTCCTGAAAATCTCAAAGTCCCGATAATAGTTTATAGAATTAATTGGAGTCAAGTTCACAGCCAAAAGCTGCCATAATTTTAGCGAAAGTATTAAGATAGATATAGTGAGTATCAAATTATAGGGGGTAATGATCGTGGCTACAGGTCGTCGCATTTCCCGGGTTGCTTCATTAATCAAGCAGGAAATAAGCCAGATGTTGCTCCATGGTATCAAAGATAACCGCGTAGGTACTGGTATGGTCAGCGTCACAGATGTAGATGTTTCTGGAGATTTACAACACGCTAAAATATTTGTAAGTATTTATGGGTCTGACCAAGTAAGGTCTGAAACTATGGCGGGTCTAAGGTCTGCTACTGGCTATGTTCGTAGTGAGTTAGGCCATAGAATACGTCTACGTCGAACTCCAGAAGTTATCTTTATTGAAGACCGCTCTCTAGAACGTGGGACTGAAATTATATCACTGTTAAACCAACTTTCCCAGGAACGGCAACAACAGGAAACAGAAGATATTGCCGATCCAGAATCTCAGGCAAAAAGCATAGAGTAACCTAAGTTCCTAAATTTCCCATTACTAAAACTATGAATTTAGCAGAAAAAGTCGCTCAGATGGTTGTAGTGAGGTCCTCTGGCCATTTGTTTGACGATCAAATTCGTTATCCAGAATGGGAACCCCCTAACAGCAAGCTTCAATATTGGGTACAAGACTTGGGCGTTGGAGGGGTCATTTTTGTGGGTGGGAGTGCTGTAGACTTGGCAACTCGCATTCAACAACTTCAGTCTTGGACAAAAATTCCTTTGCTTTTGGCTGCTGATATTGAGGAAGGAGTTGGTCAAAGGTTTGCTGGAGCAACTTGGTTTCCTCCTCCAATGGCGATCGCTGCTATTGCTGAAACTAATCTAACAAAAGCCGAAGAATATGCTGAAATTATGGGAGCCATTACAGCTCAAGAAGCTATAGCTATTGGTTTAACTTGGGTATTAGCTCCAGTGGTAGATGTGAATAATAATCCTGATAACCCAGTGATTAATATTAGGGCTTTTGGAGAAAGGACGGAATTAGTTGGTCAATTGGCAAGGGCTTTTATTCGAGGCACTCAAGAATACCAGGTGTTAACTACTGCTAAACATTTTCCCGGTCATGGGGATACGGCAGTTGATTCTCATTTTGATTTACCAGTTATACCTCACTCAGAAAGTAGATTGGCAGAAGTTGAGTTGCCTCCTTTTGTTGAGGCGATCGCTGCTGGGGTAGATTGTGTGATGAGTGCCCATTTGTTAATTCCGGCCTGGGATAAGGAACTGCCAGCGACTTTATCTCATAAAATTATCACAGGTCAGTTACGCCAAAAGTTGGGCTTTGATGGGTTGGTTGTGACTGATGCTTTGGTAATGGGGGCGATCGCTAATCGTTATGGTTTGGCCGAGGCCTCTGTTTTGGCTGTGGAAGCTGGGGCAGATATTTTACTTATGCCTCTAGATGCAGAGGTGACAATTAATGCTGTTTGTGATGCTGTGAGTCAAGGCCGTATTTCTGAATCACGAATTGATGAGTCTTTACAGAGAATTTGGCAAGCTAAAAGAAAGGTTTATCCTACTTGGCAACCCGAAAATGAAAAAATACCAGATTATTTATTACCTCCTACATATAATTTAGTTGAAAAGTTTGCTCAATCACAGGCACAAGAAACTGTGGCTCAAATTTTGCAAAACTCTATTGAAGTAGGAGGAAGTAATCTTACTCTAAATACAGATGATAGATATTTACGCAATTTAGTGCTTGTACAGGATATACTTAACACTCCTTTTTTAGGTAATCATACTCCGGCGATCGCTATTCCCAAAAAATATGGTTATCAACCACAACTAATTGAAAATAATTCAGAACCTATCCAAGCTATTATCCCTCATCATTTGACTTTGCTACAACTATTTATTCGTGGTAATCCTTTTGGCAAAGTAGCTAGTTTAACACAAGTAGCAGAGGATATAGTTAAGAAATTATTAAAAAGTGGCGAACTCCAAGCTCTAATCATATACGGTAGTCAGTATACGTTGAAACAGTTTTCACCAGAACTGTTATCAGGGATACCCTATATCTTTTGTTATGGACAAATGCCAAAAGCCCAAGCTATTGCTCTGGAGCTTTTATTTAAAGATTTTCCAGTATCTCTTTATAGCAGGGAATAGGGAATATGGGACAGCGTTATGACCCTGCGTCAGGGACAGCTCCATTGCGGAATGCTGACCAAGAGAGGGAACAGTCGGAAAAACATTTCTCAGTCTAAGATTCATTATCAGTCTATGTCCTAAGTAATTTTTTTTCTTATATCTAAAATCTAAAAAAAATATCAACTAAATTTTGACAAAATCAAATAAAAGTGATATGAGAAAAACGATTTTTTGATAAAAAAAGACTAGACAAATCAAAAATTAGCTATCTGATGGGTAAAAGTTCAAATTATATAGATGCAATTTGGACTAAGACATTAGCTCATGTGTTGGTCTGATGACTTTTAGAATACTTATCAAAACTAAGATAACAAATTGTAACTATATATACTGAAAAAATTAACATTCAGAATTAGCAATTTTGCCTTATATTATTAATAGCGTCGTAGCGCCGACAATTACTCAAGCTAGGCCAAGAGGGTGACCATGACTTACACCACAGTTCAATATTCTTTAGACATCATCAGGGACGAAGCAGCAGAACTTGTACACAAAGGAGTTCTCAGTCGTCAACAGCCTATTTATACTCTTTGCCAATATATTCCTGCCAGGGAATGGGCTTGTGTAGAGGGTGAGTTAGAAGAGTGTGACTTTCTACTCAGGGATAGAATTGGTGACCTGATAGGTAACGAAAAATGGGAAAACGACTAAATAAAAGCCTAACTCAACTAAATTAAAAATTTTTAGCTGAGTTAGGTTCTAAAATTTCTCCTACTTCTCCAGGATTTGTTAATAACTTAATTTGTACAAGACACATCGAGAAAAGAACCTTGTGATGTGTCAAATATTTTCTTCTGTGCGAAAAAAAAATATTAAAAGAAACTTAGTTCTAAGAGTCTGACTCCTGAGATTCTTGTAAATCAGATCGTAGATTAGCTATTTCTTTAGTTAGTTCTAACAAATCTCTTTGTATATCTGATTGTACAAAATCTGAAGCAGGAGTAGAAGAAACAGTTGTACTATATGTATTGACTTGACTATTTTGTTGATTCAAAATTGTATCAACAAAATTTCGAGCTTCCTGCTCAGTCGTCTCTCCTCTTTCAGCCCATTCCTCAGTGAGTTGATTAAAATCAGAATTTAATTTATTCAAATTTTCATCCCGTTTATTAGAGTCTTGCAAAGTCTCCATGAAAAAGGATGTGGCACCTAAGGTAACACGAAATCCTTTTTGTATTAGTTCGGTCAGATTATCAGGATTCATAAGTATAAGTTAACTCAATATCAAATGGCTATTTCTCTCTTAATTACAGAAGAGAAACGGGGTGTATTGGTAATATAACGCGGATATAAGCAAGTGAAAAGTTATTTTGAGAATATTTTTAGCTAGAAAGTATATTTTCTAGCTAAATCTAAATTTTTTTGATTTGAATAATTAGAAAGTTAAAAGCTAATTGATTTTTGAGGTAGACGCAATTTGCGATCGCTATCTGCTTGATTTATGATGTTTTAATAATAATCTCTTTTACACCCAAATTGATTAACTTCTGTTGAACTTGCGAAACAACAT
>JBCDJM010000210.1:0-13727 GCA_038747755.1 Cyanobacteria bacterium P01_H01_bin.35
TACTACTAAACCAGTTGGTAAAGGTACAGGTTTAGGATTATCAATTAGTTATCAAATTATTGTTGAACAGCACAAAGGAAAGATCGATTGTATTTCCTCTCCCGAAAAAGGAGCCGAATTTACGATTGAAATACCAATTTAATTTATTTCGCGATCTGAATCTTGGGCTTCTGAATATTAATTATATACAATATTTTTGCTTTATTTTCTACTTTTTCTCTTTTCTCTGTTCTCTATTTCCTATTCTCTAAAATCAAAAACTTGTCTATTTTATCTATTTTGAAAAATGCTATAAAAATATTTATCAATTTTAATTTGAGTAGAAAATAGTAATAGTATAAATGTTCTATAAAGCACTCCTAAAAGGATTGTCGTTTTGAAGGTTTGTTCATATTCCTTGTGTTTTTTATTTTTATTTTCTTATTTATCCACTCTACAATAGACATCTCCGGAAAATAAATAAACCTTTTAATTATATTAGCTAAAGAAAGAAAAAGTCAGCATAAAAAATTCTTTTTCCTACCTTTTTCGTAAAAATATCTTACCTGTTCCCTGTTCCCTGTTCCCTGTTCCCTACCCCTGCAAAAAATCTATATCTTTTTCACCCCTAGGTCTATTTATAATTTTTCTCAAAAAGTTACTTCTTACTGTATAATACACCCGGTATTAAATAATTTTGTCATCTTGACAACTGACAACTGATAAATGAAATGACTCCTATCCACCTAATCTTTTTTTCTCAGTACCACCTTATCAATTGTCAATTGACAATTCATCAATCATATTTACTAATAACAAAACCACTAAATTGACTTTCCATATTTTGATAATATTCAGGTGCATAAAATCATCCATTGCCATCAATAATTTCAAACTAAAAAAATATGTCAAATCCTAGAAAAAATCCTTTACATACATTATCTAAAGGTTTAAAGCAAAGTTTATATCAGCACAAAAAAAAATTATTACTATTAGGATTTCTAGCACTTGGTATAGTAACTTTAGGAATAAAACAAGAATTAGTCAAAGCACAAGAAACCAAAATTACGAATCAACAAATAGCCTACGTTAACAACTGGCAAAACGCCTCTTTCCCCGTAGAAAACTTTCAAGGATACACATCACCCTTTGGCCCTCGTGGTGGAGGATTTCATTATGGATTAGACTTAGCAGCTCCCCTAGGAAGCTATATCCGAAGTTGGTGGACTGGCAAAGTTGTGGAAGTTTGGGAAGATCGTCGATGTGGTACTGGTATTGTAATTCAGTCAGGTTCTTGGGAACACGTCTACTGTCATGTTAAAGGAGGTGTAGAAACTCGTAACGGACGTCGTTATTTAGTAGACCGTGGTGGTGGAATTATGCTACTTCAAGGTCAAGTTTTGCCCGCCGGGAGTCGAATAGCTAGAGTGGGAATGACTGGTAGAACCAGTGGTCCTCATCTTCATTGGGGTTTGAAGTATGGGGGACGCTGGGTAGACCCTGCTTTAATTTTACGAGAGATGTACGCTCAACAAACTCGGCAGTTATCAAGATTAGAAGGTAGATAATTCCAAAGCTTGGTCTTGCTTAGTCGGTGTCAGGTGGAGTCGGTAAACCATTCTCGGCAAGCCATTCATTGTAAGAACCAGTTACGTCTACAGGACTGGTTTCTTCAAACTCGTCTGGTGTCGTTAGGAATGAAGGCGTTTTCCCCCAAGCATCCTCGTAAGAATCACATATCGTCACTTCACCGTTTAGTATATGAGCAAACTTCCCGTCTCTACACTTGTAGATTTGAAGTTCCATCTTACCGTCATTAAACCTCCCTGAAAAACTAACGTCATAAATTTCTAGAATGTGACCTTCATCATCGCATTCAGCACTAAAAAGTATTTCATTGTCAGGTTCATATTTGTTGTAAAGAATCCTACTCCATGTATATCTTCTAGTCATTTTTGTTTAAGCCTAAAAAAAATCCTCTCACAGCACTATAACCTTCAAAAGGCATCTAGTCATCACAATATTCCTCTTGGCCTTGCTCAACGCACATTATCTGTTGAATTATTTCTGTTATGGTCAGGTATTTTTTCCAACCTACCAATATTTTGAGACTTTGAGAGACTTTTTCCCTCTGATGCTTAAACTAAGACGTTATAGTTTTTGAGCAGAGAATAGAAACAGGTAAAAGTTCTCAAATGAATTATTTCTGTTATGGTTAGATATTTTTCTCCAACCTACCAATATTTTGAAACTTTGAGAGACTTTTTCCCTCTGATGCTTAAACTAAGACGTTATAGTTTTTGAGCAGAGAATAGAAACAGGTAAAAGTTCTCAAGTTGATTATTTCTGTTATGGTCAAATATTTTCTCCAACCTAACCAAATGTTCAGATACCTTACCCATAGTAATATACATAATATCTTTGGGTAAGTAGTAAGTGAAAATATTTTTTCAACTACCTACCACCCAAAAACTACCTTAGACCTCAACCTTTCTTTTCCAAATTAATAGAAAGCTTTTGTTTCTCAGGTAACTCCTTATATTCCGAAACTATTCTACGAAACTCTTCACCCTCTATAGTCTCCTTTTCTATTAATAAATCTACTAATCTATCCATCAAAACACGATTTTCTCTAATAATTCGCCGAGCTTCTTCATAACAATTAACAGCCATTGCTCGTACTTGATGGTCAATCTTAGTAGCAACTTCCTCAGAATATTCTGACTGCTGCGACTGCCAACCTCGACCCAAAAAGACCTCCCCACTCGGATTTTCCAAAGCCAAAGGTCCTAAGTCAGACATTCCATAGCGAGTTACCATCTCGCGAGCTAAATTTGCCACACTCCTAATATCGTTAGTAGCTCCCACCGTAACTTCCGCCGAGCCAAAAACCTCCTCCTCTGCAGCACGTCCACCCAGAGAAATTGTAATTCGGTCTATTAACCAACCACGAGTATACATCCCACTATCAATCATTCCCTCATCCATAATTGGTTGAGCAAAACCACCCACTCCACCAGAACGAGGAATAATAGTCACCTTATTCAGAGGGTCAGAATTTTTGAGCAAAGTCATCAATAAAGCATGACCTAACTCATGGTAAGCAATTAACCGTTTTTTCTTACTATCCAATAATGGGGTGAGACTCAAACCAATAGTCACTCTGTCAATAGCATCATCAATTTCCGACGGTGTAATTCCTTCTTTGCGTCGTCTAGCAGTCAAAATAGCTGCTTCATTCAACATATTAGATAAGTCCGCTCCCGAAAAACCAGGTGTCTTTCGAGCGATCGCCTCCAAAGATATCTCTGGAGTTAATTTCTTGTTTCGAGCATGAACTTCCAAAATTCCTAAACGCCCTTTATAAGTAGGCAAGTCTACAGTCACCTGTCTATCAAACCTACCTGGACGTAACAAAGCAGCATCCAAAACATCTGGACGGTTAGTCGCCGCAATAATAATAATTCCAGTATTACCCTCAAACCCATCCATTTCTGTCAGTAATTGGTTAAGAGTTTGTTCCCGTTCATCATTACCCCCACCAATACCAGCACCTCTTTGTCTACCTACTGCATCTATTTCATCTATAAATATGATACAAGGAGCATTTTCCTTAGCCTTTCTAAACAAGTCTCGTACACGAGAAGCTCCCACACCCACAAACATTTCCACAAATTCCGAACCAGAAATACTAAAAAAAGGAACTCCTGCTTCACCAGCGATCGCCTTTGCCAAAAGAGTCTTACCTGTTCCCGGCGGACCGACCAAAAGAACACCTTTAGGAATTTTCGCCCCAATAGCTGTAAACTTCTCTGGTTTTTTCAAGAAAGTAACAACTTCCTGAAGTTCTTCTTTTGCTTCTTCGATACCTGCCACATCATCAAACAATACTCCAGTCTTAGCCTCCATCTGAAAACGTGCCCTGGACTTACCAAAATTTAAAGCATTTCCCTGAGACTGACTAGAGCGACGCAAAATTGTCAGTAGTACAAAGATAACTACAAAGACGATGAGAATATTAAATATAATACCCATCGCAAAACTGTTGTCGGGAGAGCGCTTCAGCTCAAAGTCAATTTTTTGAGCGCGAACCTGATCAAGTAGTTCGGGGTTGTAGTCAAACATATTAACTGTGTACATTGGCTCGTTGGCCTTTTGCCCCTTCAGGCTAACTTTAGCAATTCCTTGAGATGGATAAGCATCTATTTCTGTTACTTCTCCAGCTTTAACTTTCTCCAATAGCTGACTATAGCTAAGATTATTTTGTGTACTATTATTATTAGCAAAAGCTGGAGTTCCTAATAATACTCCTTGAGCAATTATCCCAGTCGTCAAAATTTTCGATATTAGTTTTCTACTTAATTTTCGACCAGGAATTTTACCAAGAATAGTTTTGGTATTTTGGGTATTTAATTTAGCTCTAGATAATGATGAGTCATTGTGATTAATTCCCTTAAGTACATCAGTTCTAATTTGTTGCCAAAAATTTTTCATTATCTTTAATTGTGGCCTTTTATCCCGATTAAGCGTATATATATATAGATAGCGTATTTCAGAATTGACGTTTGTTAATTTGCTTTGCTATTTTAAATCGTACTTAATTACGACTCTAACTGAAAAAAATATATTTTAGGTGAAATGGAATGGTAAAAATTGTGGGAATTGGTGGTAGTTTAAGGTCTAGTTCTTATAGTCAGCAAGCTTTAGAAATAGTAGCCGAAAGACTAGAAGCGATAGGTGCTGAGGTAGAAATATTAGATTTGCGGACCCTCAAACTTCCCTTTTGTAATGGAGAGCAGAAGTATCCAGAATATCCAGATGTGGAAAAAATGCGAGAAACTGTCAAACAAGCTGATGGTCTAATTTTAGCTACTCCAGAATATCATGGCAGTGTCAGTGGTGTGATGAAAAATGCCCTTGACTTAATGAGCTTTGAACATTTAGATGGAAAAGTAGCAGGTTTTATTAGTGTTTTAGGAGGTCAATCAAATAGTAATGCACTAAATCATTTACGGTTAATTCTACGATGGGTTCATGCTTGGGTAATTCCAGAGCAAATTGCTATTGGTCAGGCTTGGAATGCTTTTTCTAATGAAGGTAAAATATTAGATGAAAAATTATCAGAACGTTTTGATAAATTTGCTCAAAGTTTAGTAGAAAATACTCGAAAAATTCGAGGTTGTAGTTAAAATTTTTGGATAAATTTGCTCAAAGCTTAGTAGAAAATACTCGAAAAATTAGAAGTTGTAGTTAAAATTTTTGGAAAATATAAAAATCCTGAATGATTTGTGAAAAAAACTGTAGGGGTTTGGTTTCCAAATTCCTTTTTGGGTTTGGTTTAAATACTAAACCACTACTACAAAATTTTACCGAAAAATAAAGGTATAAAGCCTCTCCTTTCAAGGAGAAACCAAAAAAAAATTCCTTTTATTCAATCCTCTTCTTTTTAGAGAAATGAAATGAATATACAAGTTACATGGCGAATACAAAATCCCACACTCTCAGATAAATAACTGTATTTTAGTAATTATTGTCTAACAATAATTAGGAAATTTATTTTCCTGAAAAATCAAGGTATAAAGGCTCTCTATTCGTGGAAAAAAAAAGAAAAAAATTTCCTTTTATTCAATCCTCTTCTTTATATAGCAATGCTATTTTATTCATATCAAAAATCTTACTGGTTTTTAGGGAACAGGCAACAGGGAACAGGCAACAGGTTGGAGTTTCAGTTTTTTTATCTACTTTTTGATTTATTACAATCTATTTAGGATTGCTATAATAACAGGTAATTATTAATTGTTTTCCTACGGAATGCTCCGCATTTCCTGACGCAATGCTCCGCAAACATATTGCGTAGCAAAACGGCTGTCGCCAACATAAAAATTATTAATTATTGAAACAACTACTTTCAAATAAACTAAACTATCTCCAATGAATCAATCTTATCACCAAGATTGGACACCACTTCATGCCCAACTACATCAAACATTACGTCAAAGAAAATTATTACCAGAAAATCAAAGAATATTAATCGCAGTATCCGGCGGTCAAGACTCACTATGTCTAACTAAATTACTATTAGATTTACAATCAAAATGGAATTGGTATTTAGCAATTGCTCATTGTGACCATAAATGGCGAACTGACTCAGAAGCTAATGCTAATTATGTCAAAAAAGTAGCCACAAATTGGCAACTTCCATTCTATTTAGAAGCAGCAAATAAAGTCTATAAAAGTGAAGCAGAAGCCAGAAAATGGCGTTATCAAACCCTAACTAAAATTGCTAATCAATCTAATTTTCCATACATTGTAACTGGCCATACAGCCAGCGATCGCGCAGAAACTCTCTTATATAATCTAATTCGCGGTAGTGGGACAGACGGCCTCCAAGCCCTAACTTGGCAACGTCCCCTAACAGAAAATTTCTCGCCCTTACTTGTACGTCCCCTATTAGAAATTACTCGTAGCCAAACAGGTAACTTTTGTCAAGAGCAAAAAATCGAAATTTGGGAAGATTCTACAAACCAAGATTTACATTATGCTCGGAATCGTATTCGCCTAGAATTATTTCCTATCCTGCGCCAATTTAACCCTCAAGCTGAATTGGCATTAGCACAAACAGCAGAAATACTCAGTGCTGAAGTTGAGTATTTTGAAAATGAAACAGAAAAGTTATTAGAGAAGGTAACAGAGATAGATATAAATAATCTCAATATTTCTCAACCTGAGTCTCAAGCAGTCAGATATATCATCAACCGTTTAGTATTGCGTGAAGTCCCTCTAGCATTACAACGTAGAGTAATCAGACAGATACTACACAAAGTTTTACTTACAACTCCTAACTTCGGTCATATTGAAAAGCTGACAGCTCTGATCTATGCTCCTAACCGTTCTCAGACAGACCCCTTTCCTGGAGGAGCGATCGCCAAAATTCAACATCCCTGGATTATTTTAGTATAAACTTAAAGATATTTAGTATAAAAATTTACTAATCCTCAGCTAATCTTATTCCGGTTGCACAAGAATATTTTGGAGAACTTGCCCTAACTGAGCCACCTGTTCACCTATACCCTGTACTTGATTTACTCCACCTGCTACTTCTTCAAGTTGCTGTTTCAGTTGTTCTAAATAACCTTCCAGAGGTACCATTACTTCCTGAGATCCCCCACTTCCAGCTCCTATATTTGCCTTCTGCTTTTCCCTTAAACTCAACTCTAACTGCTCAATTTCATTTTTTTTAACCGCTTGTTGCTGAGTTTGGTCATTAATCACTTCTTCTTTTTGAGTAATTTCAGTTTGTATTTGTTGAATTTCAGCTTCTAACTTTTGTAACTCTTCCGTCAATTGCTGTCTTTGACCCTCAACTTGTAATAATATAGGCTTCATGTCTATCTGATTCGACTGTTCTTGGTCAGAAGAATTACCTAACCTACGCCAAAGAACTGCTTGATGCTGACTTAATATATCTTGTCTCTCCTTCAGATTTCTTTGAGAACCTACCAAAGACTCATTTAACATTCTATACCGGTCTTTCTCGTCTGAAAGTTCTGAGTCCAAGTTAATTTTGTCATATTCACTAGCTTTGTCAATTCTTCTTTGCAAAGCATCCATTTCTTGCTGTTGTAACGCCAACTCCTCTTCCTGATCTTTAACAAAATTCATATCTCTTTGCAAATCTTGTTGTAAACTTTGTACCAATTCCTCTAACTCATTCAGAGGAATTTTTTCCAAAGCTGCAACATCTACTTTATGAGCAGTTCCACCATTCTCCAATGCTGTGACTAGATTACTTAGTTGCTCATAAACTTGTGTCTGTGTCCCAATTTGTCCATTCAATACTTGGCTATACTCTTGCTTACTTGCCAGTAAAGTTTGTTGGACTCTCAATTCCTCCCTACTTTGGGCCAAAGATTCCCAATCTTGTCGCCATTCTAGCCATTGGTTTTGGACATGACTAGCCAAACTTTCTACTTCTTCCTGCTGTGTATTAGAATCTGTATTTGGTGAATTCTCCCACTGTTGTTTATGTTGCTCTAGAGTTTCCTGTTGATTATTAACTATCTCTATAGATTGACTTAACTTTTCTCCCAAAGAATTTGTTGGAGTTACCGCCTCAGTCAACCAACTCAATAAATCTTGAATATATTGAGATTGCTCCTCATCTAGAACTGCACCTTGAGCTAATTCTCCCTTATGCTGCTCAAGCTCCTCTTGTTGCCTTTGTAATTCTAAACGAGCTGCTTCTAGTTCTGCCCGGTTTTGCCCTATCTGTTCCTGGAGTTGCTGAGATTCTTGAGCAGCTCGACCAATTTCTTGACGTTGCTGCTCCAACTTATCAATTTCCCCTTGCAGCTCTTCAAGTTGCTCCTCCTTAGCCTGTAATTCCATTTCTCGGCGATTCAGTTCTTGAGCTTGAAAAGTAAGAGATGCTTTCCATTGCTCAATTTCTTCCCATTGTGTCTTAGACTTTTCTTGGGAACGAGAAAAATTTTGGAGAATTTTTACCAACTGACGTGCAGCATCTTGAATTTGCTGCACCTGCTTATTATTATTCAAATCTACTAGCACCAATGCACCAGGGGAAAATTCCTTAGCTTCATCAGCTGGAATAACTTCTTCCCCAGGTACAGCAGCCCAATTATGTTCACCGCGCTGACAAGCTAGCAACTTCAAATCAGTTCTACCACCACCCAGACCACCAAAACCTGTTGGCCTTCTTTGTACTTCTGCTAAATACAGCACACTGTTATCCTCTTGAAGTATCTATACCAAAAGATTGATTTTAATAATTTATTATGTTACCACTGAAAGGAGCAACAATTACTATATTACTCTGAACTTTAGGAATCAGAAAATTATTTATATTTGCTTTTGGGATAAATTTTACAAACACAAACAGTTCAAGAATTAAGAATTTAGAATTACCTCTCCTTGAAAAGAAGAGGATTGACGAACAGGAAAATTGTTATTTATTATCTATCCCCTTAAAGGGGGAGGTTTTAAACCAGAATATTTCGGTAAATTTATTTTACCCAAAAAACTATATTTAACAACTACCAAGTTACTTTGTTTTATTTCTAGGGAAATGAGGCAATAGTTATGAATATTTCAATTAAACTGTTTTGTTAGTTATTCAGGTCGCGTTATTAAATTGTAACTCTTCAATTTTTTAATTATAGTCATTCTGAATAATACTGGGATGAGTGTTTCTTTTCTTGAAAGGGTTTCAGCAAAAAAAGTGTTTCATCCTTATTTGAAATGATTATAAATCTATAAATAAGGATTTGCTTTCTTGGGATAAAAACATAGATTTATACATTCATTATATAGTAATTATCAGCTTGGCAAGCACCAAAAAAACCATTAAAATAACAAATCTTATTAAATACTTATATCAGATAAATAACTAAGTATTTATAAGTATCAATTTTAACTATAGCCAACTTTTTAACAATTGGTATAGAACCTGGTAAATCATCGAATCGAGAATAAAATAAATACTATTCCTAGGCAATTTCCCAATCCAGAAACTAAGCTTCTCTAATACTGATAAAACTACAAGGAACTAAGTTTTTGTTAGCAAATTGGCAGCCTAGGGTACTTAACATAGAGTATAGACAAAGTAGCAATAGTAGAAACTTTAATATTTTCAGAGATGTCTACAAAAAAAATTAATGTCCAATAAGCAAAAATATTTGTTACAATTGTAAGTCAAATAAACTAAAGCAATCCCATAGTTTAGTTCCTAAATCTACTTTAGAGTTATGATATAATTTTCCTAACTAAAGTAGAAATACCTTATCATGTTTAAATACTCTCTTGCTGAAGCCATAGATGGTAGATTTAAAGTATAATCTAGAATCTCAATAATTTACCCAAAATAAAATTAATTATCTCAAAGCACATTACCATTTATTAAAATACTTGGTTATTTTTCAGAAAAAGAGAAGGGAAGTGCATATTCTCCCTATATCTAAATTTTTTATCAAAGATTTATTTTACAAGCTGCATGCAGGGAAATTTAAGTGAAATTGATATCCGCAGCATCCTGCAACTCATAGACTTAGGTCAGCGAACTGGTGAACTGTTTGTTAAGGCCTACAGCTCACCAGTTGGCAGTAATATTGCTGAACCCCGACAGCACTTTCCCGCAGAACCATCCTGGTTTGTATTTTTTCTAAGTGGTCAAATTATCTACGCCACCCCAAGTGCAGGTAGTTTATCTCGTTTGAGAGACTACTTACGTCGCTACAAAGCAGATCGCTATCTTGACACAATTAAAGTTTCTTCTGTTGCCTCTGTCAATGCACCTGAGTATGGATATTTATGGGCTTTGCTGGAAAAGGGGATTCTTACACCAGCTCAGGGACGCAGCATTATACATAGTATGGTTCGTGAAACTCTATTTAATTTACTAAGTCTCCATCAAGGAGCATTTATATTTGAGCTTGGCCCAGCACTAACACCTCAGCTAACAACCTTAGAAGTCAGCTCTTTACTAGCAAAAATTATCCAGCAGATACAAGAATGGAACCAGTTTTCTCCTTATATTCACTCTACTGAACAGTGTCCAGTGATTTCCGATCCAGTCCAGTTAAAAAAAGCATTAAGGCCAAACATATATAATATTTTAAGTCATTGGTCAGATGGTCAGACATCAATGCAGCAAATGGCTAGATATCTAAACAGAGATGTATTAACAGTGGCCAAGGCCATTTATCCTTTTCTGCAAAGAGGGATAGTGCAATTAGTTGACCAATGTTCAAAAACAAGTATGGTCAAAAAACCAAAGTCATTCCAACGACAAACAAAAATTCCAAAGGTAGTATGTATTGATGATGATTTAATTGTTCGGGAAAAAGTTAAGTCAATTCTTAATCAAAATGGCTATGAGGCCAGTGTTCTCAGCGATCCCCTCAAAGCATTAGGCGAAGTATTTCAAATTAAACCAGACTTGATTTTATGTGACATTGCTATGCCTGAACTAGATGGGTATGAGATTTGCGCGATGTTGCGTAACTCTACAGCATTTCGCCAGACACCTATTATTATGCTTACCGGTATAGAAGGATTTATCGATCGGTTGAAGGCCAGAATAGTCGGAGCTACACACTACTTGACCAAGCCTTTTGGAGAAAGTGAATTACTAATGTTATTGGAAAAGTACATTTGGCCATGATTAGTGACAAATTCTCAAGTTGACAAAATGTTATAAAAAAATCAATAAAATTAAAAGACTTTTGATTCTAATGTGGATTAGAACATTTTTGACCCTAGATAAACAAAAATGCGCAAAGTAACGCCCAGAAGATTTTGTAGTTAGTAATTATGAAAATGGTTGTAATATTAATTTGATCGATTTTGGCTACAAATAGTTAGGCTGTTAATTAATAGACTTTAATCTATACCCCAAAAATCAAAAAATAATAATAGTAATCTCTCTTGCTATTGCTCAGAGGTTTTCAAACTGCCAAATGATTTTTGGTCAAGAGAAAATATAATAATATTATTTGAAAGACTATTGACTACTAGCTAAATCTTGGCAAGTAGGCCATAAATCTTAGATATTTGAAACTTGGAGAAAGTATAGATAAAGTTTCTGGGTACATTATATTGAGGATACTGACTAAACTAATCACCATATTTGTTAAGTTACAGGAACAATTCAGAACATAGATGTTTAATTTGATACATTGCTATTAAGTTTAACTCTCAACTAATACTTAATAGTTATACTTTAGGTTATGGCTCAAGCTAAACACTGAGCTATTTAAGTATATAAAAGTCTCCAAAAGGATTAATACTGTTATCATAAAAGAGAGTTACTAGCCATTATATTAAATAAAACAAATATCTATCAGTTCATCTAAATTAATTGACATAGGCCAAAAATCTAATCCTATGAAAATTTTAATCAATACCTATATTTTAACTATCAATAAATTTAGACCCAAGCTATCAGGTAGAAAAAAATGAGCAAAGTTCTAGTTGTAGAAGATAGCGTTACCCAAAGAGAAATGATATCACAACTTCTCAAAAATAGTGGATTAGCAGTTACTGTTGCTAATGATGGAGTAGAAGCTTTGGGACGACTACAAAATACTAAACCCGATATAGTGGTATTAGATATTGTGATGCCAAGAATGAATGGCTATGAAGTCTGTAGGAGAATCAAATCCGATCCTAAAACCAAGAATATTCCAGTAGTAATGTGTTCTTCAAAGGGAGAGGAATTTGACCGTTATTGGGGCTTAAAGCAAGGTGCAGATGCCTACATTGCTAAACCATTCCAGCCTACAGAACTGGTAGGAACAGTTAAACAATTATTAAGACGATAAGTTTAAGAATCTATGGTAGGCAATGAAGAGTTTTTACCAGGCCAAGGTGCAGGAGGAATCCAAGAATTAGAAAATCCTGAAGGTGAGCAACATTTACGATTTTATTTACCTTCGGGTAATGAGTTTGCTTTACTAGCAACAGATATTCGAGAAGTGATTTATCAATCTCCAGAAGGTATTACAGCTATTCCTAATGTTTCCCCTTTACTTTTAGGGACAATAAATGTAAGGGGACGAGTTATTTGGGTAGCTGATCTAGCTCAATTCCTGGGAGAATCAATCCCAGTTAATACCGACCAACCTGAGATTAAAATAATTGCAGTAGAAGACCAAGACATTATATTAGGACTAGCAGTTGAACGGATTGTGGGAATGCAGTGGCTTGATGAAAAAAAGCTGAAAATGTCCACAGATGTTGCAGATGGTATGGCTCCCTTCTTACGAGGAGAGTGGGTTTTTGATGAGAAGGGAGAGCAGGTTCTCAGGTTACTGGATCAAGAAGCAATTATTCGCTCGGCTCGGTGGGCAGCCTAAAAGGGACGTTTTGCTGCGCGACATATTTGCGGAGCATTCCGGAACGGAAAACGCATTTTTGTTATGAAACGTCCGTACAGTTGATAAGTCAACATAATTGTTTGATTCAGTTGTTTATATAATATAAGATTTCTGAGTGAGGCTGATTCCCAATTCCTAATTCCGTCAATGATAAAATTAAAAAACTAAAAATAAATAATTAAATTATTATCTTGAAAGAGGGACAGCAAATGACATCATCCAGTACAGAGTTTTTACAAGATTATCAAAAGGTAGAAGATGCCTACAGTCAAGGCAATTATGAAGAAGCAGCAGCTTTAGTTTATAACTTAATTCAGGATTATCCAGAAGATCCTAGTTCTCGTCTCCTTTGTGGTCATATATATTGTTATGGACTTAATCAGTATGATGTAGCTCAAGAACAATATCAGTTAGTCTTGGACCTCAGTGATGATCCAGAACTGGTGAACTATGCTCAACAAGGTATAAGCGATAGTGAGCAATTTATTACAGATTATCCAGCTACCTTGAGCGAGTCTGAAGAAATGCTGGAAGATATTAACTTTGATGAGTATCAAAATCAAGAATCTATAGAAGGACAAGTTTCTAGTGATTTGGAAGCGATCGCAGATAAAAATAGTCTAGAGTTAGATACAAAAGACCTAGAAAATATTACAGACCCAGAATTAATTCTGAATGAAAATAGTCTAGAGTTAGATACAAAAGACCTAGAAAATATTATAGACCCAGAATTAATTCTGAATGAAAATAGTCTAGAGTTAGATACAAACGACTTAGAAAAAATTACAGACCCAGAAATAATTCTCAATGAAAATAGTCTAGAGTTATAAACAAACGAATAAGAAAAAAATACAA
>JBCDJM010000211.1:0-13509 GCA_038747755.1 Cyanobacteria bacterium P01_H01_bin.35
GAACAGACAAAGCCAGATTAGATGCAGCAATAGCATTTTCTAGATTCTCTGCCTTGTCTCCTCTGATTCTGTCATTGTAGGCAGCAGCTAGATTGTTTTGAGTCCTTGCCCACTCAACGGGGAAATCTTCTTTAGTACGAACAGACAAAGCCAGATTAGATGCAGCAATAGCATTTTCTAGATTCTCTGCCTTGTCTCCTCTGATTCTGTCATTGTAGGCAGCAGCTAGATTGTTTTGAGTCCTTGCCCACTCATAAGGGAAGTCTTCTTTTGTATGAACTAACAAAGCCAGATGATATGCAGCAATAGCACTTTCCAGGTTCTCTGCCCGGTCTCCTTTGATTCTGTCATTGTAGACAGTGGCTAGATTGTTTTGAGTCATTGCCCACTTGATGGGGAAGTCTTCTTTTTTACGAACTGACAAAGCCAGACGATATGCAGCAATAGCATTTTCCAGGTTTTCTGCCCGGTCTCCTTTGATTCTGTCACCGTAGGCATTGCCTAGATTGTTTTGAGTCATTGCCCAATAATAGGGGAAGTCTTCAGGAGTGTAAACTGACAAAGCCAGATTAGATGCAGCAATAGCATTTTCTAGATTCTCTGCCCGGTTGCCTTTGATTCTGTCATTGTAGGCAGCAGCTAGATTGTTTTGAGTCGTTGCCCACTCATAAGGGAAGTCTTCTTTTGTATGAACTAACAAAGCCAGATGATATGCAGTAATAGCACTTTCCAGATTCTGTGCCCTGTCGTCTCTGATTCTGTAGAGGTAGGCACTGCCTAGATTGTGTTGAGTCGTTGCCCATTTTTCCGTGTTTTCCTGACAGTGACTGAGGGTAAATAAATATCCGGCGATCGCTATTTCTATTTGAGCTTTTCTGTCGCCCCGTGGAAAATTAGAAATATGAATACTCAGGTTTGCGATTAAGGCAATAATAATATCAGTATCTTCGGGAAGTTTGTTAATCAAGTCGGATGCGTATTGTGGCAGGATGCGGGCGAGGTTTTCGTCGAGGAGGTGTCGGTTGTTGTCTAGGATGTGGTAGATAGGTGTTGAGTTACCCCAATCTTCATATTCTGATATTATTAGTTGTTGCAGTAGAGTGTTGTAAGATTCCTCAGAAACAGAATTTTGCGATTGATTTAATAGTTGTGCTAGTCTTTCAGCCATATTCAGGAGCCATTGAGCCTTATTTTTTTGGTCTGCTGCTGCCAGATGTTGGGCGTATTGCTGCATTACAACAATTAATCCTTCATCTATTAAGTGTTGATGCTTTTGGAGAATGTCTGACTCTTGGCCTTGGGGACATTCTAGGAGTTGTTGAATTAGTTGTGCGTATGCTGTTAGACGTTGTTCGTTCATTTTTAGTTATTGGTCTTTTCAGTTATCAGTTATCAGTAGTTTTGGCGATCCCTTGGAAAGAGGGGAACTAGATTGGAGAGAGGCGATCGCTAACCTCTGCCCCAAATTATCCGTGTATCCGTGGCCAAATCCGTGTCTAGCCCCAAATCTCTTTCAATTTACCCAAAAGCTGTTTAGCCAACTTTTGAGTAGTACGCGACACCGACTTACTTTCTACCACAGTTTCCCCTACCTCATCTCTGTCCCTGGTAGCAACAGCCATTCTTTCCTCAACAACCTTACCCACCGTAGGCAAGTCACCCGATAAAACTTTTCCTCCTTTACCGCGCCAGTTACCGCCATCATCAGGAGACTGACGATAAATTGCCTCCAATGCTGCCGCCATCAAACCCAAAGATTTTTCCCGTGTTTCGGTTTCCACAACCTTACGAAATTCCACAGCTAAAGGATCGTCACTCAACAGAAAATCCCTACCCGCTTCTAACTGCATTAAATAATCCAATAAATTCTCAGCAGGTTGTAACATTTCCAGAGAAACATAACCATCAGATTCAGTTAAATCGCTCAAACGAACAAATCCTAAAATATCGCCAAAATCCAAAGATTCATCAAAACCAACTGCCACATAAACCAGTCGATTTTCTCTGACAAATTCAGGAATAAAAAAGCCTGTTTCTCCTGGTAAAACCCGGCGAAATTCTATTACTCCCAAATTGGGAATAATCACATCTGCCACATCTTCAGCCATCCGCAAAAGATGATTAAAACAGTCAGCATTCTCTAAATTTGTATCAAAATCTAAGCGGTCTAGAAAATCCTGTCCGATATGTACAGCTAGAGTATTTAGGTAAACTTCTTTTGCTCGTTTTTGGCTAATTTGTTGTTGAGCAAATTGTTCGGCTAGAGCATAAACCTTTGGAGATAAAGGAACTCTAAAAATCAATGATTCAGTGATATTAGTCATAGTTGAAGTTAGTAAATTTTGGTTGATAATTTGAACAGTTCTCATTGAGACTATAGGAAGCAATCTTAGGGATGCCGGAGATTGCTATCCGTTCCGGAATGCTCCGCAAACCTTCCACTCCGTTCCAGTCGCAATGACTTGGATATAGTAATTATCCGGATTTTATCTAATTGATAATTAGATATAGTTTTCATTATTCATTACTCAATATTATTTTCTGCAATAATTTGATTGATACACTTGAGACATTTATTCTTCCAATTTCGATTAATAGTAGATTGGTCAACACCTATTTCTTTACCAATTTGTGTTTCTGTATAACCTTGACATTTCAGTCGTAAAATTTCAAAGCAGTCAACTTTAGCACAGTTGCGTAATCTATCTATTGCCTTAGCAGAATTGCCAATAATTGGAATGTTATCTATAGCTTCCTCGGAAAGATCCCCCAGATTAAAATTATCTAAATCGTTTAAATTTTTGTGGTCTTGAATTTCCTCACCTACCGTTTTATATTCTTGACCATCAGCATCATTGATAGGCTGGTCTAAACTAATAATAATTTGCCCATCAACTTGACTTTTTTGTTTCAATTTATGATATAAATCGCAAGCTGTATTGTAGTGGGCACTATTAAAGTAATGAATAAATAGATTGCAAATCTTCTCATCATAAATATTATCCAGTCGGTCAATAATAATTTGATTTTTCCGACAAAAAGCTGCAATAATTTTGTCAAACTTTAAGAAGGTTTCCTGTAAGGAATTATCATAAAACTCTTTTGAGTCATCAAAATTAGTTTGAGAAAAACTCCCCTTAACTACCATACCAATTTTCGGATGTCGCCAGAGCCATTTTGACAACTTATCTTTAGCTCTTTTGCGGGTATCAGACTCATCACTAAGTAAATCCTTGAATAACTGAATTATGTCTTCCGGTCTTCCAGCCATTAGCTGTTGTTGTTGACTTTTGAATGGTGCCTTTGTCATATTACTGTTGAAACTTAAGGACAAAAAAAGGAAAAATTAGGCCACAGTAATCCTCTTGCGTGCCTCTATTTACTACATCTGCTATTCCATGCAAAAAAATGCAGTTTGGAAAAAAATCTAAAATCTAAATTTTTTTGATTGTAAGATGCACTCCCTAATTTTCCAAATTTCTGATGCACCATCTATCTAACTTGTATTGAGTATTTCCTGCTCATAAAACAATGGAAATTATATCTGGAATATCAACCATTGAATTATATACAGTACCACTGGAAATAGAAAATTATCAAATTGAATATATTCGTCAAACCAAGAGTTCAATTCATTTTCTATAAAAATTTTGAGGAATGTTTCTATCCCCACCTGCAAAATATTTTTCAAATCAAACGAATTACTATAATTACTACTACTATAACTAGAGGAATTACCATAATTAATATGTTCATCTACCTCTACTAAAAAGCTATTAAATTTCTCGCATTCTGAAATTATACAATGCACTAAATCAACAAAATAAGCAAAATCAACCGAATTTATATCCACATTATGCACAATAGAATAAACCGCCTTATCCTGAATTTTTTCCACACACCATCCACCAAGTTTATATTCAGAATTTTTGGTTAATAAAATACTAGAAATAACATCTGGAATATCATCAAAAGAATCAAAAACAGCAGCACTAGGAACAGAAAATTCCAAAATAGAATCATATTTACAGATATAAAGCCTTTGCACCCTGCCAGAATCCATAGTGAACTGTAACATAGCCTGTCTATCATTTAATTTGGCAATATTCCAATTAGCTTTTGCACAATTATTTCTGACAAAGTATTCAAAAGATTGTTGAGCCATTTTTACTTCACTCCTAATTTATTTGTTCTTGTTACTTAATTAACGTTTGGAGTGAAATAAATTATGCTTTGTCAATAAAATAAATTATTGATAAAAATAAACTGGCATTAGACTGACATATCTAAAATGGTGCAAATTTGTAGGGGCGGGTTCCACATTAAATTAATGAGTTTAACCATTAGATCAACTAAACCCGCCCCAAAATAAATACGCACACTACCAAATTGAGACATTTAATGGGTGTGCATTAGGGCGGGTTTACATAAATCTTGGAGTAAGCATGAAAATTATAGCTAAAACCCGCCCCTACTATTGCAACATTTTAGATGTGTTACGCTGATGCTTTTTCCTGACAGAATGCTGCGCAAGATGTTTGCGGAGCAAAATACACCCTATCTATAATCTAGACTTAATATTTGTTTTCATTGATAACACAGAATTGCTGTATAATGGAAGACTAATTCATCAGGAACCTGAAACTGAAAATCTTAAAATCACATGACCAAAAAATCAGGTCTCAAGCCTCCCCTTGGCTGCGCCACGGGTTGTGGCCTTACAAAGTGATGAAAAAAATAAGCTTCAGTATTTCAAGGCTCTTAGCCAGAGGTACTGATAACTGATAACTGATAACTGATAACTGAAATGAAAGCATCTCCTAAAATCTACCCCCATCAAAACCCAGAAATAAACCCACATATTCTCAACCCTAACGGTGCAGAAATCATCCTCGGTGCAGAATCCTCCGATTCTCTAGTTGTACCACTAAAACCCAGTACAACCACAATGTTCGGACCTCGTGGCGCTTGCCTCATCTCCGAAAGAGGTCCGTTATGGGTAGCAGATACCGGACATCATCGGTTATTGGGATGGCGTCAATGTCCTGAAACTGACGCGCAACCAGCAGACTGGGTTATCGGACAACCAGACTTTTCTCAAGAAGGGCAAAACGCCAACGGTCAAACAACAGCAGCAACCGTTAGTGTTCCCACTGGTATTTGTGCTTATGGGGAAGGGTTGGCGGTGGCAGATGCTTGGAATCATCGGGTGTTAATTTGGAAACAACTCCCCGAAGATAATAATGTTCCTGCCGATATCGTTTTAGGTCAAGCAGATTTTTCTGGAAATGAACCCAACCGAGGCAAGTCTGAAACCGCTGCTGACCGAATGCACTGGCCTTATGGTGTTATCTGTCATCAAGGTAAACTATGGGTAGCAGATACGGGCAACCGTCGAGTCTTAATGTGGGAGAAGTTACCAGAGATTAACGGGCAACCAGCAGATTTGGTATTGGGGCAAGCTAACATGAGTTGTCGGGATGAAAATGGTGGAGGAGAGGCAACGGCAGCGAGTATGCGTTGGCCTCATGCAATTACTTTTTGGGGCGATCGCTTAGTTGTGACAGATGCCGGCAATAACCGGGTGATGATTTGGGATGGTATCCCTACTGAGAATAATCAACCTTGTTGTGTAGTTGTTGGTCAATCTCAATTTGATACAGTACAGTTAAATCAAGGGGTTTATTTTCCTTCCGCTGTCAGTTTGAGTATGCCTTATGGTGTCACTGCGGTTTCTGAATGGTTGATTGTTGCTGATACTGCTAATTCTCGGTTATTAGGTTGGCGGGATGTTCTGGGAATGGGAATTCCAGCGGTAGGATTGACTGGTCAACCTGATTTTAAAAGCAAGGGTGAAAATGCTTTGAGTTTGTATCCGACTCGGCAAAGTTTGTGTTGGCCGTATGGGATTTCTATTTGTGGGAACACTGCTGTTATTGCTGATTCTGGAAATAATCGGGTTTTATTATGGTCTTTGAATCGATCGGGACTTATGCACGAACACTAAATCGAGTGAGGGCGAATGCCATTCGCCCCTACGTATGGCTTTTTCAAGGGAGTTGCATGCGTAAGTCCTGTTTTTGATACTTAGGGTTTGCTGAAAAAGTCTGAATGGTATGGGTAGGAGTCAGGAGTCAGGAGTCAGGAGTCAGAATTTACCCTGAGTTTAGAGGATAAATTAGGAAGAATAGTCCGTTAATTTTTCTGTCTTAGTAAGCCTTAAATGCTAGCTTTTTGAATCTTTTAGCTCTAAAAGCTTGCACTTTTTAGGTATCTAAAAAGGCTGAAACTTTTAGATTTCAGTTATTTCATATTTATTCAGCAAGCCCTACTTATAAATAAACCGGGTTTGTATTATAGCACTACGCAAATAGGTTAGGACATTTATAAATGCTCAAACTTAATCAGGGATTACTTTTGACTTTTGACTTTTGAATGCATGAATTGTGCGTAGCACTATAGATATCTCGTAATACTAACATCTGCTCGCACAAACCCGGTTTCTGTAACTTTAAACTTTTGACTTCTGATTTATGACTTATGACTTCAGATGTCAACTTAGCAAATAATAGATTAACTTAGATATCGGATATGCCAATGAGAGTGAAATATGATTCAACAGCCTAAACCTCAATATTCTCTAGCCTGGATTGGTAAAATTGCAGAAGTCCCCAAACCAGAGTGGGATGCTCTGGCCCAACCTTTAAAAACACCCTTCTTAGAATGGGACTGGCTCCACAATATGGAAAAATCTGGTAGTGTGGGTGGTAGAAGTGGATGGCTACCCCAACATTTAACGGTATGGCGAGATAGACAACTCATAGCAGCAGCACCACTATATGTCAAGGGACACAGTCAAGGTGAGTTTGTTTTTGACCATCAATGGGCCGAAGTTGCCTATCGCTTAGGTATTGAATATTACCCGAAGTTATTGGGAATGTCTCCTTTTACTCCTGCTGAGGGATATAGATTTTTGATTGCCCCTGGGGAAGATGAGGATGAGATAACGGGTATGATGGTTAGTGAGATTGACCATTTTTGCGATCGCCACAATATTTCTGGATGTCATTTTCTCTATGTCGATCCAGAATGGCACCCCATCATCAAACGTAATGGTTTTACCAACTGGGTCCATCATAGTTATATTTGGCAAAATCAAGGTTATCAAACTTTTGACGACTACCTTAAGGCATTTAACGCTAACCAACGTCGTAATATTAAGCGGGAACGGAAAGCGGTAGGAAAAGCAGGTTTGCAAATGCAGACTTTCACTGGGGATGAGATACCGAAAGCGCTGTTTTCTAAGATGTATACTTTTTACGAGGGTACCTGCGATAAATTTGGTTGGTGGGGAAGTAAATATCTGACGAAGCGATTTTTTGAACAGTTACATCACGACTTTCGCCATCGGGTATTATTTGTAGCAGGTTACAGTGAAGAAGATGATAGGTTGCCAGTAGGAATGTCATTTTGTATTACTAAAGGCGATCGCCTTTACGGACGTTACTGGGGTAGTAATTATGAAATAGACTGTTTACATTTTGATGCTTGTTATTATGCACCGATACAATGGGGGATAGAAAATGGTATTAAGACTTTCGATCCTGGTGCTGGAGGGCGACATAAAAAACGCCGTGGTTTTCCTGCCACACCTAACCATAGTATGCACAGATTTTATCATAATCGTTTGTCAAAAATATTTTTATCTTACATTGGGCAAGTGAATGAAATGGAGCAACTAGAAATGGATAGAATTAATGAAGATTTGCCTTTTAGTCAGGGAGTAGGGAGTAGGGAGTAGGGAGTAGGGAAAGAAAGGGAACAGATAGACATCTCCGGAAAATAAATAAACCTTTTAGTTATATTAGCTAAAGAAAGAAAAAGTCACCATAAAAAATCATTTTTCCAGCTTTTTTTGTAAAAATATCTTACCTGTTCCCTGTTCCCTACTCCTGCAAAAAATCTATAATCTTTTTCACGCCTAGGTCTATTTAATGAATATGCCATTTTTTAATCAAACTTTTGCTATCTTGACCCGCAGTTTCTGGAGTATCCAGCAAATAATCTGGAGCATTCTGATCCATGAGCATTTTACCAGCAATCATGCACATATTTTGTAGTTCAGCTTCTTTAAACAAAGCATCAACTGACTGAGGTTAACCTTTCTTTCCTCTTCTCTGTTCCAAGATAAAATCTATTCAAATTTATGGTGTTGCTGATTTTGGGTATGATTTGTATTTTTTGATAATTGCTGAACTATTAAATAACAACTATTTCAGATTGTTCAATTTTTATTTTCATACCTTGATTCAGCAACGCCAAATTTATTTCTCACAATAGATAATATTCTTCCAGAAAAAACTATTTTTTTGTTCAACTTATCTGTTAAAATGAAATATTAGTCAGCTATAATGGCTGAACCTTACTCAAAAATTTAATTCAGGACGGGTTAATAATCGTGGGATTCAAAATCGGTTTGTTGGGATTAGGTACAGTCGGTACAGGGACAGCAAAAATTTTGCTATCCCCACAAGGTCGCCATCCTTTAATTCAGGAACTGGAGATATACCGAGTGGGAGTGCGCGATATATCCAAAACTAGGGATATTAATTTATCTCCAGATATTTTAACAACAGATTTAGAGGCGATCGCTACTGACCCAGATATAGACATAATAATAGAACTCATCGGTGGGTTGGAACCAGCAAGAAGTCTGATTCTCAAAGCTATCGAACATGGTAAACATATAGTTACTGCCAACAAAGCTGTCATTTCTCGTTACGGTCCAGAAATTTTTGAGGCAGCTAACAAAAAAGGTGTCTATGTCATGTTAGAAGCAGCAGTGGGAGGTGGTATCCCAGTCATTCAACCTCTCAAAGAATCTCTGGGAGTTAATCGCATTCATTCTGTTATCGGTATCATCAATGGAACTACTAACTACATCCTTACCAGAATGCAAAGAGAGGGAGCAGACTTTGCAGATGTTCTCGCTGATGCTCAAAAGTTAGGTTACGCGGAAGCAGACCCCACTGCTGATGTGGAAGGGTTGGATGCTAAAGATAAAATCGCTATTCTTGCTTCTCTTGCTTTTGGCGGCCTCATAAAATTAGAAGATATCCACTGCGAAGGTATTCGTCAAGTAACGGCAGCAGATATTGCCTATGCTGACAAATTAGACTTCGTAATTAAATTATTAGCGATCGCCAAGTGCAACCCCAACAGTATTAACTCCACCACAGAAAAATTAGAATTGAGAGTACATCCTACCCTCGTTCCCAAAACTCATCCTCTCGCTAGTATCAACGATGTTTACAACGCCATTCTCATTGAAGGAGAACCCATAGGACAAGTTATGTTTTTTGGCCCTGGTGCCGGTGAGGGTCCAACTGCGAGTGCAGTAGTTTCTGATATTATGAGTATTGCTGCCATTCTACAAACAGAAACCGAACCTATTCCCCACCCGTTATTAAGTTGTACCCACCAACACTATTGCGAAACAGAACCGATGACAGAACTTGTCACCAGATTTTACGCCCGTTTCCTTACGAAAGATAATCCAGGTGTCATTGGTAAAATTGGTACTTGTTTCGGCAAGCATGATGTTAGTTTAGAATCTGTGGTACAAACAGGAATACACGATCAACTAGCAGAAATAGTTGTTGTCACCCATGATGTCAGAGAAGGAAACTTCCGGCAAGCATTAGAGGAAATTCAATCATTAGATCTTATTGATAGCATTCCTAGTGTATTGAGGGTATTGTAGAAACAAAAAAATTCAGATGGCAATTAAAATAATAAAAAGCTAGCATCACAGCTCTTTTTTATCTAACAGGGCAAACATACAAAAGATTTCATCAACCGTGATATCAAATCCGTTTGCCACGGTTCCCGAAAAATCGGAGTAACAAGAAACCTGGTTTGTGGGAGGTCAATGTCAGTATTGTAAGGCATTTGATACAAACCAGGTTTCTCTGCTTTTTTATACCGATACTACCGGATTTCATATCATAGACTTGGAATCTGCTATAAATATGTTGCCCTGATATTTGTTTTATTCTTCACTCATAATTTTAGGAACTCTAAAAAAGTCCCCATCTTGTTCTGGGGCACAGGAGAGAATTTCTTCTCGGTTAGGAAAAGGTTCCAAGCGATCATCACGAGTGATATTACTAACATCAATTGCCCTAGTAGTAGGAGGCACTGTTTCCGTATCTAATTCACTCAACTGTTCAACATATTCCAGAATATTACTTAACTGAGTAGTAAATTTTTCTTCTTCTTCTGGTTTGAGTTCTAATCTAGCTAAATGTGCAACTTTGCGCACTTGTTCATTGTCTATTATCATCAGTAACTTTTCCTATTTTCCAAACTATAAAATTCTGGCATGATAGATGATTAAATTTAAGTTTTAATTTGGAGGATTTTTTAGTTCATTATCCACTTTTCCCCCAAAATTTGATCTACTTTCCCTCCTTTTTATTAATTGATAACGAATAATGGATAATTACCTCTGGTTAAAACCGTAATTGAATTGAATATAAGCAAATTACCTGTTCTTTTTTTATCCTTAAAAGGAGAGGCAATAAAGCAGAATTGATTAATTATCAATTATCAATTATCCATTATCCATTGGTAAATTACTCCCTACTCCCTAATTAATTAGAAAAATACTTCTTTAGTTGAACGCCCAGTAGTTTTCAACCAATTTTGAGCTTCAATATAATTATTAGGAGCTAAACTAATTGCCTGTTTCCAATATTCTGCAGCTTGATCAAACCAGCCATCTGCTTCTTCTGACTTACCTGTTTCTTTTGCTTGTTCTCCTCTATAGTGAAAAACAACAGCAATATTATTCAAAGCTTGAGGCATTCTGGGATTATTTTCTAATGCTTCGTGATAATATTCTAATGCTCGATCATGTTCCCCATTACTAGCATGAATTAAACCTATATTATAAAGAATATAACTCTTGTCATTAGGGTCATCTTCTAATTTTAAAGCTTCATAATAATTGTCTAAAGCTTCAGCATATTCTCCATCAGCTTGTGCCGACATTCCATCACGATAATAGGCAAAAGCCTCTTTAGCTTGATTATTTGTTGGTAGTAGCTTTAAAATTAAATCTGCCATTACCGTAAATGACTTGTCAATGAAGTTATCATTACGTTGAGTTCTGGGCATATTATTACAATTCTATATTCTTAGGTACATAAACTAGAGTAGAACAATTTTGAAAAATATATGCAACTTCTTAGAAAAATAGGCCAAAAATTTATCTAATTAATAGACCTCTCCAAATAATAAAAAATATGGTCAATTATAGCACATAAATTATCAATTATTTCCCCCTACTTCCTACTCCCTCAATACTTATATTGACAATCTGTTAAATATTTTGCCCATACATAACCCTCTATGGGACGAATAATTCTTGTCCAATTTTCACCTTCACTACCATCAGTAACTCCAATAGCAACTACTGCACCATTTTCCAGGGTGTCAATTACTTCGCCATTTGGTCTTGCTCGCACATTCAGAGGTGAATCAGTTGGGTCTGATACTGTACAATAACCAATAGGAGTTTGAGCCAGTTGATATTTTGGAGTTGGCACAATCTTTGTTTGAGGGATAACAGCTAGGACAACTGCATTAAAGCCTAATAAATATAGAGAAGCACAACCATAATTTATTAGATATTTTTTCCAGTTATTCATATTTCATTCCGTCATTTAGATTGACTATAAAATATAATTCTACCAGCATAATTTATTTTCAATAAAAAGACTTATCTCACTCTTGAAAAATCACCTTATTAATATAATAACCACTATAGAAATCTGTACTTATGTTGTAAAATTTTATCGTAGGGGTTTGGTCTCCAAACCGAGGGTGAAAATGTTAGTATCGTAGGGTTTTTGTCTCTAAAAGCAAGCTAAAAGGGGATTTGGAAACCAAACCCCTACAGTTTTTTTCACAACTCATTTAGGATTGCATATCAAAACTGATATATATGAATAACAATATAAGAGAAAAACAAACTCCAGAGCCAAATCAAATTGCAAATGTTCTAGTTTTAGGTGCAACAGGAGGAGTAGGTCAAATCGTAGTTGCCAAATTAATCGCCGAAAATTATCAAGTTATTACCATAGTTAGAGACATGGAAAAAGCTCAAAAATTATTTGGTAATTCAGCAAATATCAAAATTTTCCCAGGAGATGTTCGCGAACAAAAATCCTTAGAAAAATCTCTGGCAAATCAACAAATAGATGCTGCTATTTCTTGTCTCGGAACTACAGCTTTTCCCTCAACTAGATGGTTGGGAAATAATGACCCAAAAAACACAGATTATTTAGGTAATCAAAACTTAATTAATGTAATACCTCCTAATTTAAAACGATTTATTTTAGTTTCTTCTGTTGGTGTGGAACGTTCCGATCAATTTCCTTATAAAATCCTCAATTTATTTGGAGTTTTAGATTATAAATTAAAAGCAGAAAATCTCTTAAAAAGTTCTGGTTTACCTTACACAATTATTAGACCAGGTAGACTAACAGACGGTCCTTATACTTCTTACGATTTGAATACATTAATCAAAGCCACAAGTGGAAATCGCAAAAAAATAATTGTTGGTAAAGGCGATAAATTACTCGGTGAAACCAGTAGAATTATTGTTGCTGAAGCTTGTGTAGAAGCTCTAAAATTAGACTGTACAATTAATCAGACTTTTGAGATAATTAATCAGTCTGGGAAAAATGAAATTCCTGATAATGATAAATCCTTATTTTGGCAAACATTATTTACTTCAGCACAAGAAAATAGTAGTAGGTTGGGTTAAGCGGCAGCGAACCCAACAAATACAGGCTTATATAGAATCCGATTGAAAACTGGTCATTGCCACGATAGGAAGCAATCTCGTCAGACCCCTGAGATTGCTATCCGTTCCGGAATGCTCCGCAAACCTTCCACCCAGTGACCGTCGCAATGACTTGGGTATAGTAATTATCCCGATTTGATATTATTATTAGTAGGAATTATACCAAATTCAAAAAAGGTAAATTCCCCCTTCAGAAGCTATCCCTTATAAGGAACTCCTGAAACCCTTGTCGGAGGGTGGGGAGGAGGGGGAGGAGGGGGAGGAAGAATTCTGTCTACATTCATAAAAAAGTGTATTGAAAAATACTCTTTTCTCGTGAAAAAGCCGATTCAAGACTTCAACATAACTTGTCTATGTTGTCAAGTTTTATGTTAAGAAAGATGTTTATAAGGGATAGCTTAAAAAGGGGGATTTAGGAGGATCGTAAATGTACCTCATCTTTATGAGAAATGCTATAGCAATCATAAATAGGTTGTGACAAATTAAAAAGTAGATAAAAAATTTGAAACTCCCACCTGTTCCCTGTTCCCTCTTCCCTATTCCCTAAAAAGCGACAAGATTTTTGCCACAAATATGCGGAGGATTGCCATATATTTATACTAAAAAATAAGTTATTAGTGATTATTTAATTAAAA
>JBCDJM010000212.1:0-13415 GCA_038747755.1 Cyanobacteria bacterium P01_H01_bin.35
AATACTTCTTCATCCCCAGAGGAAACTGACACAGAAACTGAAAAGGCTAACACTAAATTACAATCAGCAAATACTTCTTCATCCCCAGAGGAAACTGACACAGAAACTGAAAAGGCTAATACTAAATTACAATCAGCAAATACTTTTTCATCTCCAGAGGAAACTGACACAGAAACTGAGCAAGCTAAGACTCAATTACAAGAAGAAGCATCTCCAAATATCGATCCTCAAATTTATGGTAAGGAGTATGTCAACCAGATAATGAAGACTTTATTTCCTCATAAAAATTCTTTGACTCCTCATCCTGATGATGAAGATTAAAAATATTTTCTTACCCAGACTTGATACTAAATTTTGGAACTACTGAAGTTTTTAGCAGATAAACAGAAAATTTCTGTTTGACAAGAACACACTTATTTGGTAATAGTAGATAACTTGATCGTTATAAATAAAATCAGGACTTACGGAGAGGTACTATATATAGAGTCAAAAAACTATAACGTTATAGTTTTGAACACTATATACATGGTCTTTGCGTAAGTCCTAAAAATATAATATAATCTAAAATGAAGTAGAGAGATACCTAAAAAACTTTCTATCTTTTAGGGACAAAAAGTAATTAATAATTTCTAAAAATTAACTTCTTAATTCTGAAAACTTACACTGGTGAGAATTTTCACTCTAATTATAGGTTAACTAAACCAGTTTATATTTTTAATTTCATCAGGACTTACGCAGAACCGCCATATTTAGTAGGGGCGATTCGTGAGTCACCCCTACATATAATATGTAATTTAATATTTTGCGTAATTCCTGTTTATATAAAAAATTCTCAAAGTAGCCCTAAAGACCATCAGGTAGAATGTTGAAGAGAGTTAGGTGGGTTAACTACTACGCCGAAGTAAAGAGGTAGAAAATGAAAATACAAGCCCACAATGATTATAAGCTAGACTCTATTGAATCGCCAATCAAGTTTGGAGATGCGGCTCTTGGTTTAGTAACAACTCGAAGTTTTCCGGCCATAGTTGGTACTGCTGATATGATGCTGAAGTCATCTGGTGTAATGTTGGTAGGGTATGAAAAAATTGGTAGTGGATATTGTACGGCGGTAGTTCGTGGTGGTATAGCGGATGTTCGTATAGCAGTAGAGTCTGGAGCAGAAACAGCCGAAAAGTTTGGACAACTTATTTCTAAGACTGTCATTCCTCGACCTTTACCTAATTTAGAAGTTGTATTACCTATTGGCAGTCTTTTATTTAGACTATCTCAAGGTAGGGTTTCTGCTGAGTTTAGAAATAAGGCAGTTGGTCTGATAGAAACTAGAGGTTTTCCGGCAATGGTGGGAGCTTGCGACGCAATGCTCAAATCTGCTGATGTACAGTTAACTGCTTATGAGACTACAGGTGCAGGTTTGTGTACTGCTATTGTTCGGGGTTCGGTTTCTAATGTGGCGGTAGCTGTAGAAGCTGGAATGCAGGAAGCTGAAAGAATTGGAGAGTTAAATGCTGTAATGGTAATTCCTAGACCATTAGATGATTTAGAAAGAACATTACCTGTAGCTGGTCATCTGATTGAAGAAATACCAGAACCTCTACGTTTACCAATGGCAATTAAAGAGAAGGAAAAAGAGCTGGTAAGATTACCAGATTTTGCTCAACTTCCTTTACCTATGAAAGAAGAGGTTAAGGATAAATAATAGATTTTATTTAGGCGCTTAAAGTCAAAATTAGTGCATGTTTTATCTAAAATAGTGCATTGAGGAATTATACTCCGTAGGGGCGGGTTTCACCATAGGGACCTTGCATAACAAAAATGCGTTATCCTTCGGACTGCTGCGCAAACATGTCGCGCAGCGTTAACGAAGTTGTGCGCCAGCTAAACGTCCGTACAACAAGTTTTCATATTGAGTCAGATAAACCCGCCCCCAGTGATATAACTCAGCGTCGAGCAGGGCGGGTTTATGTAAATCTTAGAGTAAGTATAAAATTCTAGCTAAAACCCGCCCCTACTATTGCACCACCTAAGGTTTGTCAGTCTACTACTAGACTTAAATTTTAAACAAACGCGCCACCGTCTCTACGAGTCACACCAATTACAGAAGGTCTTGGGGGTTGCAACCCATTAAAACTGCCTCCAGGACTACCCACATATCCTGTATTACTAGGCCAATTACTACCACGAGGTACACTTCGCTGCTGAGTAAAGAGAGTGCCATCTAAATTTAACATCTCAATATCCCGACCTAGTAGAACTCCATCTCCAATAGGTGCGCTTTCTCCAGGGTGTTGTACAGCTAATAGTAGAGTTTCATCTACACCACTACTATTTCTGATAAAGTATGGTCCAGTAATTTCGCAACGAGGGGGACCATAAGCAAAAGGTACAACTAATCCAGCATTTGGTCCAACAACAGGAATATAGAACACCCAGTTGTTACCAAATACCCCTGTTAAGCTAGAAATATTTCCAGTAGCAGTATGGTCAATTTCTCTTTGTTCTCCAGCAGCACCAGTTCTGAAACCATTGTGATTGCTGGTAGACATATCAGTTACACCCCAGATATTGCCCAGAGTATCAATTTCCAGGTTATCTACATTAGCAAAACCTGCACCATTGATAGCACCATCCTCTCCACTATGCTCAAAAACAGACCAGCTAAAGGTGGTACTTGTAGCATCACTGTTTGTTTCAATAATTCTGTATAAACCACCAAACTGCTGAATAGCATCAACATTAGCAAAGTATTTACTCACAACAAATACCCTAGAATCTGGATATCCATCTCCACCAGGAGCATTATCTGTATAGGCAATAAATACACTACCATCACCAGGGTGAACTTCTACATCTTCAGGACGAGAAGTAGGAGTTGCACCTACTAGGTTAGAAGCTAAGAAAGCATCAGATAAAATAGCACCTTGGCTAGTATAGAAATCTGCTAGAGTTTGGCCTTGATATTGAGATATTACACTTTCATTAGTTAGGTCTAGAATGAAAGAACCACCATCTTCTTCTGCTCCTCCAATACCAGCACGTTGAGGTAAGCGAATTCGACCATCTCTTTGAGCTTCACCAAAAGCATTTAATTCAGCTTCAGCAATTTCACTTGGTCGTAGAGGATTAGTAGGTGTACTAGGAACTAAAGGTATCCACTGACCAGAAAAATCTGGATTTAATCGTGCCACATAAAGAGTACCTGACTCAAATAGTTGAGTATTATTTGGGTCGCTAGGATTGGAAACATTACCATTACTAACAAACTTATAGGTATGACCACCGCGACGGTCATCTCCCATATAAGCAACTAATGGTCGTCCAGCTTCAACTCGGAAGGCAATATTTTCGTGGCGGAAACGACCTAGAGCTGTATGTTTTCTGTTTTGGAAACTTGGGTCTGCTGGAGAAATTTCTACCATCCAGCCATACTTTTCACCAACTAAACCAAAGATAAAACCTATCTCTTGATCTTCATCATAACCAGTTTGAGTACCGTTAGGTAATACGCCTTCTGTAACGCTACCTTGGAAGTTTTCTTCAGCAGTCAGAATTGTTCCCCAAGGAGTTGTACCACCAGAACAATTGAAGGCTGTACCAATAATTCGATTACCAAGTCCATCGGAACTTAGAGGAAATACATCAGTAGCAGCAGGTCCAGTACCTATTAAGAAGTTTTGGTCTCCAGTCTGATAGCTAGCTGGGCCCCAAGATGTAACGCCTTGATAAGCATCAGAACGTTCGGAGTTAATTCCTAATCCAGATAGGAGATGTATTCTACGGTTAGCATCATCTGCTACAGGAGCATAACGACCATTACTACCTTTTGTAATTCTGACAATAGATCCACCTTGGTTATAAGCAAATTCGCCACGGGTGAAGGTGCCTTCTTGAGATAAGTCTAAACCTAGTACAAGTTGGTCTGTAGTGGGGAAACCAGCTAGGTCATCACCACCTAGTAATGATGATATTGGATAAGAGACATACTCGTGGTTAACCCATAGGTATCCATCATCAGGATTACCGTTAATCGGGATAAAGCTTACATAATCGCAGTTATAACCAAAGTATTCTTCCGGGTTAGGATATACGCGATCGCCCCAACCAACAATTACATATCTTTCATATTCGGGGGGTACTACTACATCATCAAAGTATTCGTATGATTGTAGTGCTACATCTACACCTGCTTGTAGTGTACCTCCTTGTACACCATCTCCACTAATTCCTAAAGGTACGAAGCTAGGGTTATTTTCATAAGCTTCTAAAGGATGTGCCAATTTTAGGGGTGTAAAACTCAAACCTCCCGTTTGAGCTTGAGCAACTTCGGTTCCCAAAAAATTACCAATTTTTGGTGATAGTGCTGTAGCTGCTGCGCTACATCCGAAGAACATTAATAGTTTTCTGCGAGTTAGTGTAGACATAAAACTCTATTTTTTAGTTTCTCTCTCTGAAAAGTGATAGATAAAGATTTTGAATCTATTGCTAGCAGTATTTTTTTACCTAAATTCTATTTATGTAATCAGTTTTTTTAATACTGCTGAAGGCAGTTTATCTACAACAATTTATCTTTAGTTAAAGCGTTGTTTAAATTTAGTTAAAACGTTGTTTAAATTTAGTTAAAGCGTTGTTTAAATTTTGGTTAATGGATAGATTAACCAAATATTAGGAAGATATCTAATTGCAAATTTTATTGGAGTTATCTTGAATTTAGTGATTAGATTTATCAATCTTGTAGCGATAGTTTAATAATGAACAATTAATAATTAATAATTAATAATTAATAATTAAGGTTTGCTGAAAAAGCAGAGTGTGGCGAGGATGAAGAGGATAGGGAGTGTGAAATATCTGGGGATACAGAGAAAGTAGAAGGAATAACTTTTCATTTATTTTTCTGTACCTTTATGCCTTTTATAGCGCTACGCGCAAGTCAAAATTCAAAAGTAATCTCTGACTAAATTTCAGAATTTACTAATGTCCTAACCTAAATGCGTAGTGCTATATCTTAACTTTTTGAGGGTTTTCAACTGAAAAATTCACACTTTTTTCTACCAGAAAAAGGCTCAAGCATTTATCTGTCATACTTACAGATTTAATCAGCAGAGCAATAATTATCCATTATCGATTAATGAATTATTTCTACTTGTATTAGTTGTTAATCATCTATTATTTCTGTGTCATCTTCATCAGTGGGAAATATAGGTCTTTGTCTAGGAGATGTATTTCGAGGTTGAGGAATGTTTGGTTGAGAATCAGTTGATGGTGGAGGTGGAGCAGGAACTTGAGGTGAAGAACTAGGAACTGGAGTTGGCTTATCAGAAGTGTCAGTATTATCCTCAAACTTTAATAAGAATTTAGCATCGGCAAAATATCTAGTAAAATCATCAATCTTAGGATTATTTTTCCATTCTGCACGAGATACAGTAGAACGAATAACAGGTACTATTTGACTTCTACGTTCTCCTAATATAGTAATAGTAATTTCTGTAATTTCTGGATTATTGGCAAATTCTTGATTAATTGTCTTTTGGGCTAAATTTTCTGCTTGTTCTACTAGACTTTTATAAGAATTATTATTATTTGATTCAATCGAAAGACTGGTTTTCTTGGTAGATGCTAAGGCGCTTAAGTTAGTTATAAATAGACTAGCTAATATTAAGATTGTACTCCATAAAAGACGATAATATAAACTCATTGACTGAAAGTTTTGGCAAAATATATGTAAATCTAAACTGCACCTTAACATACAATAATTAAAATTAGATTAAGCTTTGTTTAAAGTCTGACTAGCATTAGATTTTTCCATTTGAAATGAGGTCAAAAGTTTTAGGAATTTAGGGGATAGGGAATATAATTAGTATAGCAATGAGCGCTGGTATATTTACAAATTGCAGTAGGGGCAAAAGCAGCTCAAAGTCTTATATTATTGGCAATTTATTCCCCCTGTTGCCTGTTGCCTGTTGCCTGTTGCTTGTTGCCTGTTACCTGCGCACAGCGCTATATCAGACTTTATTTGTAAGCATTCAGTTATTAGCTTTTGATAGCAAAATTAATATCCTAAAAATTACTGTAACTACAGTTTCAACCTTTATAATTCGGGTTAAGTCAGAACTGACCGTAAGTATGGAACATCGCGACACTTAATTTAATTATGTCGGCCGACTTAAATATCTATCATTGATTCTCAGGTAAAATTCATAGTTAATTCAGATGATTATAATTTGATGATGATATACTTATATAAATTTAATTAAGAAGTTAATCAATACATTCAGGGTTAAATTTATACAGTTTTTTTTTGTGATTTAGTTATGTCAATTAACCTAAAATATCTCACAAATATTTTCAAATTATCAATTAATTAAACTCCCTTACATTCCTAATGAAATAGTAACATTTAATTATGTATGGGTACTTTAGATTATGAATATAATTACAACAGCTTATAGAAGTAAAAAAGTTAAAAAAATTGGCAAGTTTATTTTATTATTTATTTTAGTTATAAGCCTAATTATTACAGGCAAATATTTTAACCTACCGGAAGTTTTAAGAAATACATTAATATGGGTTGAAAGTCTAGGTTTCTGGAGTCCTATAACTTTTATCATTATTTATAATTTAGCTACTTTGCTATTAATTCCTGGTTCGGTTTTGACACTAGGAGGAGGAGTAATATTTGGAGTTTTTTGGGGGTCAATTTATGTTTTTTTGGCTTCAACATTAGGCGCTACAATAGCTTTTCTAATTGGAAGATACATATCTCGCGATTGGGTTTATCAACAATTAAGTCAACATCCAAAATTTAAAGCTATTGATATAGCTGTGGGTAATGAAGGATTTAAAATTGTTTTTTTAACTAGACTTTGCCCTCTATTTCCTTTTAATTTTTTGAATTATGCTTTTGGTGTAATGCAGGTTTCTTTAAAAGATTATATTTTGGGTTCTTTGGGAATGATTCCAGCAACAGTTATGTATGTTTATCTTGGTTCTTTAATATGTGATATTGCTTTAATTGGTACATCTCAAGAACCTACAAGTTTTACTATAGAAATAACTAAATGGATAATTAAGATAGTTGGTTTAATTGCTACAATTGTAGTGACGATTTATGTGACTAGATTAGCGAAAAAGGCTTTTGAACAAAGTATTAATTAAATAAACAAAAATTGATATGACTGATTTAAAGATGCCACCAGAACGTAACTTTGGCTGGGAACTAAAGCCAACATCTTCCACCTATTTTGATATTCATCAGCGCAAAAATGGCCAGTTCTGTGTTGTTTTAAATCACTCTCTGCTTCGAGGAGTCAATTCAGAGATGATTCATTGGTGGTTTAAGCATTTTCAAACCATGAAAGTAAGGCTAGATGATATTGAAGGATATGAAAATCAAGTAGTCCCAGGATACTTGCTATGGCATCCCTCGGATCACCATAGTATATCTTTGGCAGGTACTCTTGGGCGAGGAAATACGGCGCAAGCTGGAGCTACTATTACAATTAGAGAAGCCATGCAATATTTAAAATATGGCTGGAAGTATAAAGTCGATAATAAATTAAAAATCTTTTATTGCGAGGCTGATGGTTGGGCAATGGGTCGTGAAATTCCAATATTAGGAACATCTATGGTTTTACGCATTCATTTTAAAGATGTCATTAAAGATGGTGAGACTATTGGTGTGCATTATCATTATGAAGTGGTGATTGGTTTAAGTGCAGATAATTTTATAGCACGACAAATCAACAAAAAAATCAGCCATAATATTTCACCTGAATTTTTTGAAGCATGGCACTTGCACAATACTATTGAAGTTGGCGTATTCGAGAATTTTTTACCTGCTCTTTATGCACAAAGAGAACATTTGGATAACTTGCATTATTCAAAGAATATGAACCCCGATCTATCATCTCCAGCAACCCAGATAGGATTTAATAAAGCTCTCTTTGAGAAACGCTTACAGGGTTATAAAGAAATAGATAATCCTTTTTTATTTCAGCAATTTAAAAGTCAAACATTTCTTTAATTACTGTTTTGAACCTGTAAAATATTAGTGCATAACTTTAACATGGTGTTATGTGTTAGGTCGTTCAAGGATAAATTTTTCACAACCTAACACTTAACACCTCAAACTTTTACCCTTCTAACTTTTTACTAATTAATTGATTTGTCATCTTTGGATCAGCACGACCTTGTGTTTTTTTCATAACTTGCCCAACAAAGAAACCTTTGAGTTTTGTTTTACCACCACGATATTTTGCTAACTCGTCTGGATGTGCTGCTAAAACTTCATCAATAATTGCTTCTATTGCCTTAGTATCTGATATTTGAATTAGACCTTTTTTCTCTACTAATTCTTTAGGAGAACCACCTTTTGATAATAATTCTGGCAGAATATCCTTAGCAATCTTACCACTGATAGTACCATCTTCAATAATTGTGACTAACTCAGCCAAATTATCAGGTTTCAGAGCAATATCATTAATGCTAACTTTTTCATTTTTCAAAAAAGCAGTAATATCTCCCATTACCCAGTTGGCTGCTTGTTTAGAACTTCCACCTGCTGCAACTGTTGCCTCAAAATATTTTGCTACATTAGAGTCGTCTGTCAGGACACGAGTATCATAAGCAGATAAACCTAAATCACTTTCATAACGGTGACGTTTGTGTGCTGGTAACTCTGGTAGTTCAACTTTCCAAGCATCTAACTGTTTACTTGATACCTCAATAGGTGGGAGATCCGGTTCTGGAAAATAACGATAGTCACTAGAACCCTCTTTAGTCCTCATACTAATAGTACGTTGAGAACCCTCTTCCCAAAGTCTAGTTTCTTGAACAATTTTTTCTCCTGCTTCAATAGCTTCAGTTTGCCTTTCAATTTCATATTCGATCGCCCGTTGTATGGCACTGAAGGAGTTCATATTTTTGATTTCTACTTTTGTGCCAAATTCTTTTTGGCCCACAGGTCGCACAGAAACATTCACATCACACCGTAGAGAACCTTCCTGCATATTCCCATCACTAACTCCAAGATAGCGGACAATTCGTCTTAGTTCTTGAGCATATTCAGCAGCTTCAACTCCAGAACGCATATCCGGTTCTGATACAATTTCGATTAATGGCACACCAGCACGGTTGTAGTCCACCATCGAATAAGTTGAACCAGCTAGGCGATCGCTACCTCCGTGGACTAACTTACCTGCATCTTCCTCCATGTGCAGTCTGGTAATACCAATTTTTTTACGAGTTGCACTACCATCCTCATCTACTATCTCTACTTCTAGCCAACCATGTTCAGCGATGGGTA
Source organism: Cyanobacteria bacterium P01_H01_bin.35 (assembly GCA_038747755.1). Classification (GTDB taxonomy): domain Bacteria; phylum Cyanobacteriota; class Cyanobacteriia; order Cyanobacteriales; family Microcoleaceae; genus Trichodesmium. Next base: position 9,299 of record JBCDJM010000212.1, read on the forward strand.
AGTCATACTGAGAGATTTGATAATTTTTCGGTAAGTCTGGGTAAAAATATTGTTTCCGGTCAAATTTACTGTAGGGAGCAATTTGACAATTTAAGGCCAATCCTGCTTTAACGGCATATTCTAGAACTTTTTGATTAAGAACAGGTAATACTCCTGGCATTCCCATACATATTGGGTCAATGTTGGTATTAGGAGTAACACCAAATTCTGTGGAGGAATTAGAGAAAATTTTAGTTTGGGTACTAAGCTGACAATGGGTTTCTAGACCAATAATCGCTTCATACTCTGTTTTAACTTTGACAGTTGTGGTCATTTCAGTTATCAGTTATCACTTATCAGTTATCAGTACCTCTGACTGAAGCAGAGGCTTAAGACCCTATTTCTTGGTCATAGATTTAGAATATCGAAAAAGTCTTACGGTTGATATTATTATCTTATAACCAAAATTATAAGCTAGTTCTTCTGTATCCCCTGTTTTTAAGAGGACTTACGAAAAATATCTAGTTATACACCATCTGTAGGGGCGACTGCCCATCCGCCCCTACTGCTTTTTGACTTAACCGTAGCGCTATAGTTGCTTTAATTGGATATTAGGATTTTGATACTTATAGTAATTTGGAAAAATAAAGTTCATTAAAGAAAGAGAAATACTAACATTAAGTGACTTAACTTGATGCCACCAACCGATAGGAATAAAAATCATTTCTCCAGGTTCAAGAATTACCTCAAGAATTTTCACCTTTTTAAACAAAGGATATCTATAGTAATCTGGATTTTCTAAATCCACTTGACTAAAAACAGTTTGATAATTGTAGAGAAATGGGGTTTGATCTGGAGAGATAATTCGCCAAAGTTTTCTTCCATATATTTGAGCGCCTATTAGATTAGTTTGGTCATGATGTACTGGTGTAATTGTACCACCTGGACCAAACCATAATTTGATTTTACCTTTAGTATTTGAGCTATCTAAAAAATCAGGATAAACATTTATATCATCCAGGAGATTTTTAATTTTATCTCGTTGAAAATTACGATTACTAGCAACCATATAATAATCATTAGTATCACCGCCATTGACAACCATATCGACATATTTGCTTAACTTTAATTCTCTTTTGTGTCGCCCTTTATTAATTTCATATTGTGCATCTGAATTACGATTATCTTGAATCTCTACATCAGTATCACCATAATGAGTTTTAAAGTATTCTGGAGTCCACAAAGACAGAGCTTGCCATTCAGTCATCATATTTGTAATTACAACTGGCGTATTTGTGGCGTAGTATTTTGCTAAAAATTCTTCTTTGGAAATACGACTTCTGCGTTCTATATAGCTAGAGTTTGGAGATAGTTGAAAAATTTGATGGCGGACTTCTAACATCGACTCCAGTTTCCTGAACAACTGCATCATGTTATTGCTTGCTTTGAAATATGGATTAGTAGTTAAATGATTTAATTCTGCTACAGCAATTTGCTCATCTATTCCTCTTTTAACCATTTCTTGAATAATTAAAATATCAGGGTAGTTTCCTAATTTACTTTCAGCCATCCATTGTTTCCAATCATCGGAAATTTCGGATTTATTTTGTTGATTTAATAATTTTTGGTCAGACTGGGATGAGTTTTTGTTACTTGTTTGATTCTCAATTTCCAGAATTCTAGCAGCAATTTTTGCTCTGTCTTGCTCAGAAATATTTTGATTATTCAAAACCCTTTCGAGGATTTCAACAGACTTATCAACTAGATGCTGTAGTTTTTCTTTGGGTAAGATTTCCATTCCTAAATTTTTGGCTAATTTTTTCTGTATTATTATGTTCAAAATTACTTGAAAGTAAAATATAGAAATAATTTTTTTAGTAGGTAGGGCTTACTGATTAATTATGAAAGTATTGACAGATAAAGACTTTAGGATTTTTTAGTAAAAAAAAATACCAGCTTTTTGATGGATAGAGTTGCAAAAAGTTAGTATTTTGAGATGATTATGGCAAAAAAATTGAGGAATAATTTTTCGAGTACCTTCCCTATAATTCCCATTTTTCCTGTCTCCTATCTCCTGACTCCTAGCCTTACCCATAAAACTTTTTCAGCCAACCCTAGGTAAGCTGTTAAGCATTTAAACAACATACATATTTATTGTGTACATATTTGACAATAAAATCTTTATCAATTTTTACTTTTGCATCCATTACTTTTGACTTGCTAATACGCATTTAAAATGCGTATTAGTTTAGTGAAATAACACATCTAAAATGGTGCGTTATAGTCATTCTGAATAATACTGGGACGAGTGTTTATTTCCTTGAAAGGGTTTCAGGCAAAAAAGTGTTTCATCCTTATTTTATAGCGGTTTTCACAAAGGTAGACTACAAAACTTATGCCCTTAGCATAAGTGCCTTCTACCTTTAAGTAACAATCTCTGTATTCTATGTTAATGAAAAGCGCTATAAATGACTATAAATCTTATGGGGCGGGCTTATCTAATCAAATGTGAAAACTCATTAATTTAATGGAGAAACCCGCCCCTGCTATTAGAGATCTCCAGAAAATAAACTTACTCTTTATTTAAGATAAGCTAGAGTTGTAAAATTCAGTGAAAAAATCATTTTTCATATATTATTCGTAATAATCAATTTCCTGTTTCCTGTTCCCAGTTAAGTGTTCCTTACCCTAACAAAAAGTTTATATCTTTTTCGCCAGATGTATATTGCAACATTTAAGATTAAACAGTCCACTACTTATAAACTCTGTAATACCAATTACAATGCATTAGTGCTATACTTCAACAATCAAGTAGTTACCCAGATTCAAAGTCTGTTTTTGGCAATTATTAGCTAGTTCGTGATTATTGCCACCACTTTTCCTCTCCCCCCACCTCCCACACTCCGGTACGGACGTTGCATAACAAAAATGCGTTTTCCGTTCCGGAATGCTGCGCAAACATGTCGCATAGCGTTAGCGGAGCTTTGCGTTAGCAAAACGTCCCTCCGCCATCCAACCAAATATAGCAATATTTTTGAGAAATGGTATAAGACCACACCTAATCTTGACGGCGAATCCAACCATTAAAGGTAAAGCGACTATGTTCAAATGCTTTAGTCGGACAACTAACGGGTAAGACTTCATGTAAGTAACGACTAGGGAAAAAGATAATACTATTATTACGAGGTTCAATTACTTTAAAATCATTATGTTTGGAAAGATTATTTCCATCTATCTTAGTTTCATAAATTACTAATTCTCCTCCAGAGAATGATTTTGGTTCTTGATAAAAATAGTAGACATAAGTCATTTCTCTAGTGGTAGTCATTTCCGTATTTGCATCACTATGAATTGTGTAGAAACAATTATCGTTGTGTGCTGTTAGTTGAATAACAATATTAAATGTGGAGAAATTTGGGTGGTTTAGCTTTTGCAAAACTGAGGGGAGAATATTTAAGACTTTATTTTGTATGGATGCAGCAAGTTCGGGATAAAATTTATGGTGGAGAACTGAAGATTGTCGAAATTTCTTGACTTGATTGGTGCTTTTATTATGAACTGAAGAATCGGTAAAATTACTTTTATTTTGGATGGCAACTGTAAGTGCTACTTCTAGTTGTTGAGGTGTTAGGAAATTATCAATTTGTAAACAGTTGACTGGTAAAATTTGGGATTGATTTGGATTTGAGTGTAACTGAGAATAATTAGGAATAAACTTGGGTATTGTGGAGGTAGGAGGTGCAATAATATTACTATTAGCTGAAGTTATTTGATTTTGAATATTTCCTTCAGCAGATTGAGCTATCTCTAATATTCGCAAAGCAATCTCTGCTCTTTCCTGTAATGGAATGTTTGAGTTATCAAGAATTGTCCCTAGCAAATCAACAGACTTAGTTGCTAGTTGTTGTAGTTTATCTAGAGGCATATTATTGGTGATTAATAGGTGTTTTTCAGACATGATATTATAGCGCTACGCGAAGCGTGAATAGGGAATAGGGAATAGCGGTGCGACCCCGCGTCGCCGTTTCGCTTTCCTACGGAATGCTAACGCAAACGCGACATGAAAAGCGTTAGCGCAGCTCCTCTGCAAGAGGCAGCTCCTCTGTAAGAGGCTAGGCGCAAGCGGTCAGACCCCGCG
>JBCDJM010000213.1:0-13354 GCA_038747755.1 Cyanobacteria bacterium P01_H01_bin.35
TAAATTTTTCGAGTCTGGATTGAATTTTGCACTCTCTTTCTTTTCCAGAATAATAGCTTGTTTAAAGTTGGTTCCTAGAGGAGCATTAATTTGAGTATCTCCATGATAATTTTCCGACTTCGATTCTAGCAAGTCTAATAAACTGGAATTTGATTTGTTTCCGACATCTGCTAAATTTTTCGAGTCTGGATTGAATTTTGCACTCTCTTTCTTTTCCAGAATAATTGCTTGTTTAAAGCTAGTTTCTAGTGGAGAATTTTCCGACTTTGACTCTAGCAAATCCAATAAACTAGAATTAGATGTTGCTAATCCTTCTAAATTTTGTGAATCTGGATGAAATTTTTCAGTATTTTGATTCTCCAGAATTATTGATTGTTTAAAGCTAGTTTCTAGTGGAGAATTAATTTGGCTTTCTACCTGATAATTTTCCGACTTTGACTCTAGCAAATCTAATAAACTGGAATTAGATTTGCCGAGGTCTACTAATTTTTTCGAGTCTATGCTAAATTTTTGATTCTTATTTGCTGCAAAACTAAGATTAATATTTTGTTTAAATTGTAATCCTGAAGCAAAACTATTTTCTCCTTTTCCCTGAGATTTTAATTCTGCTAATAAACTACCTGTATTTTTATATATATTTTCGAGTTCTTTTAATTCCGAAATTATCTTTTGATTAGGTTTTGACTCAGGTAGTTGTTTATTGATATTGACTTCTGAGTCTCTATTTGATGGTACTTCTGTATCTGAAGAATTTGATTTTAACTTTTCTAATAAACTACCTTGAGGTCTGAGTTGACTAATTCCCTTATTTTCCAAGGAATCATTATCTGACTTAACCCTCTCAGTTTCTTTCACCTCAACAAATTGTTCTTTGACCTCTTCTGGGTCTAAAATTGAATTTTCAGGAGTATTACTTTGGGAATGCCTAGGTAGTGGGGCTGAATACCCCTGGCCTGCATTTGAAATAACTGCTCCGATCGCTCCTACTACTACAATATTACGAAAAACACTCATGGATTTTTTTATTAGTCTCCAAGTCCAACAGATATTTTAAACTAATGGGTTAATTGCTTTACTAAAATCAAAGGTGAAAAGTTAAATTAATTACTTAGGAATTACACAAAGGTACTATATATAGAGTGTAAAAACTATAACGTTACAGTTTTTGACGCTATATATATGTTTATGCAGAAGTCCTATTACTGAAAAATTAGGGATTTTCCTATAACCTTAACTTCTTGTTTGTTGACTAAAACCAGGAGGTCTAAAGTCTTCCCTTTTAAGGGCATGATAAAATAAAAGTTCATTATTTTAATCCCGATGGTGAGAACCATGAGGTACTGATATAGAAGTCGAAGCAAAGATTAGGACATTTCTAAATTCTGTTAGCGGAGCTTTTCCCTATACGAAAAATCCTTTGACAGTTTACTATTCCCTACTCCCTCTCTTGGTACGCGTTCCCTTGCGTCTTACGCCGACGCGGGGTTGCACCGCTATTCCCTATTCCCTAGCGCATAGCGCTATAACTGAAATGACTCAGCGATCGCCCAGAGCAGTTAATACTAGCTCTTCTACTCCGGCAACTGGCCAAATAGGTGTCTGAAGTTGAGCTGCTAATTCTTCTAGAGTCATGTCATCCAAAAATAGATCATCTCCTTGTTTGAGCATGACTGAGGGTAGTAAGATGCCTTCCCCTAAATCTCGTCCCTGCAAACCTTCTAATAAGTCTTGGCCTGTTAATAGTCCAGTTACAGTGATGTCTTGTCCCCAATAATTGCTAGATAAGGCTACCATATTTACTTCCAATCCTTCAATTTGATTTAGTTGCTTGGCGATCGCTACAAATGCTTTCTCGACTGCATTTCCTACTACCCAGGTTAATTTTCTTGGGGTGCTTAAGCAAATGTCTGATTCTAAAAATTCTTTGACATAAGTTTCAAATTGTGATAAAAACTGGCGAATTGAACCGACACCATTACCAATTTGAGGATAATCTTCATATTCTGAAGTAGGGGGCAATTCTCGACGGCCAATCAAAAACCATTCGTCAGCTAACCAGATACAATTAGTCCCAGATGTGTATGTGAGTTTCCCCTGAATTTCCTGCACTTGCTCTATAACTTCCTCTGCTTTTGCAGTAGTGACAGGTATTAGTTCATCTTCTGTAGGGCGAAAACGAGTCAACCCGACTGGTACAACTGCTACGGATGCGACTGCGGGTATATCTCCAGTATGAAATTTCGTTAAATCTAATAATGTACGTTCCAGATGAATGCCATCATTAATTCCTGGGCAAACTACAACTTGAGCGTGTATTTGCAGTCGCCTTTCTTGGAACCACTGAATTTGTTCGAGTATTTTACCAGCGCGGGAGTTCTTTAAAAGACGCGATCGTAATTCCGGTTCCGTAGCATGAACAGAAACATACAGAGGCGAAAGTCGCATTTGTTCAATTCTTTCCCATTCCCGTTGCGGAAGGTTAGTCAGAGTTAAGTAGGAACCGTAAAGGAAACTGAGACGATAGTCATCATCTTTTAGATAGAGAGTGTCTCGTTTACCTGGTGGTTGTTGATCGATGAAGCAAAACGGACAACGGTTATTACATTGAATTAGACCATCAAAAACAGCGGTAGAAAATTCTAACCCCAGGTCTTCGTCGTAGTCTTTTTCTATTTCAATATTGTGAGTTTTACCTTTAGCGTCGATGACTTCTATTTCTAGATATTCGTCAGCGCAAATAAATTGATAGTCGATGAGGTCTCGTGGTTGTTCTCCGTTGATAGAAGCGATCGTATCTCCAGGTTCAAAACCAATTTCAGCAGCGATGGAGTCGGGTATTACTTTAGTTATTAGAGCAGGTTTGATAGAAGCCATTTCAGTTATCAGTTATCAGTTATCAGTTATCAGTAACTTCAACATATGACAGATTCCAAGTATGTGAAGTACAGATATTAATAATTAAATGTTCTCAGTGCGATTTTTCGGGAACCGTGCATCTTGCTCGCGTGAGCGTACCTCACCAAATTAACCATTTTTTTGTTTACTTTTCCGTCCAGTCTTCCGGCTAATCTCCCGACTGGTAAGCTGGTACTCATGAACAATAGGTAGTCTTTCTACTTGAAATTTAGCCAAAGCTTTGTAAATTGTCTCACCTTCTTCCAAATATCGAGATAAAGCCAAGGCATCCTCAAACCCTGACGTCATTGCTCTAGCAAGGCTAGGGCTTTTTGCGTGAGCAGCATCCCCAATCAAAAGGACATTTCCATCATAAAATTGAGGTATAGGATCAATATCGTAGGAAAAATTGCAAACAATCTGGTCATTTGGAGTAGATTCAATGACTTTTCGGGCTGCTTCAGGAATTTTTTCTAATTCTTGGGAAGACATTCCTACATTGTGAGGTCGAGATAAGTTAAATTCAGATTCTTCTTGATCTTTTTCCAGAAAAAAGCCCCAATGGGTATAACCATGACCAATATCAAAGAAATTTGAATAAATTCCACGACTTCGGATGTAAAACAGGAACAAACCATCTTGGCAAAATTCGTCTTCTTTGACAATTGCACGCCATACAACATCCCCTAAGTAAGATAATTGTGCATCAGGAACCACAAAATTTCTGAGTTTTGAGTAAATCCCATCACTCCCTATCAATAAATCTCCTTCCCACTGACTCCCATCTTTAAAATAGGCAATTACTTTATCTTCTATTTGTTCTAAATGGCTAAAAGAAGCGTTACAATGTAGGCAATATTGAGGTAAATAGGTGAGAATTGATTCTAAGATAGCTTTACAATGGATTAAAATTCCAGGAATCCCTTTCTCTTCGTATTCTGGCTGTTCTCGGTTGACAACTTCGTCTTTAAAGTTAGGAAACTCAAAGGTTTTTGCAGGCATACCTTTTTCTATTAACTGGTAACATAATTCTGGGTTTCCCTGATGAACAGCTTGCATTCCTGGAGAAATTAAGAGGATACCGCAGCCATCAGTATGGGGAGCAAAAGATTTTTCAAATAAGTCAACTTTATAACCTTTTTTAGCTAATAAATAAGTTAAATAGGTTCCTGTTGTTCCTGCAGCGACAATACCAATACGAGTGTTTTTTGTAATCATAAATATCAGGTTATTCAGTCTATATTAGTTACTTAATAATTGAAGTATTACTTAAGTATAGCATTACTTTTTGTAATTTGTATAACTTATATGAAGCATAGTGTACATTTAATTGTATTTTTTTAAGTAGTTAGAGTAGTTATTAATATTCCCATGATTAAATTAATTTGATTTAGATAATATTCGTTTAAATCTATAATAATATTTTCCCCTTCTAATTTCAAGAACCGCCAGTTAGTTCCTGACGTAATTACTCCATAAATTGTACTTATATTGTTGCCTTCTTTTTGGTTAAAAATTCTAGCAGCTATCATTTCTGCTATACATTGCCCTAATCCCAAATTGAGATTTTCTTTCTTAGCTTCAACAATAGTTATGACTGGAGCTGTTATTGTTAACATCTCTGGAGACTTAGTAATTAAAAAGTCACAAGTTCCGTTTAAACCTTTTTCTGGTTCCACGGTAAAATCTATCCCTGAAAAAATATTTATTTGCTCTTGGCTTTGTCTTTTCAAGTCTATTAATATCGGAGCAATAATCATTTCCGAACGAGCTTTTTCGCTATTACTTGCTAGAGCTATCGCTACGTTATAATTTAATGTTTCTGTTAATAATGAACTGGGTTCTAATGGTGGTAAATTTGCAAAATAATTGTTTTGCTCAGTGGTGTTAATTTCAAAATTTTGTTTAACTTTTGCTAATGTGAAGTCGCTGTAAGACATTTTTTTTAAAATACGAGATTAAGTAAACTTTGAAGAAGTAAGAGAAAAGAAGAAAGAAGAAATAAAAATTGAATCAAAAAGTTAAATCCCTGATTTTATACAATATAAAGTCTCATTAATTAGCGATAATAAATTAGCTATGTTTTAGTCATCTGTTAGATGAATTCTAGTGTAAGCTAAAAAATAAATTTATTGGCGGTGGAAAAAACGACAAAACTTCACAGATGATGAACCGCAAAGATGACGTCCCAAGAATTGAATATCAAATTCGCTTAATAAGGAATATTCTCTTTTTTTATCCCCTTAAAATGCTCGGCTTTAGACCACTATTTTGACGTAATTTTATCAATATTTACTCCTTCTCTACCACATAACTAAAACCTGCTTACTTCTTTCCTCTTTACTTACTAAAAAAAGAGGTTTAAAACTTCCCCTTTTAAGGGAATGAAAAGATAAAAGTTCATTATTTCAAGCCTCTGGGTTTCCTGCGGAATGTTGCGCAAACAGCCAGAGGTTACTGATATAGCGCTGTGCGCAGGAAACAGGCACTATTGCTACAGGCACTATTAGGGAATAAATTGGCGATAATATAAGACTTTGAGCTGCTTGGCCCCTCCTGCAATTTGTAAATATACCAGCGCTCATTGCTATAACTGATAACTGATAACTGAAATAACCTCTTATTTAACGACCAATTTTCAACAAAGAACCCACAACTTGAGGAATATTTTCTAACTCCATTGCTGCCATTGCTGCTGTTGGTTCATAACCACAATGAACCATACAATCAGCACATTTAGGATTTCCACTTTTATACCCATAATTATCCCAATTAGTTTTCTCTAAAAGTTCTTTAAAAGTAGCATAATACCCTTCATTCATTAAATAACAAGGTTTTTGCCAACCAAGCACACTATAACTAGGACTACCCCAGGGGGTACAATCATAATCTTTTTCCCCCATCAAAAAATCTAAAAATAGAGGATTATGATTAAAATTCCAATTCTTTTTACCAGCTTTAAAAGGAGCAAGAATTTCTCGAAATAATAACCGTGTTTGTTGTCGCTTCAGAAAATTTTCCTGGTCTGGTGCCCACTCATAACTATAACCAGGAGAAATCATCATTCCATCAATATTTAAACTTGCCAAAAAATCAAAAAATTCCTGCATTTGTTTGGGGTCTGTTCCTTCAAAAACAGTAGTATTAGTAGTAACTCGAAACCCTTTAGCTTTAGCGGCACGAATTGCTTTAACCGCTATTTCAAACACCCCTTTTCGGTCAACACATTTGTCGTGATTTGCCTGTAAACCATCAAGATGAACGCTAAAAGTTAGATAAGGAGAAGGTCGAAATTGATCGAGATTCTTTTCGAGTAATAAACCATTAGTACATAAATAAACAAATTTTCTACATTCAACTAACCCTTGTACAATTTCATCAATTTGTGGATGTAATAAAGGTTCTCCTCCGGGAATAGAAACTACAGGAGCGCCACATTCTTCCACAGCAGCAAAACATTCTTGAGGCGTTAAATTTTGCTTGAGTATTTCTTTAGAATGCTGAATTTTTCCACAACCAGGGCAAGCTAAATTACATCTAAATAAAGGTTCTAACATTAAAACTAGCGGGAAATATTTTTTTCCTTTCAGACGTTGAGTCAAAAGATATTTCCCCACTTCTAAAGCTTGTTGAAGTTGAATTGCCATGAATAACCTCTGATATTAAGTCGTAAGCATTTAGCTGTCAGCTAACAGCTAAATGCTATTTTTTTTGGTATAGGTTTAAAGCTATATTAATTTACCTAGAATAAAATCTTACTACAAAAGTTGTTAAAATCTATATTTAGGGTTTGCTGAAAAAGTCTTATGGGTGAGGGTAGGAGTCAGGAGACAGGAGACAGGAGACAGGAGGAGTAAGGAATTTAGAGGAGGCAGAAGGAAGAATTTAATTCGTGATTTTTCTGCTATAGTCAACTCAAAATCCTAACATGCATGAGTTTTAAGGAGCAAAAACTTGTACTTTTTAAAGACCATTACAGACTAAAACCTTTATCTGTTAATGCTTTAAAATTTAATCAGCAAACTCTATTTATCTAAATCTATATAGACTCTTACCTTATTAATTAAAACTGCTCCCAGATTAAAACAGAGTTGGGAGACCAAACCCCTACGACAAAATTTTACAACCTAATTTAGGATTGCTATATAAGTCTCTAATAAATGTCATAATCTCATAAATATCTATTTGGTTTATATACTATATATTCCTTTAATAAATACGTGTCATTAATTTTGCACAACTACTTAAAAATTTAATTATGTATCAGTCGAGAATGGCGGACTAACTCTAAACGTTCATATAATTCTCCTGACCACTTATCTACCATTAACTTCACTAACTCAGAAGCTTCTTGCTCCTTAATAGCACTGTCACTTGTAAATAATTTCTTCCTCTCTTTACCCTTAGAATAATACTGTGTTAATTCACGCATTTGTTCTTTTTCTTTTTCAGATAATGAAATTTGGAAAAAGTCTGGAATGGAACTCCATATTGCTTCAGGCAACTGTTTATAATTCAAAAATAAAGCATTTTGGTCGAACATTTCTAGTGCTGCACTAAAGAAACTTGTCAAAATTATACAATAGTATTCTTCATAACTAATTTGTTCAACATCTTGAGCCAAAAAAGAATTTATAGTCGCTACTATCCAAGGCTGATTTCTATCAACTGACCAATCAAAAAGCCCAAGTCGATTTGAGTATTGAAACTACTACTTCAATAGGATCACGATAAATAAAAATCCAGGGAGTATTAGGAAAAGCTTTCTTAATCAAAGGCAGTTGCAGAATATGCTCACTACTAAACTTAATGAAGTAGTTTTTTTCGCAACCTAAACGCTGCTGAACTAGAACACTAATTACCTGCTGTAAATATGTAATTTTTTGCTTTTCTGCAAATACAGTATCTTCAAATTGGAACTTAAGTTCTTTAATTTTATCTTGCGATCTATCCTTTAGACTATGGTCAGTTAAATCTGTTGAAGTAGGCCAAAAATTTGATTTTTGAATAGCTAAAAAATCCAGAGAAGCAAAAATATTACCTCCCAAAACTTCAGCTATTATTCTGGGTTCTGAAAGAACGATATTTTGAGGTAGTGTAGCTAATGCTTGAGAAATTAATGTTGAACCACATCTTTGGGTGTGAAATATAAATCCAGTTGGTTCAAGACCGGATTTTATCTGGCACAAATTACTCAGTTCATCTATATTTGTCTGTAACTTTAAACGATTAGGTTCATCCCTAAGACAGCGAGCTATTGTTTGATTGAGGAATGGTTCAGAGAAGGTTATATTTCTCATGTCTAACCATTCTATTAAACTGTGTGGTGTTTGCCAGATTAATCGAGTAGGTGTTAATCCAATAAATTTCTCTAATTCCATAAATAGGGAGATAAAATGTGATTTAAAAAAGTGTTAATTAGCTAGCTATATCAGGGAACAGGGAATAAGGAACAGGGAACAGGGAACAGTTAGAAAAACATTTCCTAGTTTGAGATTCATCATCAGTAATTGTCAAGAGCCAATTCTTTCTTAACTATAGAAAATATCTCTTAAAAAATCTAAAAACAGCAATTAAATAAGAAACCAGGTTTGTGTCAAACTAATGTCAAATCAATTCAAAATTCTTGCATTATTAATTCGCTCATTATAACCTCTACCTGTTTGCGAGCATGAGCAGGAAAGTCAGAGGCTTGAGATAAGGAAAATATTTTTGATTTTTTCACTCTCTGAAGAACGAAGCTTGAATCCTTAATTAAACAATTATTGAAATTAAGTTAAAACCAAAATTTTTGAACTTTGAATTTTGAATTTTGAATTCAAAAAATGGTCAGATTTTCGGATATTAATATCAACCCGGTTTCTGTACTTTTTCAGATATACTAATATCATCAGGTAAACTATATTGCCACTCTTCCAAAGTAAATCTCCATTCCTTAGTTATTGTGTCGATTGTTTCTCGATCTAATACATACTGATTAACTTGATAATTTTTCTGAGATTCAAGAGATTTTTTAAACTCATATTCTGCTTCGGCAAAGCCAGAGAGATTCAAATTAGTATATATTCTTTTGAGTTCTGCCATTTCGTTGCCAATAAAATCTTCATACTTAATTTCTACTAAATTTTCTGGCTCGATCATTTTCTTATCATCTAAAAATTTTTGCATCATTTGTTGATAAAAGAAAATAATATTTTTCTCAATATCTGCTTCACTGACATTTTGAAAAACCATAGCTTTTATAAGTCTTTTAAAAAGCTGATTAGTTGAAGCATATACTTTGTATGGATTTCTATAAATATGAATAAATTTTGCCTCTGGGAACATTTCCAACAATATTGGGATACGGGCTGTATTTAAAGGATTTTTCAGCACTAACCTTTTCCCTTCCGCACTCAGAGTTATTTTTTTTATCAGTCTTTGATAAACTTTTTTCCATTCCTTTTTTTCTTTTTCATCCAGACCTTCAAATAAGACATTTCTTTCAAAGATTTTAGTTATATTTTTAGGAAAGTAAAAACCTAAATAAAATGAATAAGATGAACTATTAGCCAGAGCAAATTCTTCCTCACAAGGAAAATTAGCCGACATGATTATATTATCTGAAATTCTATTCCTATTAAAATCTTCCTCAGCCCAACGTTTAGCTAATTCATAGGCAGACAGAAATATTTCAGACCCTCTAAACCCTTGTAAACGTGATATGTATCCTAAATTTTTATCCTGAGCAAGCAAATTGAGTAAATAAGTTGTGCCACTCCTCCAATGACCAACAATAAATATAGGAGAAAATTCCAGCGATAAGTCTTCAATTTTTTTACCAAATTTGACTTGCTCTAAAATTCTCAAAGGAATAGTTAGCAAACTTTCCTGGGAAACAGACAAAGCTCTGGGTATGTATTGTGAATCAATACCACCATTAGAAATAACCAGTTTTATCCAGTTAATAAATGAACCCCCACATAGTGGATGTTTTTTGTAGGCAGTAAAGTCTTTTTTTTCCTTCATTAATTATTATCTTCCATTGATAGGTTCTCTAGCATTATTCCTATTAGACATATCCAGAAAAGAGGGAACAGGGAACACTTAACTGGGAACAGGAAGAAAGAATAGATAATTTCTGGATAATAATTGATTTGATTTTTTATTTTCGGAGATGTCTATTATTTCAGAAACAGATTTTCTTTAGCTTAATTCCCCTAAAATTTTGATTTTTATCCCTAGAATAATTTTGTTTATTCCTGCTAATTTAAAAATCCCTGTAGGTTGGGTTAAGCGACAGCGCAACCCAACAAAAATATGTTTCTATTGAGTTTATCCTGGGCATAAGTAATACAGAAAAAGGCAGAAGGTAGAGGGGAGAAGGAAAAATCTTGTTGTCTAGGTTTTAGGCTTTTGATGTGCCCTAACCTTTGCTTCGACTGCTATAAAAATGACCACGCAAACCCTTAATAAATTATGCTCCTAAACTAATCTCATATATAAACAAATCTCCCATATTCATGTAATTTTCTTCAGTTAAAAGCGTTCTAACATTAAATCCTTCTTGAATAGCGATCGCTTGAGGGTCATTTTCAGGGTCAGACATTTTTACAAAGCTTGTCAATATGACACCACCAGCATTCAGTCGGTGTTTAGCTTCAGATAAAAAACGCTGAAACACATCTTTCCCTCCGTCACTGTTTTCTCCAAAAATTGCAGTACCTCCCGGACGATAAAAGTGGTTAAACACCATTAGATCGAAAACAACTTTTTTTTCAATTTCCTGAAATAGATCGCTCTGACAAACTTCTATAGGAGAAACCTCTGGGTTATTTCTGATATTCTCCAAAACGCATTCAATTGCAGGTGGATGGAGGTCTACTGCATATACTTTAGGAACGCCGTTTCTTCTCATCACTAATGCCAAATAACCACATCCACATCCCATATCGAGAGCGCATTCTGGGTGATAATTGCCAAGAATATGTCCTAACTTCAGGGTTGCGAATGATACATCAGTAGGAAAAACACCCTTGCCAATTTTTAATTGAAATCCATCAAATTCAGTCGTATAGGGTTGTTTATCGTATGCTTTCATCAGTTGTGCAACCCTTAGCGCCATAGTATCGGAACTCATAGAAAATTCTCCAAAATTGTTGATTATCAATGCACTATAATATGACTTGACTTACGCCGTTCTTAGAAACCCAGTTTATTGTATTGCCTAATGTACGCAAACTTTCATTGAGAAATCCGGTTTCTGCCTAATTTCTATATAATGCTAACTTAATTATTGGACTTTGGACAAAAAAAGGTTAGGGTAATATTTACACTAACTAATAAAATTAATATTTAAAGACTGAATTCATACTGGGATTATCTTGGTTTTTGACATTATTTATTATCCTGAAAATCATAGGATGGGTCTGGTTCAATTTCTCCACCGAAACAGATATCTAGCAGGACTTTCTTGAAGGGAATGAATAACCCTTTCCAACTCATCAATAATATCCCTTCGAGTCATTTTTTCAACTGCATCAATATGAGCTTCACTACCCGCTTTGCCTAAATATTTATATTTAGTTTTTTTCTGACTATCAGTAGCCATAGGAAAAATCGGTGAAGTAGATTGTAATTTATAATAATAGTAAAGTTTCTGGTTTCTATTGACTTGATAACGAATGATATGACAATCACGAGGAATGACCTCCCCTTCTCGTTCAATTTTCTTAATTTTCTGCTTCATAAATGCGAATTAAACCCTGAATTTGTTTCCCTCTAATGGCTGCTGATTGAGTGGTTTGCTTGGATGGTTGTGTAGACATGAGACTGAATAGTTAAGAAAGGATTTATATTGGCGTAAAATATACACTAACATTCAAAGGTGTATTACTGACAACCATGGAAAATCAAGAAAACAGTCAATCAATCAAGGAATTCTTATCCTGGAGGCAAAACCTTTATCATGGAGTTAATGCCAGAAAAGAAACTGTTATAGAATTAGTAGATGCCCTCTCATCAAACCCAATCGCAAGTTCGGATTTTTGAATTGTCTGAACATCCTTTATTTCGTCGAGATTATAACAGTTTATATAAAGGAATTCAAGCATTTTTACCTCATCAAAATGATCATAATTACTCACAACAATTGAATTCTCTATTAGAGGCAACTTCTCAAACAATTCCCGAACCAGTTTCCCGGCATTTTAAATTATTTGGAATTGACACAACTCCCTATCCTCGTCAATTTTCACCCACATTAGCCGACAAAAGTTTTATCCATTATCCCAATCCAATTAAAGGAAATAAACCCATTAGTATTGGCCATTGTTATTCAGTTATATGTGCTTTGCCAGAGAGAATAGCAACAGGTAATGTACCTTGGGCTGTTCCCTTATTAGGAGGAAGGGTTCCCTCGTCAGAAAAGGCTACTAATATTGGTAATAAACAACTGGAAAAAATATTTAAAACAGCTTCTTTTTCTGGAGATAAATTATCAGTTTTAGTGGCGGATAGTTTCTATAGCCAACGAGATTTTATTGGAGAACAAGTGAAGCATAAAAATTTAATTACCGTGACACGAGTGAGAAGCAATCGAGTCTTTTACCGTCAATTTATCAGAGAAACAAACCCAAAAATTACCTCTGGACATCCCCGTTGGTATGGAGATAAATTTGACCTGAAAGATGAAAATACTTGGCATGAACCTACTGGGGTTAGTCAATCCATTTTTACTACTAGAAAAGGTCGTCAATTGACAGTAACAATTTCGGGTTGGAATCAGATGTTAATGAAAGGAACTCAGAACTATAAAATGAATCGTTATCCTTTTACTTTACTACAAATTAATATTACTGATGAAGTAGGTAATCAGATTGGGAAACCGATGTGGTTAATTGTTATTGGTTCTCGTCGTCAAGAGTTAAGTTTGATTGATTGCTATGAATCTTATCGGCAACGTTATGACATAGAACATCTGTTTCGATTTGGTAAACAAAGATTATTAATGACAGCTTATTCAACCCCTGATGTTGAACATGAAGAAAATTGGTTCAAATTAACATTAATAGAAATATGTTAATTTATGGGCTGCTAGGAATTTAGCTATTGTTTTACCCCGTCCTTGGGAACATTATTTAAAGACTAATAAATCAGTAAAAATTACTCCCAGTTTAGTTCAAAGAGACTTTTATAGAATAATTTCGACTTTGGGTACAATGGCTAAATCTCCCAAACGTCGAGGTTATTCTACAGGACGTATTAAAGGATATAAAAAAACACCAAGAACTCGTCATCAAGTTATCATCAAAGGTCAAAAAAATTCCTAAATATAACTAAAAGTTGGGATTTGAGCCAGCGACAACTCCCAATTGTTTCTATTTTTCAGTGATTAAATTCACTGGAGACAGAGGGATATTGTTCGATGTGGTTAGCGTAATATTTACGCTAACCACATTTTTTTTTGTCCAAAGTCCAA
>JBCDJM010000214.1:0-13322 GCA_038747755.1 Cyanobacteria bacterium P01_H01_bin.35
AATTTAGCGATCGCCCTCTTGATTTTAATTCTTTGTCTTACACCTGAATGCGTAGTGCTTAAGAAGCAATTTCTAAAATCCTTGCCCTATCTGACTTAAAAAATATTCAAATTGAGCATTAAAACCTGCGGAATGTAGGGTTTATCAGAAGGCTTTTGTTGGGGCTATGGGAATTTTTGAATTGTCTAAAAAATTTCCGATAGAAGAAAGATATTCTTTAATTGACCAAATTAGACGCTCGTCACGTTCTGTTTGTGCTAATTTGGCTGAAGCTTGGCGAAAACCTAGATATGAACTAGCCTTTGTTGCTAAATTATAGCGCTACGCATTAAGGTGTTTGACATTTCTAAATCCTAAAACCCTTTATTAGTCTACTATTCCCTATTCCCTATTCCCTATTCACGCTTCGCGTAGCGCTATAAATGATTGTGAAGCAGAAGCAGCGGAAATACAAACGTGGCTTGATTTTGCTGTGAAATGTCAATATTTAGATGTAGAAACAGGGCAAAAGCTTTCAAAAAGCTATGATGAAATTATCAGCATTTTAGTCAAAGTAATCAATAATCCCGATCCTTGGTTATTGAAATATCCAGGGAGTAGGAGAGCAGGGAAGTAGGAGAGTAGGGGAGTGGGTTAACTTTATAAGTGCTTAAGCAAAATTAATTTGGCACAACTTATGTATAACTAGGGCTTGCTGATTAATTCTCAAAGAATTGACAGATAAAGGCTTGAGCTTTTTAAGATAGAAAATAAGTACCAGCTTTTCAATCTAAAACGCTCGAAAAGTTAGCATTTTGGGTAAACAAGAGCCAAAAAATTACTCCCTTACTCCCCTACTCCCCCACTCCCTTACTCCCCACACTCCCCACACTCCCCACACTCCCCACACTCCCCTACTTCTTACTCCCTGACTTAAAGTTCAAGGTATCTAAGCGAGATAAAGCACTATTAGCAGTTTCTCGTACATAAGTATCAGCAGATTCATCATTTGCTAATTTCTTTAATACTTCTTTAGAGCGATCGTCATCAATAGAACTAACAGCATTAAGAATGGCTACTGCCAAACCTAAATTATCAGTCCCATCAAGAACCTCTAACAAGCTATCTAAAGCAGGCTTACCAATAACCCCTAACGCCATTGCTGAGGCAATATGAACAACGGGGTTTGCGTCATTGAGTCCTTGTTTCAAACCCTCAATTCCATCAGAGGGAAAGGGAACATCCTTATAGTTGATAGCTACCTGAGCTAGAGCTTTAGCACAACTACTTCTAATAGTCGAATTATCACTGTTGAGCAATGAATCGACTAGAGATGGCACAGTATCAGTCCCTATAGCTCCCAGTGCTTTAACTGCAGCTCGCCGATAAGTGGTGTCTTCGTCTGCCAAAATTCCCATCAAGCGAGGAATAGTAGTTTCATCATGAGTTTCGGCATGAGTTTCGGCGATTTGCCAAATTGCTCGCTCGCGCAAGTTAGGGTTTTTGTGTTTTAGTTGCTCAAATAATGAAGATTCTGTCATTTTAGTTATTAGTTATTAGTTCTTCTAAGATCGCATCATCTCTAGCGTATCCAGACTAAAGAAGACCTCTCCCCCCAACTCCTCTCCTACAAGGAGAGGGAAGATACTCCCCCTTCCCTTGCAGGGAAGGGGATTGGGGGGTTAGTTTTTTTTACCCATTTTTTAAGCAAGATGCTTGTGCTACAAAAACCAAGGGACTCTTGGTTAGTTGCTCACCCACTATTAGGTAAGTAACAAACTAAGAGTCCCAAAGTTCTAAAATTAAAGCAGTTTTAAAGCAAGAGTGTCACCCTCGCTTCAATTCCTATCTCTTAGGATAAGGAGTTGATTACATAGTCTAGAAGAGCATTGTACTCAGTTAATGCTTGAGGAGACATATCGCGAGGAGCGCAACCACGGGTACGAGCAAAGCTTAAAGCTTCAACGTAAGGAGCAGTAGGTAGGCTGAGAGCGCGATAAACTTCACGCTGACCAGCAATTCCCCACTCATCAAGAGGACCTGTACCACCAACAATTAGACAATAATTGATCAAGCGCATATAGTGCTTGATATCGCGGAGACACTTAGACTTGAAAGTGTCTGTGGAATTAGCTTCACCAGGGTTGTTTAAGTAACCATACTTCTTGATGCAAGCATCATAAGCTTCTTGAGCAACTGCATCAAGATTGCCACCTAACTTTTCAGCAGCTTCTAGACGAGCTGCAGCACGCTGGATGGAACCTTGTACAGACTCTAGATCGGAGCTGCTAGGAAAACGACCTGCTGCATCAGCAGCGGAAACTACTGTGGTAATAACTGATTTCATGTCTTTAAAACTCTATTTTTTGTTGGACTTGGTTTAGATTTGGATTAAAACTTGTTTGGCTAACCGTAATAACCGAAAAGCCAATAACTAAATACCCCGATCAGATATGGCGAGGTAGTTTGAGAGGAATTAGCTTAGAGCAGAAATTACTGTATCAAAGTAGCCACTTGCTTCAGCAACTAAGCTAGCGCAGCGGTCTTCTACTACAGTAGATCCCATTATACGCTTTTTAGCTCCTGCAAATTCGTCACTAGGTTGATCTTTGATGTGAGCAGCAGCTTGAGCTTTCATAATTTGAACAGCACGAGCAGTAGACTGAAGAGGTACACCTAGAGCAATATAAGTTTCTTTTAAACCATTTAAGCAACGGTCGTTGAGAACGGAAGCGTCACCAGCTAGTAATGCGTAAGTAACATAACGTAAGATGATTTCTCCATCACGCAAGCAAGCAGCCATACGACGGTTAGGGTAGCAGTTACCACCAGCTTGGATTAATCCATCATTTTCGCAGATCATACCAGCGATAGCATCAGATACCATGCAGCTTGCGTTGCTAGCAATAGCATTTACTGCATCAAGACGTCTGTTGCCTTGAGCAATGAATTCTTTTAGGCCATCTAAATCTGCACCAGCAATAGGAGCAGTTTTGGTATCTGCTGTAACTACAGCTTTTGAAAAAGCATCTAACATTGAGCTCTCCTTACTTTAAAAATCGTTTTTTCGTAACCTTGAACTAACTATCTAACAAGAAGGTCTGTTTTGTCTCGTTTTCTGAGTAAGAAAGTAATATTTCGTAAAGAAGTAAATATTTGTTACTATGTGTTAGTTAATTGGGGTGCGAAGAATCTATAATGAAATGATTAAAATGAAGTATTTATTAACAGGACTTACCCACAGACACTATCTGTAGGGGCTATTTCGTTTCCTGCGGAATGCTGCGCAAACCGAATGCTGTCGCAAACATGTTTGCGGAGCATGACCTAGGAAATTTCCCCCTACTACAAAAACACAATTTATAAATATCTATGCGTAGTAAGTCCTGATTAAATTCAATAAATACCCCAGGCATTGGGCAACAGTTGGAAAAACATTTTCCCTGCTGCCTCTCCTCGGAGGTTATAAGCATTAGCAAGTCAAAAGTCAGAAGTCAAAAGTCAAAATTAATAAGGGTTTGCTGAACAAAGTATTAAGTGGTAGGAGTAGAAGTCAGGAGTCAGGAGTCGTAGGGGTGCGAATCACCCGTACAGAATGAATGGGAAATTTAGAGGAGTCGGAAGAATTATCCCTTGATTTTTCTGCCTTATGCACCCTAAAATCCTTTGACAGTTTACTATTCCCTAGCGTCTAGCACGATACCACAAATAAGTCAACTAGAACCTTAATATATATTAAGTTTTTCTTAACTTAATTAGGACTTACGCAAGTACAACGTATTTTTGTCATTGGGTTTTGCTGGCACACAACCCCGTTAACGCTCCGCGACATGTTTGCGGAGCATTCCCTATAGGAAAAAGCGACAGCTTCGCAATAGCAACCGATAGGGTTTGCGGAACAGTCCGGAACGGATAGCAATCTCAAACCCCAGTTTTTCCTACCTTATGCCTAAGTCCTGTTAATATAGAAGCCCTAAGCGTATCTCCGCAAAGGTGAGAGTTTTTGGCAAAGGAGGCAGAAGTCAGGAGTCAGGAGTCAGGAGTTATAAAGGAGCTTTTTCTAGGCAAATTAGAAGGAAAATAGGTCTGATTTACACATTATAAATTTAGGAATTTCATACCGTGTTTCACCAACACCGGGAAAAAAAGTAGAATCTAAGCCCCCACACTCCCCACACTCTCCACACTTCCCACCCTCCCCTTCATAGATCCCAAATGGGTTCTATATGTATTTTGTCTTAATAGTAACTGGATTTGGTATGACTCAAAAATTTAATCAAGGTAAAGATACCATAGGGTTTTAAAATCCAGAACAAATAACCTACAACCTTCTTCAGGCTCCAGCATTATTCAGCAACCTAATAACATCTTGATAACCATTAAATTCGGCTAGCATTAAAGCTGTACAACCGCCTCGATTTTTATAGGTTAAATTAGCCCCAAAATCAATTAAGAATTTGACAGCTTCAGTATGACCTTGATATGATGCCCACATTAAAGCCGTCGCCTCATTATCATCTCGAAGATTAATATCAGCTCCCCTTTCTAAAAGTGCCTTTAAAATTTCAATATCCCCTTGATATGCTGCTTTCATCATTGGAGTAGAACCTCCCTGAGCCGGAATATTGACATCTACACCAACATCTAGCAAAATATTAACAACCTCTTGATGTTTGTGCCAAATAGCTAAAGTTAAAGCTGTTTCTCCAAGGTGTTTACTGTTTAATACAGATGTTAAATTTTGCTTTTCTATTTTGTCTAATAACATTAATACGATATCTGTATAACCATGAAAAATTGCTCCCAACAAAGGTGTATCACCAGCCTGATTTTTAGTAACAATTTCAGCTCCATAATTAAGCAGTAGTTTAACCATTTCAGTATGATGTTCTACTATGGCAAAACTTAGTGCTGTTTCTCCTTCTAAATCTTGAGCATTAACATTACCATTAGCATCTAATAAAGTAGAAGCGATCGCTACATTTCCTTCAGCAGCAGCAGCCATCAAAGCTGTACCGCCATTTCTACTTTTAATATTTACATCTGCTCCTGATTCTAATAAAGCTTTGACAATTTCTAAATAACCTAAATCAGCAGATAAAATCAGGGCAGTTTCTCCATCTTTATCTCGGAAATTAACATCAGCACCTGCTTTTAATAGTGTATTTACAGTAGATAAATCACCTGCTTCTGCTGCTTGCATTAACCATGTTTTACTTTCCAAATTTCTAGTATTTACATCCACACCATGATTAATAAAAATTTCTCTCATTTCTGCATAATTACTATTAGCAACTACAGATAATGTAGACTCATCTACTCTAGCTCCAGCATTGAGCAAGACTTTAACTACATCTTGATAACCTTGAGCTGTTCCTAAACCCAAGGCCGTATCATGGTCTTTATCTAGCACATTAACATCAGCTCCAGCAGCTATAAGTTGATTGACTACTGCGATATAACCATTCATCGAGGCAACCATTAGAGGGGAAGCACCACGATCATTTTTGGCATTGACATCAGCACCTCTACTTAGCAAAACTTCTACTATTTCACTTCGCCCATGAGCTGCAGCCAACATCAAAGCTGTAGCTCCAAACTTTTTTCTCGTATAGTTAACATCAGCACCTTTATCTAGTAAAGCAGAAGCTATTTGACGGTATCCCTTTTCTGTGGCCACCATTAAAGCCGTTGTACCATCTAGAGCTTGAGCATTAGCATCAATATTTTGAGCAAGCAGGACAGATACTTGAGCAAAATTACTACTTTTAACAGCCTGTACCAAGGCTGTTTCTTCTTTTTGCGAAGCCATACCAACAACTATAAATTTATAATTTTTCAGATTTTAACTGATTTTGCGATAAGTCCCATGTTCTCCGCTAATATATATTCACTATTTAGAGTGTCACTATTAAATAAAATCAACTGGCTGTTATAATAAGTTTTATGAAGTTTTTTTACGAATCCTAGAGAGAAGATTAATTATAGATCTGCCAATTCCAGAATCTATTAAACCATGGCTCAACTTTTTCCATCCTGCTATTATTTGGATACTTTTCGCCTTGTTTTAGGATTTGATAATTTCCTAAAAGTAATGGTTAGTGCTGTAAATATTTAAACATTGTAGGGTTTTGATGAACAATCCCCTACTTTCTTTTTCTATGCTTCGGAAATGGCAAATTATAGGTAGTATGAAAATCAATCTGAGTTTTGTAGCTCAAACACCGTGATACCTGGCGTACTATTTTTAGTAATAAGTTATTTCCAGTCTTCTGTATCAAACCAGGGGACATTTTTAGAATAAACTCAGGAAACTTGACACCCACAGTCAAATCTAGATCCCATTTTGCCCCAGTAATTACAGGTGGGAGTCCCAATTTTTGAATCTCTTTCTGACTACACAATTGCTCCGTGGGTAACTCTACCAATTTCATTTCTGATTGAAATTTAATTTCATATCCAGGAGGAGTATAATTTGGCACATCAATATTTCTAATTCTATATATTCCTGCGGAATCTGGTGGTACTAACTCCAAACCAACTCTAGCTTCTACATGGTATCCGAAAGAACCAAACTTTCCCACTAAC
The DNA here is from genome assembly GCA_038747755.1 of Cyanobacteria bacterium P01_H01_bin.35. GTDB lineage: Bacteria > Cyanobacteriota > Cyanobacteriia > Cyanobacteriales > Microcoleaceae > Trichodesmium. Next base: position 6,568 of record JBCDJM010000214.1, read on the forward strand.
AAATCATAGCCATTTTCTCCAATAGGCTCAACTTTCATCGGATGAGCACATTGACAAAACCAATTTCGATGAGATGCAAAGTAGTTTGCTACTGTTTCAACATCTACATACAATTCCATACAGTCACTATATTTAGTATTAAACCAAGTAGTTTTGCTAGTTTCTGGTGTTTCTATTTCTGTTGTACTTAAGTACAAATCACTAATCAAGTTTTTGTCCATTTCTAAGGTTTGATCTGCTGCAAAATTGTGGTGCATAATTAGTCCTTTCGTGTATACATATATACACTATACTCAATAATTTGAGGATTGCCAAATTTAGATATTTAATTTATCCAACGAGATATATCTATACTTTATGAAGAAAGGATCATAGAGTTAAAATCTATTAAAGTCTGGAACTTTATATACATTAAGATTATGAAAGCATTTGTTCCTGGATCAACTGGCCAAACAGGTCGTCGGATCGTACAAGAGTTGGTAAAACGAGATATTCCTGTTAAAGCTTTAGTTCGTAACTTAGAAACAGCTAGAGAAATTCTGCCCCCAGAAGCAGAGTTGGTAATGGGAGATGTCCTTAATCCTAGTAGTCTCTACACTGCTATTGGGGATAGCACAGTATTGATATGTGCTACAGGTGCTAGACCTGACTTTGACTTTACTGGCCCATATAAAGTTGATTATTTAGGAACTAAAAATTTAGTAGATGTTGCAAAACAGAAGGGTATTGAACATTTTGTTTTAGTTTCATCCTTGTGTGTATCTCAATTTTTTCACCCCCTAAATTTGTTCTGGCTAGTTTTATTCTGGAAGAAACAAGCTGAAGACTATATTGAGAAAAGTGGTCTTAAGTATACTATTGTTCGTCCTGGCGGTCTGAAAAATGATGATAACCAATTTCCTATTGTTATGGAACCTGCTGATCGCTTATTTGACGGTAGTATTCCTCGCACTAAAGTAGCACAAGTTTCTGTGGAGGCAATATTTCAACCAGCAGCTTCTAATAAAATTGTTGAAATTGTGACTCAGGCAGAAGCACCGGAAAAATCTTTGGCAGAATTATATATTTCTGTCTCTTAACAGTAGTTTTAAATTTATTTATAGTCTTTCTCAAGCTTATGAGGTACACCTATCTTTAATTTCTTTTCTATTTCCTATTCCCAGTTAAGTGTTCCCTAAAACAAACGAATTTTGTACCTCACCGGCATGGGAATTGCTATATTACCGAATTATGAATTATTAATAATTCATAATTAAATAATTCGCGCCTTGAAGCCTCCCCTTGGATAGGGGAAAAAGTGGTCGTTTGCGGAGCATTCCGGAACCGAAAGTTGTGAGGAACGCTAAACGCCATATCCAATCTCCCCTTGAGAAAAGTGCTAGGATATTTCCTGATCTTCAATTCCGTAATGGTTTTAACCAGAGGTAATTATCAATTATCCATTATCCATTAATGAAATATAGCAATCCTATTTGAGTCGTGTCTAAAATTTCCTTGCTTTTAGGGAAGAGGCAACAGGGAATTAGGTGGGAGTTTCGGAGTTTTTTATTTACTTTTTGATTTTTCACAACCAATGGGTGGATTGCCATAGCACATTTTAGAATTATTTCAATACAGTAATTGTTGTAAAAAAATTAGAGCTATTTTACCTGTTAAAAAGGGGTGCAACTTTTGGTGAGTTGAGTTAAAATAGATATTTATTAGAGACTTTAGAGACTTTAGGGAATGTAATTCATTGTATAAAGCTCTCTGAATAATATTTATAAAATCACCGTTGAAAATTTTAGATGCGTTCTGTAAAACCGAAAATTAGAAGAAAGATACGAAAGCCTTCTCAAGTCCGTTTTATGCTTTTCAAACGCCTAATTTTTATATCTATACTTATCGTCTCTTTTATATCTTTTTTCCAGATATTTAAGGGAAAATTAAATCCAAATAAACAACAATTAACCAAATTAAATACTCCGAATCAATATAATTATAATGATGGAGAAAAATGGCCTCGACTAGCAATGAAAGGTGGTGATCCTTATATTCGGGCATTAATGCGAACTATTTCAGCTAGTGAGTCTAATTATGCTCAACCTTATCATGTTGTTTATACAGGTAAAACGGTATCTAACCTGAGAAAACATCCAGATTGGTGTATCAAAATTGTTGTTGGTCCGAATAAAGGAAAATGTACCACTGCGGCAGGAAGATATCAAATGTTAAGCAATACTTGGTATCTCATGGCAAAACGTTATCATCCCCAACGTGGTTGGTCTCTATTTTGGGCATCTTACAGTTTTGAACCAAAATATCAGGATGCTGTTGTACATGGTTGGTTAAGCGATCGCAAATATTGGCAGGCAGATATTCCTGGCTTGTTAAGGGAGGGAAAATTAAATCGAGTTCTGCGGTTATTATCTGGTACATGGACGAGTTTAGGATATGGAATTGAAACTAATTCTATGAGTAGGGATTTACCGACAGTATATCAGGAAGTTTTGCAAGATGAATTAAGTTTATTGGGGGATAATTTTTCTCAGAAGCAAGAAAATTCTGTGGTGGTTGAATATTTTCCTAAAGATGTTGATAATGGAGTAGTTGAAAAAGCTTTAAGAAGTTTAGATTATCAAGTTATACTTTTACCAACTTTCACAGTGGATGTGCCTAGCAATTCTATTTGGTTTGGTTCAAAAGTAAATATGGAACACGTTAAGTTAGTTGCAGAAACATTAATTAGTGCAGGTGTGAAGATTAGAGCTATTAGACCTTTTGATAAAAAAGTAGAATTTGCTGATCTATTGATTCAAGTTGGAGCTGACCCAGAAATACAAAATATACCTTCTTTAACTTTAGAGGAAGTTCGAAGTAAGTCTAGTTTTTCTAGTAGCGATATATTTTTGAATAGAGAGTTTTATGCTTTATTAGAATCTCAAAAAAAGTAGCGAAGTTCTGCATTAGCAAGGGTCATGTAGAAATTATAAATCAACACTATTAAACTAAATTAAGAAGAGAATTAAGCTTAATTTTAGATGATTCTGGTCAGAGGAAAAATGTTCAATAATTAATAATTATTAATTACCTCTCCCTAAAAGAGAGAGGATTGGCTAAAAGGATTTTTTTTTCTGTTTTCTCCATGAATGGAGAGGCTTTATACCTTGATTTTTCCGTAAATTGACTGGTGGATTAGGACGACAGTATATAGGATAAATCGGAAAAACAGATAATTGAATAATTACACTAACAACACATTATTATGATGTAAAAAAAGTCTACCTTTAGACATATAATTATATCAATATTCTAGTTGTTTACCAGTAGGAAAAAAGGATAAATTATTTTAGAAAAAACCGGAAATAGGAATAAAGTTAATCGACGGTAGTCTAAACAAAGGTCATCATCCGGGAATAGTTTTAATAGATGTAGGTTATGGTAATAACACAACATTTATGAAAAAACTCGAAGACAGAGAACTAAATTATTTAGGAGGAGTAGCAAAAAATCGTTTGCGTAGCATTCCGCAGGAAAAGATAATTATCACTCAACCACAATAAATAGAAGTATAAATTTTCCTAAAAGAGTTAGCAAAATCCTTTTTTAATCAGGATTTTAAACCAGTTATTCTCAACACAGAAAAACCTCAAACTGTTTTTGTCAATATATTCAAAGCATCAGTGTCACGACTAGAAAGAGAAAGAACTTTTGCCATCGTAATGAACGCTATTTCTGTGGAATAAGCAACAGAAATTGATTATTTTATTACCTAATAATTAAGGTTTAAAGCCTCTGATGATCAAGGATAAACAATGAATTTATTTTCCTTTTATTCAATCCTCTTCCTTTGAGGGAGAGGTAATTATCAATTATCAATTATTGAACAACTTTGAGCCATCAAAAGTAATGTCCTGACTTCTGACTCCTGACTCCTCAAAAATCCCCTAGCTCTTTGTAGCCAACATTTATCAATTTGGTATAATAGACATTTCCATAAACTAAGTTTTTGCCTAGTAAATTAAAACGTTTGAGATTAATTTTTGGAGATGTCTAATATAATCCCCTTTAAAAGCTAATTACCAAGCTCAAAAACCCATGCTAGAATATTACAATGCTTTTATTTCCTACGGGCGAGCCGATAGTAAGTCTTTTGCTACAAAACTCTATGAAAAACTCACAGAAAATGATCTAAAAATCTGGTTTGATCAAAATGATATTCCTCTAGGGGTTGACTTTCAAAATCAAATTGATGATGGGATTATTAAAGCTGATAATTTTCTGTTTATTATTGCGCCTCATTCTGTTAATTCTCCCTATTGTCTCAAAGAAATTAATCATGCTATTAAATACAATAAACGAATTATTCCACTTTTGCACGTTGAACAAATTAATTATGAAATTTGGCAACAACGAAATCCTCAAGGAACTTTAGAAGAATGGGAAATTTATCAACAACAAGGTAAACATTCCAGCTTTCCCAATATGCACCCAGAAATAGGCAGAATTAATTGGGTTTATTTTCGGGAAAATATTGATGATTTTGACAAAAGTTTTGCTTGTTTAATAGAGTTATTCAAGCGTCACCAAGATTACGTTAAACAACATACTAATATCTTAGTTAAAGGATTAGAGTGGGAGAAAAATCAAAAACAAACTCGTTACTTGTTAATTGGAAAAGAACGTCTAGAAGCAGAACAATGGTTAAAGATTAAATTTATCGAAGAACAACTGCCTTGTATTCCTACAGATTTACATTGTGAATTTATCTGTGAAAGTGATAAAAATGCTAATAATTTAATGACTCAAGTTTTCCTGGGTTTTGCTGAAGGAAATAAAAGTATCATGGAGCCAATCAGGAAAAGTTTAATTAGAGAAGGAATTACTGTCTGGAGTTCTCATGCCGATATTAAAACTGGAAAATATTTTCAAGTAGAAATTGAATGGGGTATTGCCGGAGCGGATAATCTAATTTATTTATTGTCTTCTGAAGCCATAAAATCTGAATATTGCCAACAGGAATTAACTTATGCTTTGAGTCTGAATAAACGAATTATTCCTATATTAATTTCTCCCACAGATTTAACAGAAATTCCTGCCGAAATCAACAACTTACAATTTATTGATTTTACTCAATCAGAGTCAGAAGGAATAGATAAACTTCTTAAAGAATTAAAGTCAGAAGCTGTTTATTATCAACGGCATAAAATTTTATTAGTCAAAGCTTTGAAATGGCTGGAACAAAATCGTAACCCTAGTATTTTATTACGGGGTTATAATCTCGAAGAATATCAAAGTTGGCTGGAATTAGCTGGAAATCGAACGGCTAATTTACCCACTGATTTACAAAGAGAATTTATTGCAGAAAGTGCTAAACAACCACCTAATTTAGTTTTAGATGTTTTTGTTTCTTATTCCAGAGCAGATTCTGATTTTGCTAGACAGTTAAATGAGGCTTTACAAACTCAGGGAAAAACTACTTGGTTTGACCAGGAAAGTATTGCTACGGGAACAGATTTTAAACAGGAAATTAATCGCGGAATTGAAAAGTCGGATAATTTCTTATTTATTATTTCTCCAGAGTCGGTAAATTCTCCTTTTTGTGCGGATGAAGTCGAATATGCCAAATGTTTAAATAAACGGTTTGTGACGGTTTTGCATCGAAAAGTTGATACTGCAAAATTACATCCAGAATTGGCAAAAGTGCAATGGTTAGATTTTCATCGGTATGGGGGAGATTTTTATGCTAACTTTAGCGAGTTGGTGCGGACGTTAGATACTGACAGAGAATATGTGCGGGAACATACGAAAATGTCGCAGAAGGCGTTGGAGTGGCAGCGAGATAATAAGAATATCGATCTACTGTTGCGCGAAAGTAAGTATGTGAAAGCTTCTGAATGGTTGCAGTTTGCAGAAACACATTCTAAGCAACCTCCTGTGACTGAGGAAATCAAAGAATTTATTCTAGAAAGTAAGGAATTAGTAGAAAAGGAACACAGACAAAAACAATGGCAGCGTCAACGAACAATTGTGGGAATGGCTGTATTTTCTCTGATAATTTCTGGAGTAGCAGCAGTGGCAGTTTGGCAGTGGCGCAAAGCTATCATCAGCGAACGCAAAGCTGAGATGAGAGAGTTAAAAACTCGCATAATTTCAGGAGAGAGAACTTTAGATATCCAGTTAGCAGCGCTGAAACTAGAGCAACAAGTAAATGGCAGCACAGCAAACATACAAACCACCGATATTCTGCAACAAACTGTTAACTGGGAAGGATATAAAGAAATCAATAGCTTAGAAGGACATGAAAATTTTGTCATAGGTGTAGCATTTAGCCCCAAGGGAGATTTAATAGCTTCTGCAAGTAGGGATAACACAGTGAAACTGTGGAAACCAGATGGCAGCTTGGTGCGCACTCTCAACGGACATGAAAATTATGTCATAGGTGTAGCATTTAGCTCCAAGGGAGATTTAATAGCTTCTGCAAGTTGGGATAACACGGTGAAACTGTGGAAACCAGATGGCAGCTTGGTGCGCACTCTCACCGGACATGAAAATCATGTCATAGGTGTAGCATTTAGCCCCAAGGGAGATTTAATTGCTTCTGCAAGTATTGACAAGACAGTGAAACTGTGGAAAGCAGATGGCACTTTGGTGCGCACTCTCACCGGACATGAAAATTATGTCATAGGTGTAGCATTTAGCCCCAAGGGAGATTTAATTGCTTCTGCAAGTTGGGATAACACAGTGAAACTGTGGAAACCAGATGGCACTTTGGT
>JBCDJM010000215.1:0-13233 GCA_038747755.1 Cyanobacteria bacterium P01_H01_bin.35
CTCATTTAGAGGATAAATCCTGGTTCAAACAAGATAGAAAAATGCCCCCAACTCCGCATCTCTTCCTCTATTTTTCTATAGAACCCATTTGTGATTTATAGAAAAAAAATAGACTTTATAGGTTCTACTTGGTAATTTATATTAGTCCAGGAAGGCAACTTAAAGGGCTAGAGATATTTAAGGTCATAAAAATTATACCTAATTTTTATCCCTGACAATTCTCATTATTTAGCACTAGATTACAGGGATAATCATTATCCATCATAGACCTATTTGTAGCAATATTTTATAGATTTATAAGAATTAATCTTATGCCCCGATCATTTCCATAAGTTATTTGTGCTATCTTATACATAACTAATTAAGTCAAGTTAATGTATAAAGCAATAGCCAAAAGCATTAATCAGAATAATTGGGTCTAAAACAGCAAATGCAACCTTTTAAGGTGAAATGTTTTTGGAGGGTTACTCACGCATCCCCGTGACAAAAACAACTTCTCACTTTTGATTTTTGAGTTGATAGTTGATTAACCTCTCTTAAGCAGAATGTGACAGAAGTCTCCAAAGGTTTTTCAGACCAAAGCTAAAGCTGATGGTTTTCCAAACAACCGATAGATATTATATGTAGAGTATGCAAAAAAATATTCCTTTTGTTGACCTTAAACTCCAACATCAACCACTTAAAAGTGAATTAGAAAATTCGATTCAGGCAGTATTAGAAAGAGGAGATTTTATACTTGGTCAAGCAGTAGAAAAATTTGAGTCCTCATTCGCTACAGCTTGTGGAGTAGAGAATGCCATTGGAGTTGCTTGTGGCACAGATGCTATAGCACTTGGACTTCAAGCTTGTGGTATTGGTGCAGGAGATGAGGTGATTTTACCAGCTAATACATTTATTGCCACTTTGATTGGGGTACTTTATGCTGGTGCCACCCCAGTCCTAGTAGACTGCCATACTGAAACTGCGTTAATTGACTTGGAAGTTGCTCAAAAAGCTGTCACATCAAAAACCAAGGCAATATTGCCAGTACACCTTTATGGTCAAATGGTAGCTCCTAGTGAACTAAAAGACTTTGCTCAAGCTAACAACCTAATTATATTTGAAGATGCAGCCCAAGCTCATTTGGCCGAAAGAGAAGGATATCGTGCTGGAAGTATAGGAACTGCTGCTGCGTTTAGCTTCTATCCTAGTAAAAACTTAGGTTGCTTTGGTAATGGAGGAATTGTTATTAGCTCCGATCCAGAGGTGGCAAGTAAAATGCGAACTCTCCGCAATTATGGAGCGCCCCGTAAATATGTCCATGAGGAATTAGGTACAAACAGTAGACTTGATACGATACAAGCTGCTGTACTTAATGTCAAGCTTCCTTATTTAGAAGGTTGGAATAGCGATCGCCACCAAGCAGCCCAAAAATACGATACCCTCCTCAGCCCAATGAAAGAGAAAGGTATTATTCCGATGCAGAATTTGAGTGGTACTGGGCATATTTATCATTTATATGTGATTCGAGTCACTGACAAATCTCCAATTGACCGCGATACCCTGAAGGAGAAATTAGAAGCGACAGGAATTTCTGTTGGTATCCATTACCCCATACCCTGTCATCTCCAACCAGCTTACCAAAACTTAGGCTATAAACAGGGAGATTTTCCTAATAGTGAAACTTTGAGTCAACAGATTTTATCTTTACCCATGTATCCTGTAATTACTGAAGAACAAATTCATCAAGTTGTCGAGACAATTAGTCAAATTATCAATTAGTAACTATATAGTTTAATTGATTTTAAAGTTCAGGGTGTTTTCAGGAAAATATCATTTATAGCATTTCACGCAAATCAAAAGTCAAAAATCCAAAAAAAATAGATACTATTGGCTCCAACTTTTAACTTACAAGTATTGTAGGGAGTTATTTTACACTTTAGGTCGTGAAATTATTTCTGACTTATGAACAGTGAAATGTTATCAAACAAATGAAACTGAGTTATACAATTAGGATAACTAGAAAAATATTCTATTTTCTGCATCACCTGCCTAGTTAAAATTCCTGAATTTACAGTATATTTGATAATATAAGTAAAGTAGACATAATCTTGCAAAGTAGCAATAATAGTTTTAACATTAATATATGTTTAATTGAAAAAAATAAGGTCTTAAGCTTCCCTTTGTAAGAACATAAAAAAAAGTCAATTTCAGTATTTCAAACCTCTGACATCAGGAGTCTGTACTGGCAACTGATAACTTCTAATATTCTGTATATCTGAAAAAGATATAGCAATCCTAAATAGGTTGTAAAAACTTTTATAATAGTTAATTTAAACTGAAAACCTTGGAAATCATGAACCCTGAATCCTGATTCCTACCTATTACCAGAATATTACAACTAAAATAGGATTGCTATAGTAATCCTAAATGATTAGTGATAAAAAGCTGTCGGAGGTTTGCTCTCGAAACCCAAGCAAAAGAAGGATTTGGAAACCAAATCCCTAGGATAAAATCTTAAAACCTATTTAGTAGGATTCCTACATTGTCTAAATTGTTAACTGTTTTAATCAGCATCAATATAACTAAAAAAATATGCAAAGTCGTCAAAAATTTCCTATTGCTATTGAGCAAAATTTACTAACAATAGCCATCATTGCTCTAATCTTTTTGATGTATGCTCCATTAATAATCTATTGGTATGATGGGTGGCTGAATAAAAGTATTAGTATAGAACATGAATATTTTAGTCATGGAATAATAGGTATACCTTTTGCTGGTTATATTGTTTGGAATAATCGCCAAAAATGGGAGAATTTACCGAATATTTCTCATCCTTTGGGAGCAGTGTTATTAGGAATTGCAGGAGTTTGGTATATCAGTGGTATTCCAGACTTAATAAACTTATCTTTTCCTATAATATTGGCAGGAATTTGCCTTTGGTTTAAAGGAATACCTGGTTTAAAATTAATGGGTATGCCATTACTATTTATTTTGCTTGCTAGTCCTAATCATATTCCCTACTTAATTGAACCTTATGCCTTACCTCTACAGAAATTTATTGCTGCAGTTGCTGGGTTTATTTTAACTCAGTTGAACATGGAGGTTACTGTTGAACAAATATATTTATATGTTGGGGATAGAATTGTCGAAGTTGCTCCCCATTGTGCTGGATTAAAAATGTTATTTACCAGTATCTATGTTTCTCTAATGTTACTTTATTGGACTGGGGCTATAGAAAGTCGTGCTAAGACCACTTTTTTACTCGTTAGTACAGTATCAGTTAGTGTCACTGCAAATATTTTGAGAAACACTGTTCTAACAATTTTTCATGGTACAGGTCAGGATGAAGCTTTTCATTGGTTACATGATGGATGGGGTGGAGATATGTATTCTGCCTGTATGTTGGGTTTATTAATTCTGATTATGAACTGGGTAGATAGTTATTTCACAAAATCAGTTGATTCTCCAAATGAATCTAATATATAGAAATTTTCATCAGAGTGGAGATACAAAGTTTTAGTATTTTAAACAGCTAAAAGTTAAAATAAAAAACAACTGTACCTCAGTAATTTGAGAAACAATATATAGACATATCATTAAAAGATAGTCGTACAATTATTTTTGCCGATTTAGACATCTCATAGCCAAATAAAATTATCGTAAGCATTCAGCTATCAGCGATTAATGAGAGAAGGAGATAAAATAAATTGAGAAATTGAGAGAGAATTAAAATTTATTAGCAAATTATGCTCCTTGAACCTTAGAAACAATTATTCATTATTTGCTGATAATGTAGTTCCTCTCTAAGAGGCTACCTGAATGCTTACAAATTATCATTCTTTTTTATGGTTTACAGTTTTAAATTATTTCACAAATATCAACTTTCAAAAGTGATATTACTCGTGTTTCTGCTAATTGTTTTAGTAGTAGGAACTGTACCTGGTTATATAACCGGAAAATGGTCATGGAAAAATACAGCCCAAATGGCTAATTTCAAATACTTAAGACAAATAAGAAAAGACGGATTAACTATTTCTGATTTGCCAACAAGATCCCATCAACAACGGCTAATTGCCGACCATAAATGGTTGCTGCAAGAAGTTAAACAGAATAATCAATCTATATTTTTGTTACTTCTAGTTCCCAATGGACCAAGAGACCAGCCCCAAGTAGAATGGATGGATATAAACGGGTTTAATCGCTGGAAAACAGATTCTCACCAGCGAGTTAAATTTACCTCAGAAGTAGCAGACAATGGGAATGAAACTACAGCAGAAAAGCAATCTTCTAATATAGAAGCTAGATTCTTTCGAGGCTGGACAAATCAACAAACTTATGCAGTTATGCAGTGGTATGCTTGGCCTAGAGGCGGAAGTCCAGAACCAGGTGATTGGTTTTGGAAGGATAGATTAGCTATGATATCCAGAAAGCGGGTACCTTGGGTAGCAGTTAATATTTTATTGCCTGTTGAACCTTTAGCAGATATCGATCCCTATCTACCACAAGTCACATCTATTGGGGAAAAAATTCAAGCATCACTAATGAAAGAAGCATTTTTTAAGAGTGAAAAATGATAATTAGGGTAACAAACCTGATTTTTTATTTGGGTGTTTAAATAATTAATAATTAATAATTACCTCTTCTGTAATAGAAGAATTGCCTAAAAAAAAATTTTTTCTTTTTTAGATTTATTAAGAGGCTTTATACCTGAATTTTTCGGTAAGTCCTGTTAATTGAACAAAGTAACTTCAACGTTTATGATTAACCACCATTCTCGAAAATTAATTTCTTTATCCTTAGCAAACTTTTACTCTAGTGCTGTAATATTATCTTTAGGCAGTTTAGTTTTTCCCAAAACTGCTTATGGACAACTCCAATTAACAAATAACTCCCAACAAAATATTGCACAAACCAATATAAAATCTCCATCCATAGGTTCTCCACCCTTAGATCCTAACTTCGACTCAGACCCAGATTTACGATTAAGACGTTACTTACTCGGACCAGGAGACCAACTTTCGATTCAAGTTCAAAGATTTGCTGACTTAAATGTAGCGACAACTATAGGTCCAGAAGGTACAATTCAAATGCCTCTAATAGGAACTGTCTTATTGCAAGATTTAACTATATTAGAGGCAATAGCAAAAATAACCTCTGAGCTAACTAAATTTATCATTAATCCAGAAGTATCTATATCTTTAGTTGTCCAACGTCCAGTTCGAGTCACAATTGCTGGAGAAATTACAAGACCTGGTTATTATCCAGTAGGAGGAAATTATCAAATTTCAGATGCTTTATCAGCAGCAGGTGGGACAACTTTTACAGCAGACCTACGGAATATAGAAGTACGTCGGACTTTAGCTGATGGCTCTGTAGTTAGTCAGATAGTAAATATTTTAACCCCATTACAAGAAGGTGGTTCTCCTCCAGATTTACGTTTAGAAGATGGGGATGTGGTAATTATACCTTCTCAGAAATCTATTACACCTCAAGAGAAAGACAGAGAGTTACTCACTAATTATAGTCAAGCAGGAGCTTTAGCTACTGGTATTGTTACTGTAAATGGAGAAGTAACTAGACCTGGTTATTACCCTGCAAATCAGGTATCTTCTGCTTTATTAGCTGCTGGTGGCGCTTCCCTAACTGCCGATCTGCGAAGGATTTTAGTCCGTCGCACTTTGGGTGATGGTACTGTGATTGAGGAAACAATTGATTTATATACTCCTTTGCAAAATTCTACTGACTTGCCCAATATTCCTTTAAAGGATGGAGATGCTGTAATTGTGCCTACACTAGAACCAGGATCGGACTTTGGTTATGACCGAGAGTTAGTTGGTAAATCGACTTTGAGTCAACAACAAATTACTATTCGGATTTTTAGTAATCCTAATGATACCTTAGCTACTACTACTCTGCCAAATGGTAGCAGATTAATAGATATTCTCAATGGTATAGCAGTAGAGTCAGCGGATTTAAAAGCAATTAATTTAATTCGATTTGACAAAGAAAAAAGGAATATAATTAGGCGGGAGCTGGATGGGACAAAAGCAATATTTGGCGATAGTTCTCAAAATATTTTACTTCAGAATGAGGATATAGTTGTTATTGATAGAACTTGGATTAATCAACTTAATTATCTATTTGAAAAATATACACTTCCTATTAGAACTTCTCTCGAATTCGTCCTGTTTTTCCGGTCTTTGCAACAAGATACCTCTAATGTATTCTTTGGTGGTGGTAGTGGCAATAATCGTAGGAATAATAATTAAAAATGAATCACTATGAGGTAAGGAATGAAATTAATGCTCTGAGTCTAATAAATCTCTAATCAAGTCTATTAAAAATCAAATATGAGTATCTATTTAATAATAAAGATTTTTTCCGATATTTTATAGATATATACATAGATCGGCTCGAATATTAAATATATCCAAGATGTCAAACTCAGTTCTGAATATATTCTATTTATCAATAAAAACTAGATTATGGCTATACCAATTGTTAAACGTTATTTAATTGCTTTAGGACTATACAAATGGGTGGGAGTAGCAACTTTCGCAGTAGCAGTAGGTGTTTCAGGAATAGTTGCTTTGCAGCCAGTTGAGGAACCAAAACACACAATTCTTGGTACATTGAGGGGTATTCGTCCTCCTGTATTATTTTCCCAGACTGGTACTGCAATTCAAGAACAAGCTGCAGCAGTTACCCCTGAGATGTTACTAAATGATGAAGTTAGACAGACAGCAGCAGAAAAGGTATTGGTAGATCCAAGAAAGCTGAGGGGAGTAAAATTAACGACAAAAGGAGGTATATACTATGTATCTTATGAGGATACAGACGCAGACAAAGCTGTAGAAGCAGTAGATGCAGTGATGGCAGAAATAGTTAAGCAAAGTCGCAAAATTAATGCTACTTATCAAACAACTATTATTGATGAAGTTAAAAAACGTTTGCCTGCAGCAATGGAAGACTTGAGAAACGCTCAACAAGAACTACAGAAGTTTGAAAGAGAAGAGGAAGCTTTGTTGATAACAGCAAGAGCAGCTGCTTTACCTGCAGCGATCGCAGGTAGCAGACAACAACAAGTTCAGATTAAGTTGCAGTTAGAAGGAGTAGATGCTCAAATTAATAGTTTAGAGGAACAGTTAGGGTTAACTGCAGATCAAGCTTATGTAGCACGGGCACTTGCTGCCGATCCAATTATAGCAAATCTCCGAGTACAATTATATCAAGTAGAAAATGAGTTAGATAAGTTATTATTAGATTTTACAGAAGAATATCCACCTGTAGTTGAGTTCCGTAGGCAAAAACAAGTTGCTGAGAAACAACTACAACAACGTGCGGCAGAAGTTTTAGGAGGTAATGGTATTGCAGCACCATTGAGACAAGTATCTGAAATTAGAGTAGATGCTTCTTTAGACCCCACAAGACAACAGTTGTCAGAAACCCTAATTTCTCTGAAAGCTCAAAAGGAGCAGTTAGAACGACAGCTACAAACAACAATTGAAACTGAGAAGGAATTGGAAGTTGAGTATAAAAATATCCCCGATAAACAATTAGAATTAGCTAATTTGCAAGAAGAAGTTGCTGTGAAAAAGTCTCGTCTTGATAGTATGCAAACTAAGTTAGAAGATGCTGAGGCAGCAGAGGCAGAGATCACTAGCAGTCTAGCTATTGCTCAAAAAGCTGGTGTTGCTAAGAAAGGTGAGGCAGCAGAAACAAGTATGCCTTTAATGATGGCAGTAGGAGGACTAGCAGGTATAGTTCTTGGTGGAGGCTTAATTTTTGTCCTAGGAATGCTTTCTGGTAAGTTCTATTCTTGGGAAGAAATCAAAACAGCTTTAAAGGAAAAAGATGTGCCGTTATTGGGTTTGTTGCCTGATGTGATGCTTTTTGATCCAGATATGGAGCTAGAAGAAATGCCTTTGTTACTGGAGCGTAATTCACCTTATCTAGAATTCTATGAAAAGTTGCGGACGAATTTGCACCGTCAGGGAAGTCAAGCTCCTAAAGTTTTGCTCTTAAGTAGTGGAGCTAAAGGAGAAGGTAAAACATTTTGTGCTTATAATTTGGCGATCACTGCTGCACGAGCAGGTAAACGAACACTTGTTATCGAAGCAGACTTAAGGTCTCCATCAAAAGCTGAGTCTCTCAACATTGTTCCTCATCCACATAGGGATGCTGAACCACTTCGTTATTATGGGGATATTAATGATTGTATTCGACAAGTGCCAGAAATAGAAAATCTTTATGTGATACCTACTCCTGGTATTGTGACACAACCAGGAGGTATCATTGAGTCAAGTGAAATGCAAAGGTTACTTTCAGACTCGCGACATCGTTTTGACTTTGTTATCCTTGATGCTCCTTGTATGACTCAGAATAATGATGCTTTTATTCTAGAACCATATACTGATGGAATGATTATTGTGACTCGACCACAGTATACTCTATCAGGTATGTTGACAGAAGTTATAGAACAGCTAACAAATGATGAAGAGGATGAATCTAGTAAGTCTGGTCCTAAGTTTTTAGGAGTTGTGGTCAATGGGGCCGATCTTCCTGTAGAATTTCCATTGGAACCATTGGATGATTTGGATATCTCTCAACCAGAGATTGCTGACTCACCTAGACCTAGTATAGCAGCTACAGCAGGAGTGGTGACACAGGTTCATAGTTGATAATATACCGAAAAAAAAAGGGTATTAGCCTCCCCTTTTAACGAGATAAAAAAAGAGAATATTCCTCATGTCAAGCCTTTGGGTTTCCTAGGTCATGCTGCGCAAACAGCCAGAGGTACTGTTAATTTATGTAGTGACACTTTCCGTTCCGGAATGCTCCGCAAACGCGAAGTGTCACTACTAACTGATAACTGAAATGACTCCTGACTCCTACCCTTACAAAAAGGCTTTTCCAGCAAACCCTATTTAATGATTATTTTTTCCAGGTTAATTTATTGTTTAATTCCTTCTACTCCCCAAACAGGAGCTTTTTGTGCTGCTCGTAAAATAAATGCACCCATTTTTTCTACTGTCTCTTGAGACATCCAATTTTCAGTAACTTGACGACAGAAAAATGTATAGTCGCTACCATCATATATCATCGGGCTTCTGAAAAAAGCAACTAAATTATCAAGATTATCTCGTGGTGGTGTTGCTCCTTTTAGTGTGTTCAAGGATAGAGATATTGGAGGGTTGACTAAATTTGCCCCTCCTACATGACAGTTAAGACAATTTTTGGCAAACATTTGTTTACCCTCAGATAAATATTCATCAGAAAATTTCTTTGTTTCACCTTGCTCATTAAGTTTTATTTCTACTGGTATTTCTGCATCTAAATATCTTTTGACATAGGAATCAACAGCAGCTTGAACTGGTTGAGGATAAAAAATTATTACTTGCACAGTAATCAATATTATTAGTATAAAACGAATTAGTAATAATTTATTAAACATACTCCTTTTATTACTTTACTAATTATAAATATCAAATATAAATAATTGATTTTAGATTAGAGTTTAATGAAGAGAAAAGCAAATAAAATTTTTTCGTCTCTCATCAAAAAACAATAATCTAAAATCATCAATCAATGTTTAAAAAAAAGAATTTTAACGGAAGATTTTACCGCCGCCCCATCCTTTGCCTAAAACTTTAGGCTGTACGAGAATGTAACCAGCGATCGCGTATAAATCATCCTCTGTGAGATTTCTCATTTCTGGGTAAATATCAGCACTCTTTATGCTGGGGTGAAACTCAGATATCTCAATAAACCCGTCATAAGTAGTAGGATTTTCCATATAGTCTATGAGACCTTCCATGTTATCTCGTGCTGGATAGGCCAATGATAAAACTTCTGGGTCTAAGGAAACATCGGGATTAGTTTTTGTGATTCCTCCCACATGACACTGAGAGCAAACATTATTAAATACACGTCTTCCCCTTGCGTATTCCTTAATACTTAGTACAATTTCTTCACTCTCCTCATTGAGAGGCAGAGTCCGATCATTATCAGTTAATTCGGCAGCAGTGGCACAGTTGATGAACGTTTGAAACGTCAAGAATAGTATGGCCACTACAGCTATGAAAAATTTTTTCAACAGTCTTCTCCTTAATAAATGCAAATTAATCAATCAAAACAGTTATGTTCACTACTGGAAATATTTCCGTAGGAACATGAAGTAACATAACTTCAGATTTATTTAACTTTAATCTCATTTTTATTTATCAGTGTTCATGTGTCAATTAGTCAAGTATTAGGAATCAGCCTTTTGTTTTTGGGCCAATATGTGAGACATGATTGCCTTGGCATCCTCTAGGGCCAAACGGGTTTGAGAATGCTGATAAGAAATCCCCATTTGGTCACAAAGACGAAGCACCTCATTTACATGGACATTAAAGTCTTCTGCTATTTCTTGGATTGATATATCTGCAAAACCCATAAAATTTTTTCAGTCAATTTATAATTTAGATCGAGTCAGTTAAAAAAATCCTTTAAAGGAGGCAGTATTTAATTCTGAGGTGTGGGTTGAATCTTATTATCAGTTGTTGATAGATGATGTTGCTCTGCTGGAAAGGGTAAATGACAGTATGGTCCTGCTTCTAATGATTCAGCAGAACTAAGGGTGGTAGAATGAGGTTTATGGAGGCGGATTAACTGAACCAGAGTTTTCTTTAATTGGGTACGAGGTACAATGGCATCTACAAAACCATGTTCCAATAGATACTCAGAGGTCTGAAAGTTGTCGGGTAGCTTTTCACGGACAGTTTGTTCGATGACTCGTCGTCCAGCAAAACCTATTGTTGCTTTCGGTTCAGCTATAATAATATCTCCAAGCATGGCAAAACTTGCAGTTACACCACCTGTAGTTGGATGAGTTAAAACTGGAATGTATAGCAGTTTAGCTTCTCGATGCTGTTCTAAGGCACCGGATATTTTGGCCATCTGCATCAGGCTTAACATTCCTTCTTGCATTCTGGCTCCACCAGAAGCACAAATAATTACTACAGGTAAACTTTCTTGAGTAGCCTTTTCAATTAATCGGGTCAGTTTTTCTCCAACGACTGAACCCATACTTCCTCCCATAAATCCAAAGTCCATAACTCCCAAGGCCACAGGTTCAGTTTCAATGTTACCGATACCTGTTTGTACAGCATCTAGAAGTCCAGTTTTTCTTTGATATTCTTGGAGGCGATCGCTATATGGTTTGCGGTCGCGGAATTTTAAAGGGTCTGTTCCTCTAACTTGTTCATTAATTGGCATCCAGGTGTTACTATCTATTAATTGCTGAATCCGCTCATTGCTAGATACTCGTATATGGTGTCCACATTCTAGGCAAACCATTTGATTTGCTTGGAGGTCTTTTGTATAAGTTAGAGCGCCACAGGCTTCACATTTAAGCCAAAGTCCATCAGCAATTTCTCGTTCAGGTCTTTGTTGAGAGTTTTGGGCTGATTTTTGTCGATTTGCAAACCAATCAAATAGAGACATTAAAATATTTTTGAATTGATTATTCAGTGATTAAATTTTTGGTAAAGCTTAGTATTTTATACCTATTCAGGTAACTTGTCTAGCAACATATCTATACTTTTAGTTTTGGATTAATACACTGATGAAATACTTTGCTATACTACCGCAATTCTATATCCTAAAGTTCTCTTTGTTGACTATAAAATTCACGGAATTTCTGTAAGGTTTGGAAAAGTTTGGCTTGATGAGTATTGATTTAGCCTATTGTTTATATGGTTGTCTAGAAGTAGGTTGGTGTTTGACAAAAATCTGGGTTTAAAGGCAACAGATCATTTCAGTTATCAGTTATCAGTACCTGCGACATATACCTTCAACTTGAAATATATATGGGTATAGTGAATAATTTTTTCATCCCCTGAAAATGGGATACTTTAGACTTCCTGGTTTTCGCAACAACTGGCTTTCCTCACCTTAAATATGTAGCGCTATAGTATTAGTCCCGAAGTATCTCAAGTCGGAAACTATGGCCAAAATCTACTGTTTCTTCAAATCAGGATTAAAACCCAGGCAAAAAAAGATTGAAGTAAGTAGACAATATATCACTACCACATATGGCCGTTAAGCCAGCCCCCATTGCTAAAAACGGTCCGAATGGCATTGGTTGTCGTCGATCTAGTAAACCTATGGCGATCGCTGCTCCACCTACAAATGCTCCCATACCACAGGCAAGAAAACAAGCTAATAGTAAATATTTCCAGCCTAACCAAGCTCCTATCATTGCTGCTAGTTTGGCATCTCCTCCACCCATGACTGTTTGCCCAAAAGCTATGGAACCAAATATAGATATTAAGTCAAGCAGCCATAGACCAACGACTGCCCCAATAATACCTATCATTAAATAATTGACTATATTGTTTACTTGAAAATTTGTCTCTAATGTGGTAATAATTTGAAAACATAAACCTAAGACTAATCCCGATTGAGTTAGAGGATTAGGCAAAGTCATAGTGTCCAAGTCAATCATGGATAAAGCTAGTAGCCAACTAAAAAAAGCCCAATAGCCTAGGGTAGAGAGAGTAATTCCAAATTTCCAGAAAACAACTAAAAATAGTAAGGCTGTAATTAATTCTACTATTGGATAGCGAATAGAAATAGGATTTTGACAATGCCTACAACGTCCGTGCAACCATAGCCAACCAAATATAGGGACATTTTCTGTTGCTTTTAATCGACTCCGACATTTTGGGCAGTGGGAGGGAGGCCAAAGTATAGATAATCCTACGGGTATCCGATAGATAACAACGTTGAGAAAGCTACCGATGGATGCACCTAGGGCAAATACAATTAGAGTTAGAGGCCATATTCTGAGTAAGTCCATATATTGCAGCAAGTTAAAAGTCATGCATTCAAAAGTTACAAGTAATCTATGACTGAGTTTTCAGTGCGCTACAGGTAAGTCAAAAGTAATCTATGACTGAGTTTTCAGTAAGGCATAGTATAACAATTAGTCTATAAGTTGTCAGAAAAGCTACTATGTTAATGCTGTTTTCCCTTCTTTACTATTCCCTATTCTCCCTTTAACAAGACTTACACATTTTTTATTTCTAAACACTACATATCTAAGACGTCATAGTTTTTGAACCCTATATAACGCTACATATAGTGCCTCAGCCTCAGTTCTGTTTAATAAATTTTTGATTATTAACTCTAATTAGTTCTAAACACTACATATCTAAGACGTTAGAGTTTTTGAACCCTATATAACGCTATATATAGTGTCTCAGC
>JBCDJM010000216.1:0-13219 GCA_038747755.1 Cyanobacteria bacterium P01_H01_bin.35
TATAGCAATCCTCCGCATATTCGTGAAAAGCTATAAATGGTATACTCTAATCAAATATTTGTTTGAGCTGGTTACACATCGTCAAACCTTTGATTTTCCCAAAATTTTCATGTATGGCTACTTTTCATAAATCATTTAGGATTGCTATAATACGAACGTTTTGATAATCCCAATATAATGAGATAGAGAGAGGTTGATTTTTCATTTTTTTTGTTCTGATTAATTTACACAACAGCATCAGAACATCAGATATCTTTTACCAATAGCGCTAATAGTCTATGACTCAAAAAACTCCCATCTCTTGATAGAAACTCCTCAAAAAATAGGAGTCTGTAGTGACAACTAATGTCACTCCTGACTCACTAATAATATTGGGATAATTTTCTACAGAGAATTTCATAAAATGAGAATCACTCAAACTAGGTAAACACTATATTAAGTGGCACTAGGTTGGGCTAATGTCTCATCAATGGTAGATGTGTATGCTTGTTTGTTTATCCTGGTTTGTAATTACTATTTAGTAAAGAAAGAATTCTGAAAGTTATAGCTTAGTAGAACCATTATTTGTAAGTATTTCCTGACATCAGGGTTTCAGCTAAGTTTACGAATCAACTCTCAATCTTTTTAACTACCTACTCACTAAGACGCTACCTTTACTAGAAATTAATTACAAACCAGGATAGACAAATAAGCATATACATCTACCATGGATGAGACAGCAGCCAACAAATGGCTATAGACACTAATATTCTATACTATCTAGATAAAGACTATAGCAAAGACATCAAATTTTTGTCAATGCTTCTCAGATTGATTTTTTTTGGACTAACTTCATGTTTGCCTAAAATTAACTGACTGATAATTTTAATCAGTAAGTGAGAAGCGATCGCTCACCAATATCTAAATAATCAATAATCAAATTAACTAGCTATTGGTGATTTAAAATTAGATACTTAATAACTGAATTATAAAGGCTTTTAAAAATCAGATATTTTTGACAAAATTTTCAGAAAATCTCCCACAATTACATCCCTATTAACTGCCGTTAATAATAGACAAATTTCTGGCATTATTATTAATCTCAGTTCTATTTCCCAAATATCAAACGATGTGAGTAAACTTTTGATTTTCATGGTTCCAACTCAGAGTAAATCCCCAAAAATATAAATCTTTTAAATCTGACTAAATTTGATTTGAGGAAAATTTAGCCAGAAATTAACTAACTAATAATTTGACTCATTAAGTGAGAAGCGATCGCTCATCAACATCTCATAATCAATAATCAAATTAACTAGCTATTGGTGATTTAAAATTAGATATTTAATCACTGAATACCGAAAACTTTTAGCAAGATATTTTTGACAAAATCTTCAGAAAATCTCCCACAATTACATCCCTATTAACTGCGGTTAATATAGGTACATGAACAAAAATGCACTTACTTTTTAACCTACCTTCATCAAGATACTTTAAAACCGAATAATATAAATTTTCACAGACAAATTTTCCGGCATCATTACTAATCTCAGTTCCATCTAAACCAACCACCAACTTTGACAAATCAACAGAAGTTTTCATCACCCTTTCTCCACTATTTGCTTGAGATTCTATTGTCAGAATTTCCCGTTTTTCTGCCATCCCACAACAAACAATTATATCAGGCTGAAATTTTTCGATTTGAGAAATCACAATTTTTGGAGCAACTTCCGAATCAACAGGCAATTTTCTGATAAAACTTAGAGAATAATCAGTTAATTCTTGAGGAGATATCAGACCCAATAAATCATCAGAAGAATTAGATGTATGTTCTGGTTTCCAAATATCAAAAGATGTCAGTAAAACTTTAATTTTCATGCTTCAAACTCAGACAAAATAAAAAAAATGTCAATCCTGGAAATAATTCTAAATTATTGACTATAATATTAAAGTTAACGTAAGCATTTAGCTAATGACCTTTTTATTTATAACTTATAACTTTATAATTCTCCAGGGAGACTAATTCCTCTTAGAAGGCAATAGAGAATAGGAAAGAGGGAAACATAAATTGCCTTTATTTATCAAACAGGATTGGGTCTAAAACCCCGCCAAGATCGGCTACTTATGTTTGGAGTCTTGCTCTAATCCCCGTTACAAAAATAACTTCTGACTTCTGACTTCTGACTTCTGACTTCGTTAAGTTCACCTAATAACTGATAGCTAATAGCTAAATGCTGACAAGCTAATAAACACAAAACAAGGAAAATAAATTAATGCCAACCATTGCAGTTATAGATTACGATATGGGTAACTTGCACTCCGTTTGTAAAGGTTTAGAAAAAGCAGGAGCAACCCCAAAAATTACAGATTCGACCATAGAAATAGAACAAGCTGATGCAGTTATTTTACCAGGAGTAGGGTCTTTCGATCCAGCAGTACAACATTTAAGAACACGCAACTTAGAAACACCTATTAAACAAATTCTTGCTTCTGGCAAACCATTTTTAGGTATATGTTTAGGGTTACAAATATTATTTGAAAGTAGTGAAGAAGGTAAAGAAGCAGGTTTAGGAATACTTGCTGGAAAAGTACGTCGGTTTAAATCTGAACCTGGTCTGACAATTCCACAAATGGGTTGGAATCAACTAAAATTTACTCAGTCAAACCATCCTTTGTGGAGTGAAATAGGTTCTCAACCCTGGGTATATTTTGTTCATTCTTATTATGTTGATCCCATAGACTCTCAAGTTACAGCAGCAACTGTTACTCACGGTAATCAAACTGTTACTGCAGCAGTAGGAAAAGATAATTTAATGGCAGTACAATTTCACCCAGAAAAATCTTCTACTATTGGGTTACAAATTTTGTCAAATTTTGTTAGTAAAGTTATTCCTAAAAATTTGGCTTTAGTTAGCTAAATAACTATAGCAATCCTAAATTAGTTGTGGCAAAATTCCATACTAAAAAAGTTTGGAAAAGTCGAATATTTTACCATCAGTAAAAAACTTAAATAGCCACTTAACTACTTTAAAATAACTGCGAAGATGATATAGCAATGCTAAATAATTTGCGAAAAAAAACTTAAGCATTTCCTACGGAATGCTAATAGCTAAATGCTTACGAAAAAAACTGTAGAGGTTTAGGATACAAACCAAAAAAAAGGATTTGAAAACTAAACCCCTGCGGTAAAATATTACAATCAATTTAGGATTTCTATAGCAATCAGGAATCAGATGTAACAATTGAGGTGTTCCTTAAAATTATCAAATCTAACAGTTATTAAATTAGACTTCTCCAGTAAATAAATTTACTCTTTATTGAAGATAAGCTAGAGTTGTAAAATTCAGTGAAAAAATTATTTTTCGTATCTTTTTCGTGAAAGTAAATTCCCAATTAAGTGATCCCTACTCTCGCAAAAAGTCTATAATCTTTTTCACACCTATGTCTATTAACTAAGGTATATGTTTTTTCTTTACTGTTCCCTGTTCCCCATTCCCTGTTGCCTAAAATTATTCAATATCTCACAAGTTAAATCATATTACTATATTTGTGAAATTTCAGCATAATTAGTAGCTTTGAAACAAAAGCTACTAACCCTTTTTTGATATGAATTTAAGAATATATGGAAACCGTCAGTTAAAAACTTTACCAGGAATGGCAACTCGTCCAACTTTGGCCAAGGTGCGAGAAGCCGTATTTAATATTTGGCAAAATAATATAGATGGATGTCGATGGCTTGATATCTGTGCTGGTGTAGGTTCTATGGGTGCAGAAGCTTTATGTAGAGGAGCATCCTTAGCGATCGCCATCGAACAATATGGCCCTGCTTGTGCTATAATTCGCCAAAACTGGCAACTGGTGGCCAGCTCATCCCAGGAATTTCAGGTATTGCGAGGAGATGTTTTGAAACGGTTAAAAGTGCTGGTAGGGCAGCAGTTTGATTTAATTTATTTTGACCCCCCTTATGCTAGCGATCTATATCAACCAGTATTAGAGGCGATCGCTCAATATCAACTTCTAGCACCAACCAGGGAGTTAGCAGTGGAACATAGTCCCGAAAGATGGCCGATTAAATCAGTTTCCACCTTAGAAATTTGCCGAGAGAAAGTCTATGGCAATACAGCTTTGACTTTCTTTCGTTCTCTTCAGGACTGAATTATAGATAATTTTAGTCCATGTTTAATTGGTTGCCTCTCTTATATTGTTGGTAGGCTGCAAAAAATAGTCCTGCCAATGTTACGAGAATCAGACCTAGTACGATTCCAGAAAGTAATGGTTCTACCACGAAGCCAACTCCTTTAATTAAATTTTTGTTTGTTATTTATTATCTATCAATATTACTACTTATTTTGAAGCTAGGCTTAATATCTTTTGGTGGCCTTAGGACTAAGAGCGGATAACTATAGCAATCCTCTAATATATTCGTAGCAAAAATCTTATATCATGTCCGGTTAATTAGTGATAAATAAATTTTCTCCTAATACTTTCTTTCTGCCTCCTACATTCTGTTTGCGGAGCATGACCTAGGAAATTCTAAATTCTAAATTCTGAATTTTGACCGAATCTATTTATAACTGTTCATCGGGACATAATATTACTGCTTTTTAAGCAACAGCGGTGCGACGCCGCGTCGGCCATAGACGCAAACGTCAGTTCCTTCAAGTCGGGAGATCCGCCCAACGGAATCGCTTGGGAATGGGCACCAACAGAGGCACTATTGCTACAGCTCATCTGGTGGGAGTTTCAAGTTTTTTATTTACTTTTTAATTACCCACAACCTATGCGCAGATTACTATACTGCACCAACTTTTCAAAATAGAAATCAAAAATATAAATAATATAGTAGATTAAAATTTAGATTAACCCTAGAGCATATTACGAGTTAATCTGTCAAGGCTTAATTAGGTCTAGCTAATGAACTCTCAAAGCATTCACAGGCAAAGGTGTTAGCCTTTTTATGTCAAAAAAATGCCAGCTTTTTGGAGGGAAAAGCTACATAAAAAGAGGATTTTGAGACAAGATTTTATCTTTTTACCCTTCCCACACTCTGCTTTTTTCAGCAAACCCTAATTAATCCTTTGTAACTGTTCCCCTCTAAAACTTTCTAGACCATATGATATTTGTAAATCTTTAACTTTCCATAAAAATCTTGCCTGGAAAAGATTAAAACTGTTAAGCTATGTTAATTGATATTAAACTTTCTTGTAAATAATTGTTGAGATATTAGAGATTTTGGATAACCAACTTGCTGACACTAAAAAAGAAACCCTACTACAGTGGATTAGCTTAGTTGGTCTGGCTGTCGTCTTGGCAATCATATTTATAATCCTAGGAGTTAATCATTTTCAGGTTTCCGATCCTTATAGCAAAAACGTATTATCCCTCCAGGGAGATCCAGTTAAAGGCCACGCTATTTTTCAAATGAACTGTGCAGGTTGTCACGAATGGCCTACAGATAGTCAGGTCGGACCGAGTTTAGAAAGAATTTCCCAACGTAAGTCGGATGTGGCAATTATTAACCAAGTAGTTAGTGGCCAAACACCACCTATGCCCCAATTCCAGCCTAATGATCAAGAAATGGCTGACTTGTTAAGCTATTTAAAACAAATTTGATTTAAAAGTAAAAAAGGGTTGCCAAAATAGGTTGAGCTTTGCTATATTAAAAGACGTTGCCGGTGTAGCTCAGTTGGTAGAGCACTCGACTTGTAATCGAACGGTCAGGAGTTCGAGTCTCCTCACCGGCTTTTTATATTAAAAATATGTTGTATTTAATTTCTAGGAGCTTCTAGTAAATAAATTTATCTCAAGTAATCAGAATTATCCGGATATCATACCCTCAATAACAGAAAAAAGAAGCTGGAATCAAAGCTTTGTGTTGAGAGGTATGAAAAAATGAAACTACTTCAGAATATAGTATCAGTGGTAGTTGCTAGTATTACAGCGATCGCCTTACCCAATGTGACATTAGCTACAACCCTCAAATTTGATTTAGAGTTTGCGACATCAAATCAGAATATTTGGGGTGAGGAAAACGGTAATTTTAGTTGGGGTGGTGAAAGTGGTTTGTTTGCAGTCGAGTGGGATGAGTCAATAGCAGAAAACTATTCTCTGATTCAAAATACTGGTTGTGCTAGGAAAGTTTGGGGTGTTTGTATTTGGCCACAAATTGAACAATTAGACGTAGGTTTGAATGCTTTTACAGAAGGGAAATTAGGTTTACAAAATAATTTTAATTTGAACGGTGGTATTGTTGATGCTTTAATTCCAATTGATTTATTTTTTGAGATTCCAGATACATCTGTAAAAGCAGGAGAAATATTGACAATTCAATCTGGTTTTTCTTTTGCTGATAATGCTAGTTTCTCGACAAAAGGTATTAATGCTGCATACAATTTAGATTTAATATTTGATGTAGCTACAGGAGTAAATCTTCAACCTGGAAATCAACTAGATTTCGGATTTGATATTGATGAAAAAATTAATCTAGTAAATCTAGATGAGGATAATATTAATTTACAACTAGATGAAAAATTCGGAGGTTTTAATATTAGCTTACCTCAAGTTAATACAACTGGATTTCAGTCTGAAAATTCTCTCAACAATCAACTAACTTCATCTGGAGAAGATGAATTTCTGAAAGCTGCCATAGATTTAGATGGTTTAGCTAGCCTATTATTGGGATTACCATCATTGCAAGAAAACCAAGAATTAGATTTAGGAATTTTTGGGAATCTTGGCTTCTCCTACAATCTTTTTGATATAGAAGTAGCAATGGCTTTATCAATGTTGCAAAATTTTTCTTTAACCAGCACATTACCAGCTATATTGAAGTTAGAAGATAACACAATGATAGACTTTAATATTGGAGATGAAATTTCCTTAATTATGCCCGATAATGTAGGGGATTTTCTAGAAATAGAAGCATTTATTGATTTTAATGCCTTGTTTAGCAACTCTACCAGTTTAGGTATTGATTTTAGTTTAGATTTTCTGGCAGGGGAATTAGGTTTAGAATTACCTGTAATTGGCAATCAAAATATAGCTCCTTTGTTTCAGGAAAGTATTGATATTTATGAAACTGCTTTTGAGTTGTTTAATAATACATTTGAACTAGGTGGATTTAATCAAGAAACAGTTAATTTCCAAATACCAACGGCAGAATTTTGGCAGAGTGAACCACAAATTAGTTTGCGATCAGCAGCATTAGCGCAACCAGTGAGAAATAGTTTTTTATCAAGTAAAGTTACTAAGGAAGTGGGAGTACCTGAACCCAGTTCAATAATAGGTTTATTGACATTCGGAATGTTCGGAGGTGGTTTAATGTTTAAAAATAAGAGAAATAGAGCAAAGTCTTCAACAATTAATAATTAACTATTATACCATTTTCAAAAAAGGTAGTTACATCTGAATTTTTGATTTATTCCTACAATAAAAAAATATAAATTCCATAAATTATCAAAACCCACCTTTTTTCCTGTTTTTTATGATGTTTTTCTGCCCCTGTTTCCAGTTAAGCGTTCCCAGTTAAGTGTGTTGTGACTGTAGCAATATTTTATGAAATTGGTATTATATTATGTCCGGATAATCAGTGATAAAAAAGTTTTTGTTTGTAGTTGAACTGTAGATAGGGCTAAAGCCCAACTACAAGCTTTACAGCGCTTTTCATTTCGGTATACCAGGTCCCTACCTACTCCCCTACTCCCCCACTCCCCTACTCCTTAAAAAAGACTTTTTCAGCAAACCCTAAGTATTTCACGCCTCTGGCTTTCCTAGGTCATGCTGCGCAAACAGGTAGAGGTACTGATATAGCACTACGCATTAAGGTTAGGACATTTCTAAATCCTAAAACCTTTTCACAATCTGCTATTCCCTATTCCCTATTCCCTATTCCCTAGCGCGTAGCGCTATAACTGAAATAACTTCCTTGAATTTGCATATTATTTGCTATATTTAATTATTCAGTTATATTCAATTTTTGGAGTAGTTATTCTAATGGTCAAAAAAGCAATTTCGATATTTGTATTAATTCTAACACTAGCAGGTTTTTGGATGATAAATATCTATCCAACTCAAGCAGAAGAAAATAATGTTAACTATACCCTCACAGACTTAAACAATCGAGATTTTTCCTACAAAGATTTACAGGGAACCTCCTTTGCAGGTGCAACAATGTGGGGTGCAAATTTTCAAGGTGCAAATCTGCAAAACACAATTATTACTAAAGGAGACTTTTTGAGAGCTAACTTAAGAGAAGCAGATTTTACTGAGACTTTTGCAGATCGAGTTAGCTTCGATGAAACTGACTTAACTAATGCTATTTTTACAGATGCTATGTTGATGAGTAGCACCTTCCGGAATGCAGACGTGACAGGAGCAGATTTTTCTGGAGCATTGGTAGATCGCTATCAAATAAAATTAATGTGTAAAACAGCTTCAGGAAAGAATTCCATTACAGGAGTGGAAACTCGCGAGAGTTTAGGTTGTTCTTGAGTTAGCATCTTAATACAGTTTCACTAAAGTCAAAAGTTAAAAGTTAAAAGTTAAAAGTAAGATTTTACAGACTCAAAATTTTGACGCTACAGTAATTTCAGGAAATTATTTCACATCTAAGGCATGAAACTATTTGTGACATCTCTAAAGTGAATTAGTATTACATTATGAAACAAGGGATTCGGCAACAGGCAATTCCTGGAATTATCGGGGGAGTAGGTCCACTGGCACATATTGAATTTGAACGTCGGTTAATTGCTTTTAATGCAGAGCGAGGTGCTGTTAGCGATCGCGACTATCCGGTTTGGATTTTAATTAATGCTACTGATATTCCTGATCGGACTCAAAGCTTATTGGGAAAACTGCCAGACTGTACTCCTTGGTTAGTTAAATACGGGAAAATGTTACAAATGGCAGGGGCTAATTTTTTGGTGATTACCTGTAACACAGCTCATGGATTTTATGAAAAGGTACAACCTCAATTAGATATTCCCTGGATTCATCTGATGAATACGACTGCAGCATTTATTAAAAGTTATTATCCTGAATCTCAACGGGTTGGTGTTTTAGCAACAACAGGAACATTGCAAGCTAAACTGTATCACAATAGTTTAAGTGCTTTAGGGTTAAATGTGATTGCACCACCATTAGACTCACAACTACAACAGAATGTGATGAATGCAATTTACAATCCTGTTTGGGGAATTAAGGCAACAGGAATCGAAATTTTACCAGAACCAATTTCAATTTTAGATAATGCTATGACATGGTTAGAGGAGCAAGGAGCAGAATTAGTGATTGCTGGTTGTACAGAGATATCAGTGGTGTTGAAGAAACTCAAATGCAATGCCCTCATTGATATCGATCCCCTTGATATTCTCGCAAATCTGACCTTAGATTTAGCATTTGGTCATCAAGAAATTCCTATTATTACACCTAAATAGGGTTTGCTGATTAAAATCTAAAAGGATTGATAGTTCATTAATTGATAATGGATAATGGATAATTGATAATTGATAATTACTTCTGGTTAAAACCGTTCTTGATTGAATATCGGGAAATATCATTTCTTTTTTTCCCCTTAAAAGGGGAGGCTTTAAACCAGAATTATTTAATTATTAATAATTAATAATTGGGTAAAGGTTTTAACCTTTTTAGGTCTGTAAAAAGTGCAAGCTTTTAACTCTAAAATGTTCAAAAAGTTAGCATTAAAGGCCGAATATAGTAGAAAAATTAAGGGACTATTCTTCCTACTGCCACCTCTATTATTCCCATTTCTCCTGACTCTGTACGGACGTCGCATGCAACGTCCCTACCTACTGACTTCTTACTCCTCCCTCTTTTTTAGATTTCTAATGTCTGAGGTTCAGAGGTAAATTTTGGCGATTGCTTATAATCGGCGATCGCTGCTGTGGCAGCAATTCCGGTGTGAACAATCCCCAAAGTTCTGAAGGGATCGATAATTGTGTCAATGGCAATTAACAGTACGAGTATTGCTTCTAGTGGCAAACCCAAAGGTTGCAATACTAAATCCAACAGGGTTAAAGTTAAAATTCCTGTTGCTCCTGCTGTTGCCATACCAGCTAAAATTGAAGCGATAATAATAATTATGGAACTCGATAAATTTAATTGATGATTATATAGTTGAACGACAAAAACAGAAGTAGTTGCAAAATAAGCAACCGGACCAAATCGACAAACTGTAATTGCTAAAGGAATGACTAAATTAACTGTTTGCCTGTCGAATTTTAGGGATTCAGTTAAAGCAGAAATAGAAGAAGGTAAGCAAGTAAAACTACTTCGAGTTGCCAAAGCTAAAATTGTCGGTTCTTTTAAACTAATCAAAACTTTCCACAAAGAACAACCCGCTTTTTGCCAAACAACAACTGTACTAACTATATAAATAATAAAAAATGATAAAATTGAAATAATTACAAAATTTTTCATCGCAGCTAAAATACCAAAACCTGTCGTGGCTATTTGGGTAGCTAAAAGACAACACAAACCCATCGGTAAGAATAAAATTATCCAATCAATTAACTTTTTAGAACTTTTAAATACCATTTCTAAAAGATTAAATACATCCTCTTTATGAGATTCTTTCAGATATCCCATTGCCACACCAAAAACAATGGCAAAAAAAAGCGTCTCTAGAGCATTACCCTCACTTAAAGATGCAAAAATATTTTCAGGAACTAAATTAAATAAAAAAGATATTAAAGTTGTTTGTTTATCAACGACATCTTGAATAATATCGCTACTAAGAGATATCTCCAAATCTAATTCCGATTTGTTAACAATTACACCCAAAGCTGTTAAGCTTGAATCATCTAAATTTCCTCCCGGATTAGTGAATGCTGTAACGATAGCTGCAATTGTACTTACGCCAACCAATCCAATTGAAAATACAATTAAAATACGTTTGACATATTCACTAGCCTCATTACTACTTATTAGTCTACCTACACTCATAGTTATTGCCGAGAATAATAATGGCAAAACACACATTTTCAATAACTCAAGATATAGATTTCCATAAGGAGTTAAAATCAGACTAAGATTCTTTTGAAAAATTCCCAAATATAATCCCAGTAAAATCCCTGGAAGAATAGACCATGGATTGCGCAATATCTTGATTAATGAATAAAAATTAAATCCATTAAATCCTTTGTTTTTAATCATAATGAAAATGATAAAAGTTTTTATTGAAATTTATCCAAACTAGATTTTTCTAATAACTCAGAATATTCACTCAATAAACTATTAACCGTATAATCAGTATTGGTAATTTCTAGGTATAAATTGACAAATTTTAATAAGTGATTGCTAGACCAGGGTAGAGCTATCGCTATAGGATCTTGAGTATCTTTAAGAGCAACAGTTTGAAAATTTAAAGCCACATTTGGTTGGTTTATAATAATCTTTTTTACTTCTAATTCATCCCGATACGCTGCCAATATATCTCCTTTAATTGCACCTTTAATCACATCTTCCCAACTCGCATAAGTAACGATTGTAGCTTTGGGAAATTTTTGTTTAGCAAATCCTTCATAAGAGGAACCATTAATCACTCCTATCTTTCCCTCAAAGTTTCTTAAAAATTCTACTGTATCTTTATTTTTAGCAGCTTTAGTTAATTGTATACGGTTAAGTAACAGCCCCTGACGCATGGTAACATAAGGATGAGAAAAAGAAATTTTTGTGGCTCTATTCAGAGTTTGACTAAGTTTGGAAATAGCTAAATCTGCTGCACCTTGAGACACAATTTTAACTGCTTCATTAAAGGTTTTAGCGCTACGATTTAGTTCAACTTCAACCCCTAAACCTTGCGCTAAACCTTGAGCAATTTTTATATCTAATCCTTCCAATTCACCCCTTTCATTTTTCACAAAAAAAGGTGAATTATCATACTCTGTCATAGCAACAATTAACTTACCTCTGTCAATAATTTTTTGTATGTCTGGTGAGAGTAAATTTACTGATAAAGAATCTTGAGAAAAACTATCAGTATTCCCTTTAATAAAATTCCAGGTTTTACTATCGACTATTCCTGTTGCTGTCAATCCTAAACTAATCTGAAAATTATAAACTGCTACCCCTGTTTCTTCACCGTAAACTCCATCTATAGCTCCAACGTAGTAACCTTTTTCCTTTAATTTAGTTTGTAATTTAATAACATCATATTCTTGACTTTTTTCAGTTAATTGTGAATCTGAAGGGTTAGCAACCTGGAGTTTTTCTATATTTCTAATTTGAGCAATTTTTTCTGTTTGTTCGTGGTCAAAAGAATTTGCAGAATATACTATTCTGATATAACTTGTCAGAATAATAACAATTCCGAAAACAATTAGAGTAAATTTTATAATGAGACGTTTTTTTTTAAATAATTCATCCATTAGTATCGTTCGCCTCAATGGACTAGCGTAGATTTCCAGAGATTATATCTAATATCATAAACAACTGAGATTGTCAATTGTTCAGATAAAACTTTTGACATTATTAGATGATCGCTACCAATAGATTATATTAAATTGGGCGATCTATAATATCTCTCATTTAATTATGAGGGTAAGACAAAAGGCGTAGTTAAAACGATTGAAGAAACTACCTTTTTAACGGAGGATTTGGAACTAGCTAAATTTATAGTTCATAGCCACAAAAAAATACCCCCTTCTAGAGAAACTTAGAGTTAAATTACAATAAATAATTAAATAAACTGCCTGAAGACTTAATTTTTTATTGATCTATGAGGTAGATACATAATACCCGCAGGTATTTCCGTAAGTTTATATCAAGATTTGATCAAGATACTCAGTAATTTAATGAAGTCTTGGTCAAAGTACATAATATTTATGGCCATTGGACGATAATTAAGGTCTCTAAGGTATATTTCTCATTGCAATATATTAAATCAGTAATCTCCACAAAATATTCGCCACATAATAGTTAGAGACCAAAAAAAATAGCCTCCTCTTCTAGAGGAAGCCTCAGCTAAATTACAACACACAAACCAATACAATAAATAATTAAATATAATTCCGTGAAGACTTAATTTCTTTTATTTATCTATATTTCATATACTAACAGGTATTTCCGTAATTTTATATAAAGATTCAGTAAAGATACTCAGTAGTTTGATGAACTTTTGGTAAAGCTACACCAAATTCCTCACATCATAATAGTTAGAGACCAAAAAAATAGCCCCCTCTTCTAGAGGAAGCCTCAGCTAAATTACAACACACAAACCAATACA
>JBCDJM010000217.1:0-13182 GCA_038747755.1 Cyanobacteria bacterium P01_H01_bin.35
ATTTATTTTTATCCCTAAAAGCAATAAATTTTAATTTTTTTTAATAAAAATTAAATCCGCCAAAAAACCCACTTATAAAATCTGGAAAAAAGATTGTTAATTGTTCAAAAAACCTGTAGAGGTAGTAAGTTTAAAATAGCACCTAAATAAAAGGTCGGGAATATGAAGAATCAAGTTTCCCAAATCTCAAATTCTATTAGTTATTTGTCAAATTGCTATTAATCAAAACCTACTTCATAAATTATCAATACACCAGGCAGCAATTATAAAAATAAAATCTTCTTTCCTCTATATTTTATATACTTATTTTCCCTATTCCCAACTTCTGTAAAACATCTAATAATTTCAGCAAACAATGTTCATGTCGGCGACAGCCGTTTGTGCAGCATGACCTAGGAATACAATTAACAATTAATAATTAATAATTACTCCTTCTTATAAAGAAGGGGATTGACTAAAAGGAAAATTTTTGATTTATCGCCTTAAAAGGGGAGGCTTTAAACCAAGATGTTGAATGAATAATTAATTGACTATCAACTCTTAATTATTAATTATTCCGTAAGCATTTAGTGGGAAATTCTGTGCAAACAGCCGTCAGCTTTTTTTATTAAATATTTCTTCCTTCTTCCTGACTTAGCATTTGTAGCAAATATTTATTATGCCTGATATTACCTAATACTCTCCGGAAACTCAGCCTTTAAAACAGGTAAAACCGGACAAGGTTTTTGTACTTGTAAATTTTCTGGTTTATTCCAAGTAAAAGGTGCTTGTTTAGCAGCAGACATCCACAATAACTTTTTTGCCCTAGTCATTGCCACATATAATAACCGAAATTCTTCAGCCATTTTTAAATATCCGGCCTGTTCCCAAGCTGTAGAAATATCTGGTAAATTTTCGCCTTGCAAACTCGCGCGAATTTGTGCCCTTGCAACTTCAGCTAAGTCAAAATCTCCCAAAAAATTAGCCTGGGGTAAAACTCGTAAATTACCAGGAATTATATTTTCATGCAAAAAAGGTAGAAAGACAAAATCCCAATCTAACCCCTTAGCTTTATGCATAGTAATAATAGTAAGTTGCTGAGGACGAGTGTAATATTGTTCTGCATTTTCTTCCACTTCTACAGATTCAAATCTTTCAGAATTTACAATTTCACTTAACACTTCTAACATGGCATTCATCGAACTATTACCAGTAATTTGTTTAGCAACTCTTTCAGCCAACTTATCAGCAGTTGCCAAATCTGACTGTTCATATTTTAATGCCAAAGCCAAAAAAGAAATTAACTGATATAAAGGTAATTCAGATTTTGCTCTGAGTAAATTACGACAAAAATCACGACATTTACGCACCTTTTCTGACTGATATGGATCGAGAGGACCAGGGTAAAGAAATTGCTCTAATTGAGAAGCAAAACTATTATAATCTTGCTGAGGAATTAAGTGGCGATCGCCTAAAACTTTCAAAGCAGATTTTAAATAATCTGGAGAATGAGGGCGGTCAATAAATTGTATTAATGCTAATATTTCTGCCGGAATTTGAGAGTGACGCGCCCCTTGAGAAACATCATGTATTTTAATACAATATTTTTCTAAATTTAGATCGACTCCATACTTTCCAGGATTACTAAAAGTATCTGCAATAAATTGACCTTGTTTATTTTCCCTTACTAATACAGCAAACTTACCTTCGGGATTTTCTTTAAACACATTAATTATCCGTTTACCCATTAATTCAAGTGTTTGATAAATATCTCTAGGTTCATATATTTCCAAACCATTACCAGTAGCTGGTGGATTATTATTATTCTCTGATTCTTTAGCTTTTACAGGATTATTATTATTTCCCGATTCTTTAACTTCTACAGGATGAATATTTTGGTCTCGAAAAGGTTTTTCTTTTCCTGCTAATTTTGAATTATTTACCCACTTCAAAACAAAATTAGCCGCATCAATAATTATCTGACAACTACGACCTGCTTGTTGCATAACTGCCAATTTTTCTAACTGTTCGCAGTCTTCACAAAATCGCCGAAAATCTATTGGATCTGCTGGAGTAAATGTGGAATTAATTGCTTGATTCGGGTCTCCCACACGCATCAAATTTAGATGACTTAATTTTGATAATCTTTCTTTTTGAGCAATAGAATTAAAATCTAAATTACTATCATTATTTTCACTAGAAGTAGCAAGTATTCCCAATAATTTAATTTGCAAAGGTGTAGAATCTTGAGCTTCATCCTCAAACACAGCAAATACTTGCTTTTGCCACATTTTTCTAGCACCTTCATTTTCCAACACTCGTAAAGCTGCCAAAATCATTTCATCATAGTCAATTAATTGACGTTCCCTCAATATTTCCTGATATATTTGATATAAACTAGCAGCAATATTCAAAACTTGATAATTATCATTTGCTTTCTCTCTTAGTCGCCATAAATCTTCAGGTTTAAGACCAGAACTTTTTGCTTGTTGAATTGCTTTCCAAGCTAATTGAGGTAATACTTCAGTGCGTAAAACTGACTGCCTTCTTAAACGTTCCGTTTCCTCTCCATCAAACTGACTGCCTTCAATTAAAAGTTGATAAAGTCTCGGATTATTAGCAATCCAATTTTCTACACAACTACGAGTTATCTTATTACTAGGAGTAGGCAAAATTAAATTAGAATTTTCTAAATCTAACTGAGATAATTCAGGATGACGTAGGGCAATGCTTAAAGCCAAACCGTGTAAAGTATGAACAACAAAACTGCCTTCAAAACTGCCTTTAGGTAAAGATAATTCCTCTAAACATTGTTGCCGAATTTTAACCCTAATATTAGTAGCTGCTGAACGAGTAAAAGTAACAACAATTAATTGATAGTAACTATGTAATTGATAACGAGCAATTGCCAAAGCTGCTGCAGTTGCCATGCCATAAGATTTTCCTGCGCCAGGAACTGCCGATACTGCCAAAGGTCCCCCTTCCCAGTCAGCCATTTGTTGTTGTCCTGGCCGCAAATTAGAACAAATTTTTTGAATTGCTTGTTTTCTTAAAGCTGCTATAGATAAACCATTTTCTGTGTCTGTAGAATTAGTTTTAATATCAGCAGATGGAAGTGTAAAATTATCGTCAAAATGGTCAGTCACCTTATTTTAAATCGCAAGTTAAAATTCAAGATTTAGCAATAAATATTAGTGTTTATTTCTTCAAATATAAGCATTCAGCCATCAGCTATTAGCTGTCAACTTTTGAGAAGAGGAGGAGTTTATTAATTGATAATTACCTCTGGTTACAACCGTGAGGAAATTTAATATAAGGAAATATTGTAGCACTTTTTTTATCCTTAAAAGGAGAAGCTTTATATCTTTATCTTTCCCTAAAAGCAATTGAAAAATTGATAAAATTAAAAGTTATTGTCAAACTAAACTTATTTAGGCTTAGAAAGAATTATTCATTTTTTATAACTGCCAAAAAAATATTTAGGGTTTGCTCAAAAAAGCAGAGTCTAGGGGGTGGGAGTTTGGGAAGTTTAGGGAGTGTGGGAAGATAGAGAAAGTAGGAGGAATAATTATTCCTTGATTTTTCTGCCATAGCTAGCCTAAAATAGTAATTTTTTGAGCGTTTTCGGCTGAAACAAACGCATTTTTTTTCTACCCAAAAAAGGTAACTCCCTTTATTTATCAATTCTTTTAGATTAATTCAGCAAGTCCTATTTAATTGAAATGTATTAATCTATAGGCTCATATATTTCCTTCTTCCTTCTTCCTTCTTCTTTCTTTCTTCTTCCTTAAACAACTAAGGGAAAACGAAGATAAAAAGTTGTACCTTTGCCTAGAGTTGATTCAAAAAAAATCTCTCCACCATGAGCATCAACAATTGTTTTCACAATAGCAGTACCTAACCCTATGCCACCCTGTTTTCCATAACTTACAAAAGCTTCAAATAAATTATTCTTAATTTCTTCAGGAATACCACCTCCATTATCCGAAAATATAATTTCAACCCACTTATCTTTTCTCTGAGCTTTAATTTCTATCTTGCCTTCATATTGATTGAGAGCTTCTACAGCATTAGCTAATAAATTTTGTAAGACACGGTTAATTTTATTTTCATCAGCATTTATGCTCAAACCCTCTTCAACAGAAACTGTCAATTCTACAAAAGTAGAATCAATATAAACCTGGTTTAATTTTTTAAAGTTTTGTAATAGCTTGGCGATGTCAACTTGCTGAGAGTATAATTTTGTATTTCCTTGAGAAAAAGCAAGCACTTCTTCCGCCATATTTAACATTCTCTGAACTTGCATAGAAATTAAATCACACCACTCTTGACTTTCCCGATCTGGATGGAGTTCTTTTAACATGGAACTTGATAATTGAATGCCAGTAAAAGGGCTTCTAAAATCATGAATAATAGTATTGACCATCTCTCCAATCAAAGTCATTTTTTCTTTATAAGCCAATTGATTGACATATTCAGTCGTCACGGTGCGCAGTCTTTGAGATAAAATACTTAATATTTTTAAAACAACATCCCCTTTTGTATTAGCTAATATATCTATTATAGAGTCATAGTAAATTTTAGCTACAGTTGTTTCCTTAAATGCAACTACCCTACCACTCCTTGGCTGTTGATCTATAATCCCTAATTCGCCAAAATAACCATTTGATTCAACTGATGTAATCACAACATAATTATTACCTTCACTGCTTTTTTTACTAACTTTAACTTCACCCTCTAGAACTAAGAATAAAGCATCTGAATCATCACCTTCGTCAAAAATAATCTCTTGCGGAATAAATTTTTTAATAATAGCAATCTGGGAAATTTGTGCAGCTTGCTCTGGTTCAAAATAGCGAATAAACTTATGTTCTTCTAGTTTCATTGGGTGGTAGGGGTATAGTTTATTTTTAGGTGTAGTAGTATGAGTGATGATACATTAATCTACCATCAAAAATATCTGGTGTCAAAAATTGTAAGTTCTATGACACAACAAAATTTTGAGGTAAGCATTCAGCCGTCAGCTAACAGCAATCAGCTATAAGTTATTAACTCATTATCTGATTATTTTAAAAAAAGAAATAGTCTTTAAGGAGAATTCAAAGTTACTACTAAAGTATACTCCTTTAACCTGAGAAAGAATTGAATTATTCATTATTTCATTATTGGCTGTTAACGCAGTTCCTCCGCAGGAGGCTTGCTGACTGCTAATAGCTGAATGCTTACATTTTGAGAATAGGAATTGAATAGTGAGCTAGTATAAATATCAATCAAACTATGGGAATTATTAATATTTAACTACAGCATAGAGATTATACCAATTTGATTAATGTTTACTACAAATAGTTAGACTGTTTTTGAAACTCATTAGTCAGGAGTCATTTCAGTTAGCCTCCTTCCCTGCGGAATGCTGCGTAAACGGAGGAACTGCGCAATTCAGTACCTCCTGCTGTTTGCGCACCATGACCTAGGAAACCAGGAGGCTTGAAAATACCGAATATTGTTTCTGTTATCCTCTTGAAAGAGGAGGCTTGAAACCAAAATTTTTCGGTCAGAATGAATAGCTTAAATACTATTTATTAGCAATGGATAATTGATAATTAATCAATCCGGTAGATGTGAGGAAATTCAGGAAAAAGACAAAAGTGTAAAGTATTTCTTACCAAGCAGTATGAATGCATGATCAATGGTATACTTAGGTTTACAAATTGTTAGGATTGTGTTATCCTAAACTTTATTCTAGTCTAAATAGTTAGATTGGCTATTATATACTCTCAACTCTAATTTTTTTTTCTAAAAAAATTTAACTGTCAACTAAAGGGTCAGAAAACCTACTAAAATACTTAATTATTAAGATATAGAAAAAATTAGATTGGCAGGAAAAAAGCCAAAAGATAAATTGTGTAAGTGTTTGATCGGAAAATAGGTTACAGTTAAAGATTAACCCTGTGGAAACAAGATCAAGGCATGAATCAAAGTAGATATTGTTAAGTTTTGGTATGAGCAATACATCAAAAATAAAAAGTAGTTAACCAAGACAATAAAGCTGGTAATTCCCAAATTAAAGATAAACACTGCAAAAAATTAGGAAAAAAATACAAAAAGTTGTCAAATCATCATATATAATAAACAACTACTACTAGCTAGCTGAAATTGCTATATGTTTGAAGCCCTTGCTGACCGCTTAGAAGTAACCTGGAAAAAACTAAGGGGTCAAGACAAAATTACAGACTCCAATATCCAAGACGCTCTGCGAGAAGTACGTCGTGCTCTACTAGAGGCAGATGTAAATTTACAAGTTGTGAAAGACTTTATAGCCGAGGTCAGTACCAAGGCCGAAGGAGCAAATGTATTAACAGGAGTAAGACCAGACCAACAGTTCATCAAAATAGTCCATGATGAGCTAGCACAGGTAATGGGAGAAACAAACACTCCCTTAGCAAAAGCTGACCAAGCACCAACTATTGTCCTAATGGCAGGTTTACAGGGAACAGGGAAAACCACAGCCTCAGCTAAGTTGGCCTTACATTTACGCAAGCAGAACCGGAGTGCTTTGCTAGTAGCTACTGATATATATAGACCGGCTGCTATTGACCAGTTAGTTACCCTAGGTAAACAAATAGATGTATCCGTATTTGAATTAGGTACAGATATAGACCCTGTAGAAATTGCTCAAAAAGGAGTAGAGCAGGCCAAAGCAGATGGTATAGATACAGTAATTATAGATACAGCAGGTCGGCTACAGATAGACCAAGATATGATGGCCGAACTTGCTAAAATTAAAGCAGCAGTTGCTCCCCAGGAGACTTTGCTAGTAGTAGATGCAATGACTGGTCAAGAGGCGGCAACATTGACCCGTACCTTTAACGACCAAATTGGGATAACAGGGGCAATCCTGACAAAAATGGACGGGGATACAAGAGGTGGGGCAGCTTTATCAGTCCGTCGAATTTCTGGTCAACCGATAAAATTTGTAGGGGTGGGAGAAAAAGTAGAAGCCCTACAACCTTTCTATCCAGAAAGAATGGCTTCTCGGATTCTGGGGATGGGAGATGTACTTACCCTGGTAGAAAAAGCTCAGGAAGAGTTTGACGTAGCTGATGCTGAAAAAATGCAAGAGAAAATCCTCTCAGCTAAGTTTGACTTTAACGACTTCCTGAAACAAACGCGACTGATGAAGAATATGGGTTCCCTGGGAGGAATTATGAAATTAATTCCAGGAATGAATAAAATAAGTGACGATCAGTTGCAGCAGGGAGAAACTCAGTTAAAACGCTGTGAGTCTATGATTAATTCTATGACACGCCAAGAGCGCCAAAACCCGGAACTTTTAGCACAATCTCCTTCCCGACGACGACGTATTGCAGGTGGTTCAGGTTATGCTGAGAAAGATGTGAGTAAACTGGTGAGTGACTTCCAAAGAATGCGATCGCTGATGCAGCAGATGGGCCAAGGTGGAATGCCTGGAATGGGGATGCCTGGTATGCCTGGAATGGGAATGCCTGGTATGCCTGGAGGTAAAACACCTCCTGGTTGGCGTAACCAACAAGGTATGGGTAGTGGTAAAAAGAAAAAGAAGCAGAAAAAGAAAAAGGGCTTTGGGCAACTTTAAGAGAATGGACTGCAAGAGTAAAGAATACCTAGTAAAAAACTGTAGATTTGACAATAAATATCAAAATGTTGCCTAGATTACAAAAAAATGGGTTTAGAGTAAGTCTCTTCTAGAGTTGCTTTTTTCTGTTTTCAAGTGGCAGATAATAGACTTAGTATGCTATAATATCATCTACTATTCTATTATCAAAAAAAGGAGGTGAAGTAAATTGTATGGATATAAATAAGATTTAATCAAAAATCCCCAACTTCTTCCTTTTTTGGAGTATATGTATACTAGAGCAAATCAACTTATAAATTGTGGGATTTATTTGGTAGGTCAATGGTACTTTAAATTGGGCTAGATAACAGATAAATATGATTTAGAGAAACAGTTAAAGTGAAATTTTCATTATAAATTTCTTCATTCTCAAGCCGCACAACAAACTCTCAGAAAAGTGGCACAATCTTTTTACTCGTACAAATATCTTTCTCACCAGTATTTAGTAGGAGAATTGTCAAACAAACCTCAGCTTCCGAGATACTGAAAAAAATTGAGGATTAGCAGTTATAACTTATCCCAAACAAGATATAATTTAAAAAAAAATCAGGTCAGAGTACCTGTGGGCAAAAAAGTTAAATCTACCTTTAAAGTAGATTGTTTTTTGTTTAATTTTCCCAAAAATATTGACTTTAAAAAAATTAGAGAAATCAGGATTAGACCTCGTAATAATTTTTTTAATGTTGAGTGGGTGTATAAATTAGAAATAGAGCAACAGGATGCTCTGGACAAAGAGAAAGTTCTTGGTATAGATCGTGATGCTGACAATTGGTTAGCTTGTCTGAGCAATGTAGGAACGAGTTTTATTATGAGTGAGTGGCAGACATTTAAAATCAGTTAACCAATGGTACAACAAATAGATGGCAAAAATTAATGAGAACAAGCCTCAAGGATTTTGGTCAAAAAAGTTAGCTAACATCACAGAAAAACGCAATTGCCAAATGAGAGATGCGGTGAATAAAAGAGCAAAATTAGTAGTTAATCATTGTCTAAAATATAGAATTGGCAGGATTATTTTTGGATGGAATAAGGGGCAAAAAGATGGTATAATTATTGGAGGAAAAAACAGCAAAAAGTTGGTACAAATCCCCACTGCGAAACTCAAAGAAGGCATCAACCAGTTATGCAAAACAAATGGAATAGAATTTGTGGAAACAGAAGAGTCTTATACTTCACAGGCGAGCTTTTTAGATGATGACCTCTTGCCAAAAATTGGTGAAAAACCCGATAGCTCGAAACCTAAGTCCTTCGGACACGCTTCGCGTTTTATGTCGCGGAGCGAAACAGGAAAGCGAATTGAACGGGGTTTATATCGAACCCAAAACGGCTTATTAGTAAATGCCGACGTTAATGGTGCAGGTAATATTCTGAAATATAACAAATTTAAGATTTTCTCTTAAAGGAGTTAATATAGGCAGTTTGATAATGCCTTTAAGAGTCCATTTTGGGATTGCTTAAGAATCCCCGCACTTCATCGTGGGGAGTATCAAGATGAAACAATAGCTTATAATTCCAAACAGGAGTATAATTACTCGAAATGATCAAACTGCGATTAAAGCGATATGGAAAAAAACGGGAGACTAGCTACCGGATAGTAGCAATGAATAGCGACTCCCGTCGTGATGGCCGTCCACTAGAAGAACTCGGCTTTTATAATCCCAGAACAGATGAAACAAGATTAGATGTACCAGCAATTACAAGACGCCTTGAACAAGGTGCTCAACCAACAGATACAGTGCGTGACATATTGAGAAAAGCCAATGTCCTTGAATCATCCAGAATCGGAGTTAACACCCAAGCAAATGTATCAGTTTCCCATGCAGAATCGACCGAAACCATTACCAATACTGAAGCAACTGCCAATACCGAAACCAACGAAACCAGTGACAGTGAGTCAACTGCAACAGCAACAATTAGCGAGTCTGAGGAATAACCCACAGTCACCGAATCCTGATTATGCTGAAATAGTTAGGTCTTTAATTGAGCCATTTCTAGAGTCACCACAGTCTTTACGAGTGGACTGTGAAGTTAACCCCCGGCAAGCAAAAGCTTGGATTCGTCTGGCTTTTGATGAACCAGAAAAAGGGCGAGTATATGGTCGTGGAGGACGTAATATCCAAGCAATTCGTACTGTGTTAGCAGCAGTAGCTCAAGTAGCAGGTCAATCTGTACATTTGGAAATATACGAAGACCAGCCAGATATACAACGCTCTTATCATTCTGACTATCCAAGTAATCGAGAAGAGGGAGTATACAATAGAAGGACTATACCAAGTAGTCGCGTCCCTGAACATAGACACA
The DNA here is from genome assembly GCA_038747755.1 of Cyanobacteria bacterium P01_H01_bin.35. Taxonomy (GTDB): domain Bacteria; phylum Cyanobacteriota; class Cyanobacteriia; order Cyanobacteriales; family Microcoleaceae; genus Trichodesmium. The sequence goes on from JBCDJM010000217.1 coordinate 9,932, forward strand.
TACGATCTCGTCATCGTGGTACAACTCCAAGTCCAATTTTTAAAAGAAATGGACATGGAAACGGAATGAGATAAAAATCATAACTCATGCCTCCACTATTCCTGATATAAGGTTAGTGGTGGCATTTCAGTTATTAGTTATCAGTACCTCTAAATCAAGCTAGAGGCTTGAAATGGTGAAGTGTATTTTTGTACTTTATGAAGATGGTAAGCTATTGACCTTATTTTTTTGTTATTTTGACCATGACTAGCTTTAGATTAGCTAGTGCCAAGAATTCTAGAATGAGGATGAGACAAAGAAATATGTTGGCATGACAGAGGCATTAAAAATAGAATTGCCTAGTATAGATAGCGCGATCGCCCTTTCTGGCTATCAGGAAGAAAATATAAAACTACTGGCAAAACACACAGGGGCAAATATCGTACTACGGGGACAAGAGTTATTTATAACTGGCACCGCAACTCAAATTGAGCGATGCCAGAAAGTTGTATATTCTCTAGAAAGCCTCTGGAAGCATGGCAAAACTATCACTGGGGTAGAAATTCTTACCGCTCGCCATGCAATTGAGACAAACCGTCAAGATGACCTGGAACAACTTCAGCAAGACGTTCTGGCCAAAACCCGCCGTGGACTAGAAATTCGGGCTAAAACTTTTCGCCAAAGAAAATATGTGCAGGCCATTCGTACTAAGGATATGACTTTTTGTGTAGGCCCGGCGGGAACAGGTAAAACTTTTTTGGGAGCTATTATAGCAGTTAAAGCACTGTTAGACAACGAATATGAACGTTTAATTTTAACTAGACCCGCTGTTGAAGCAGGAGAAAAATTAGGGTTTTTACCAGGAGATTTGCAACAAAAAATCAACCCTTATTTGCGACCTTTATATGATGCTCTTTATGAATTAATTGAACCAGAAAAAGTGAATACTTTGATGGAAAAGGGAGTTATTGAAGTTGCACCTTTAGCTTATATGAGAGGTCGGACTTTGAATAATTCTTTCGTGATTCTTGATGAAGCTCAAAATACTACTCCTGCTCAGATGAAAATGGTATTAACTCGCTTAGGTTTCCGTTCAAAAATGGTAGTCACAGGAGATATTACTCAAACAGATTTACCCCTAAGTCAAAAGTCAGGATTATCTGTTGCTATAAAGATTTTAAGGAATGTTGAAGGTATTTCTATTTGTGAACTATCTCAAGCGGATGTGGTACGACATCCTTTGGTGCAGAGGATAGTTGCTGCTTATGAAGATTATGAAAAATAAATTAGGAGTTAAACAGAAACCGGGTTTATCAAGGAAATTTCGTGAGAGCGAAAAAGTAAAGTAATAAACCCGGTTTCTTATTTGATTGCATAAGTCCTGAAATAATCAAAACAAATATTTATCTATGACTACTAACCTGAAAGATTTTTTAGAAGCTTGTGAACAACTTGGAACTTTACGTTTAATTGTGACAAGTAGTGCTGCTGTATTGGAAGTTAGGGGCAAAATTCAAAAGTTATTTTATGCTGAACTTCCTAAAGGTAAATATGCTAATATGCACGATGATATTTTTGAGTTTCATCTGAATATGGATCTGATTAAACAAGTAAAGTTTGAAACTGGGGAAGCAAAACGGGGAAATTTTACTACTTATGCAATTCGTTTTTTAGACAGTCAAGATGAAGTGGCTTTGAGTGCATTTTTGCAATGGGGAAAACCAGGAGAGTATGAACCTGGACAGGTGGAAGCTTGGCAAGAGTTGAAGGAAAAATATGGTGAGGTTTGGGAACCTCCGCCAGTGGAAAGTTTGGAATCTTGAGTTGATTTTTTTCACAGTTTTCACCTATTAGACATCTCCAGAAAAGAGGGAACAGGGAGCAAGAAAAAGAAGTCATATCATGTCCGGTAGCATCGGTATTGTATAGAGAAGGTAAGGAAGAAGGAAGAAGGAAGAAGAAAGAAGAAAGAAGAAAGAAGAAAAGGAAAACCTTACATAAGGTAAATATTTCCTCAACTTTTACACAAACAATACCAGCGGACATAATATGATAATTTCTTGATAACAATTGGTTTTATTTTTTTTTTGGAGATGTTTAATAATTATAGCAACCGCCAAGGCAGTTAGGACACGGCTTGCAGAACTGACTCAATAGCATCTCGCAAACAATCAAATCTTTTTAGTTGGTGACGAATGCGACTTTTAAGCCAAGACCAACATTTCTCTATGGGGTTGAGATCGGGTGAATAAGGAGGTAAATACAACAGTTGGCATCCAGCAAGAATGAATGAGTTGTTGAATCCTTCCCCCTTTGTGAAAAGCAGCGTTATCCATAATCACCAGTTGTCCTGGTTGGAGTGTGGGTAACAAAAAATTTTCGAGCCATATCTCAAACACAACACGATTACAGGAACCATCCACTGTAAAAGGTGCCATTAAATTTCCGTTGCACAAAGCAGCAATCATATTGATGCGCTCTTGACGTTTCCCAGATTTTAGTGAGTACAATCGCTCTCCTTTTTGATTCCATCCATAATCATACTGCTGTTGGCTATTCATACCCGACTCATCTATATAAACGATTGATTTAGGGGACAACTCAGATAACTGACTGAGGAATTCCTGTTGTTGCCCTTGATCCCTTTCTTGGTAGCCATAAGTTTGTCTTGAGTGCCTCTTACATTCCGAGGAGATATCGGAATTAGGCACTCGCTTTTTTTCGAGATTATTGGTTACAGTGGCAAATTCTATTACATTGTTAATCGCTGTAAATAGTAGTTCTGTCCAAAACAATTTTATCTTCACCAACAACAAAATCAGTAATTTCGTCAATGCCATCATTAAAAGCAAATTCTTGATTTGTAGCAAAGATGAAATTATCAATACCTATTCCACCAGTGAAGGTGTCATTTTAAAGACTACCATTCAGGCGATCGCTACCCACACTACCATTAGGAGCCGTGTAAGAATAACCTGAACAGTTTTTTTGGTGAAAGCTAGATTTAACAATTTATTTCAGATAAAATTTGTACAACTTATTTTTACATGACGCCTTACAGCGGTTTAATGATGAATAAACCACAATCATACTGACTCCTTACTCATTACTCCTTACTCATTAGGACCTACGGACGTTGCTTGAGCATTAATGCGTTTTCCGTTCCGGAATGCTGCGCTTTCCATGTCGCGTAGCGTTTTGCTGGCGCACAACTTTCCGTTCCGGAATGCTCCGCAAACGTATTTCGGCTGTCGCCGACATATAAAGCGGAA
>JBCDJM010000218.1:0-13070 GCA_038747755.1 Cyanobacteria bacterium P01_H01_bin.35
CTATATTAATAATTATAAAAAATACTGTATTTTAATTCATAACTAAAGTTTTTATAGTATTATTTCATTATTGCTTATAGAGGAAAATAATTGTGAGTGACTTTTACCAATCATTTCTTTCTGATGTCAAATCTCTATTTTTACGTCAACAGGAAGAAAATTTAGCTCCTTATTTGTACAGCACTCCAAATTCAAATATTGAAGATGATCCTGCTAATGGTGAAAAATATTACTTGGAAATAATTTATTAATTTATTTTGATATAACTATGGTAATAGCAAATATAGTTATTATTAAGTTGGTTGGTTAAAATATTAAAATTTCCCTAGTTTGAATATTTTGATTTTTTTGAATCGGTAATTTAATAGATAATTTAGTGAATAAAGAATATGACGATAAATCAACAAATTAAGCCATTTTATTTTGATATTACAGATGATGAAATTCAATATTTCTTATCAGAATCTGAGAAGATTTTAAGGTCTGGAAAACTAATTTTGGGAGAACATACCACAGCATTTGAACAAGCATTTGCCGAATATGTTGGTACTAAATACGCGATCGCTGTTAATAGTGGTTCCTCTGGACTAGAAATTATTTTACGCTTGAAAAAGGTGGAGGGAACAACTGTTTTAGTTCCTACCAATACTAACTTTGCGACGATTGCTATGGTAATTCGCGCTGGCGGAAAAGTTCAATACCTAGATATGGATGAGCAGACATTTGCACCATCGCTAGCAATGGTAAAGGAGGCTGTAGAAAATGGAGAAAATCTCCCAGAGAAAATTTCTGGAGTTTTGTGGGTTCATATTGGCGGTGTAATTTCTCCAGAATTTCCCCAAGTAGTGGAATATTGTCATCAACAAGGGTTGTTTGTTTTGGAAGATACTGCCCATGCTCACGGTAGTAAAATCAATGGTGTAAGTGCTGGAAATTTAGGAGATGGTGCTGCTTTTTCATTTTTCCCGACTAAAGTTATGACAACTTGCGAGGGCGGAATGATAACTCTGAATAATGAGGAGGAAGACTATATCGCGCGATCGCTCAGAAACCAAGGAAAGCGAGGAATGGATTTTGGTGGTTTACATACAGACTTTGGGAACAGTATGCGAATAACAGAAATTAATGCTCTTCTTGGTAGAATTCATTTAGCAAAGTTGCCAGAAATGTTGAAAAAACGTGAGCAAGTTTATGAGTTAATTACAGCACCTTTAAAAGAAGCAGGTTTATCTTTTGTCTCTACGGAAAAAATGGATGTAGCTAGTAATTATAAATTGATTGTTCATTTACCAGAGGGAAAAAATCCTAAAGAGGTAAAAACAGCTTTAGCAGAAGAAGGAATATTTTTGGGAGGAACAGTTTATGAAATACCTTGTCATCAGCAACCAGTTTTTCAAGGTATTTGTGAAAGTCAGAATTTTCCCATTGCCGAACGTTGGTGTCCGAATCATATTTGCCCACCTCTAACTTCTGGTATGACAGAAACCGATGCTCAACGAGTAGGAGAAGCTTTAGTTAGAAATCTTAAATAGACATTTCCAGAAAAGAGGAAGTAGGGGCGATTGGCGAATTGCCCTTATACTTAAAAATAGCTAATCCAATTTATTGTAGATAGTTATCTATATTTTTTTCACCTTATTTTTTATATTTATATAGAATCCGGGTAATTAATTATCGTATTGCGGAGGAGTCAAAAGTCAAAAAATCAAAAGTCAAAAGTCAAAAATTAGGAGTTGTAGGAGCGATTTCGTTTCCTGCGGAATGCGGAGCAAACCGAATGCTGTCGCTTTCCGCGTAATTAGGAGCATGACAAACGGAAATCGCCCATACAGGAGTCAGGAGTTGGGAGTTAAGAGAAATATTGGATTTGAACTATTAAATTATATAATTCCTATTCAATAGAAAACTTGTCTTAATGAAGAAGTAGTTTTGCAATTACTGTACAACCGGATTTTATATTACCTATTAGACGTCTCCAATAATAAAAAATAAAATTAATTGTCACAGATAAATCATCAATTCTTTCTCCCTACTCTCTGCTCCCTGCTCCCTACTCCCTCTTGTCTGGAGATGTCTATTCTGTCCTCTTCCTTCTTCGTTCTTCCTTCTTCGTTCTTCCTTCTTTCTTACTTCTCTCATTGTAAAAAACACTTATAAAATTGCTATTTATGAAATATTCGAGTGCCTTCCCTACCTTGACAAACAAATTAATATAATTTTAGACACATTATTCCCTTGTGTCTATTAATATAGACAAAACAATTATCTATTTAAGTTAAGAAAAGTTATGCAAATATTTGTTTTACTATTTAATGCTCGAACTGAAAATGAGGGAATACATACAATTCAGATGGGCGATCGTAATAAGGTATTTATGTTTGAGTCTAAGGATGATGCGACTCGCTTTGGTGTATTGCTAGAAGCTCAAGATTTTCCTACTCCTACAGTTGAAGAGTTTGAGGAAGAAGAAATTCAGGAATTCTGTAAGGGTGTTGATTATGATTGGGAAGTTGTGCCAGCAGGTGCTTTGACTATTCCCCCAGAAGATAATGTAGAAAATACTGATTGGCAATTGGAGCCAGATGAAGATGCTCAAAAAGCTGAAACTGAATTAGACAAAATTAGGCGTCAATTGGAAGGTCTTTTGTAACTCAAAAATCAAACGTATTATCTGATTTACAAATTAAGGAGGTTGCAATACCTAAGCCATTTTTCCTATAGATGGATTAATTCCATGTCTTTATATCTAGTTGCTTTTTTTATCACAATAAAGACTTGAAATGAATTAATCGTCTATTTACTGTCATTCCCCAAATGCTGTCCAAACAATATTTAGCAATGTTCTAAGCTATACTTCATATCAAATCTGCTTCCCCACGGAAGGTTATTAAGAAACCGGGTTTGTCGGAGGTAGATGTTATAGCGCTAGGCGCTAGGGAATAGGGAATAGGGAATAGTAAATTGTCAGAGGGTTTTTTGTATAGGGAAAAGCTCCGCTAACAGGACTTAGAAATGTCAAACACCTTAATCGGTAGAGCTATATTAAGTGAGGCATTTAGAACAAACCCGGTTTCTAAGCTTTTTTTCAACTGCTATACCATTAGTATTTGTGATTTGAATATAAACTGTTTTTTTTATAATTTGTCAAGGTTTAGTATGAAAAATTTACAAGAACGAGGTCATTTGTTAACTGAACAGATTAATCCTAATAGCCATAATCTGGATCAGTTAACTTCTTTAGAGTTGGTGGACTTGTTTAATCAAGAGGATAGCCGAACTTTAGAGGCGATCGCTTCATCCCGTTTACAATTGGCTCAAGCAGTGGACATTACGGCAGAGGCTTTAGGCCAAGGTGGTAAGTTATTTTATGTGGGAGCTGGTACAAGTGGCCGTTTGGGAGTATTGGATGCTGCTGAATGTCCGCCAACATTTTGTACGCCTCCAGAGTTGGTACAAGGAATTATTGCTGGAGGTGCGGGAGCTTTAGTGCGCAGTTCGGAAGATTTGGAGGATAGCTGGGAAGATGGTAGTCAGGCGATCGCTTCCCGTCATATCACAAATCTAGATGTGATAATTGGTATTACTGCTGGTGGAACAACTCCTTATGTTCATGGTGCTTTAGATGCAGGAAAGCAAAGGGGGGCAAAAACGATTTTTATTACTTGTGTGCCTGTAGAACAATTTCAGGTAGAGGTAGATGTAGATATTAGGTTGTTAGTTGGCCCGGAATTATTGGCAGGTTCAACCCGTCTTAAGGCAGGAACAGTAACAAAAATGGCTTTGAACATCTTATCAACAGGAGTAATGGTAAGATTAGGCAAAGTTTATGGTAATCGGATGATTGATGTAGCGGTAAAAAATAGTAAGTTACGCGATCGAGCTTTACGAATTATAGAGGATCTAACAGAGTTAAGTCGGGATGAAGCGGGGGAATTATTAAATAAAAGTGGTGATTCAGTTAAGTTGGCACTTTTAATGCACTGGAGTAATTTAGAAAAAGAAGAAGGAGATAATATTTTATCTGAGAACCAAGGTAATCTTAGGGCAGCTCTGAAAAAATTAGGAATATAGTGCCATGGGAAGTCAGAATTCAGAATTCAGAAGTTAGGAGTTAGGAGTCAGGAGTAATACCTGTCTGAGTTTTAGCAATTGTAAATCAAAGAAGAAGGAGATAATATCTTATCTGAGAACCAAGGTAATCTCACGGCAGCTCTGAAAAAAGTGGGAATATAGCGCTACGGGAAGTTAGAAGTCAAAAGTTATAAATCAGGAGTCAGGAGTCAGGAGTAATGCCAGTCTGAGTTTGAGCAATTGTAAATCTCCGCTCAATCCCAATTTAGATATAAGGATAGTTTCTCATAGCTTTTCACCAAAGTCATACATTAGTCATACATTAAGGTTTTATATAAGGTGAATTGGTATGAAATAGATAATACCAATTCCCATGCATTAATGGTATGCTTCCGATGGAACTTCAGTTATTAAGTAATAAGTAAGCTTCAATCATTTTTTTAACAATTATCAGCATTAAGCCAAGATATCTTATGTCTAATAACCCTGCTCCCTACTCTCAAGGAGATGTAGCAATATGAAGGAGAAATGGTATAAGATATATACAAGAGACTCAGTGATTAATATGGTACAACTGACGGGGTAAATATTTTTGGCGTTGCTGAAATGTAATGATCAATAGCTGAAGGTAATATCCTAAAATATACTTTTTTCCCATTTTACTTAATCTAAAAATCATTATAGCACTACGAATTCAGGTTAGGACAGTTATAAATCATGGAACCCTTTAACAGTATACTGTTCCCTGTTCCCTATTCCCTATTCCCTATTCCCTAGCGCTATACCAATTAGCAACGCCATATTTTTCACTTGTTCTCTACTCCCTACTCCCAATCTTCCCTATTCCTTATTCCCTATTCCCTATTCCCTAGAAAATATGAAATACCTATTATTAATTGCTAGTTTATCAGTTACTATACTAACGAAGCTATGGAGTATTTCTGCTGTTCTAGAAAAACCTGTTTTAGCAATAACTACCTTCAAAAATATTAGTAGTAGCTGGAAAATTTCTCAAACCTACAAACCTCCAGATCGGGGGGCACCTCCAGCTACAACACCTTCAGGAACCCGTGGTCCATCTGCTGGTAGTGGTCAATGTTTATTAGGAAATAAAAAGCTAACTCTTTTACTTCCAGAAACAAAATGGGGATTAACTATATCTAAATATCCCACATTATATGTATATATTCCCCCTTATAAAAATGCTCAAGAAGCAGAATTTTTTGTCATAGATTCAGAGAAAAATGATGTTTACAATCATTTTTTTAAGCTGCCTGAAAGACCGGGAATTATTAGGATTAAGCTGCCTCCAGAAAAATCACCTCCTTTAGAAGTAGGAAAAAACTATTCATGGGGAGTAAAAATATCCTGCATTTCTGAAGTACCAGATCCCACTCTAGACCCATTTGTTGAAGGTAAAATTAAACGTATTCAACCTGCACAAAGTCTCTATAATAAGTTAGCAGGAGTCACACCTCTAACTCTACCAACTGTTTATGCTTCTCAAGGAATTTGGTATGATGCTTTAGAAAGTATGGTACAACTTCGGAAGTTAAATCCAGATAATCCTAAGTTAATAAATGAGTGGGAAGAATTATTTAATTCTGCTAATTCTCAAGGTAAGGAAGAATTAATTCAAGCACCTATATTAGATTGTTGTCAAAAAGAAGATTAAATCTAGCTCTTTCAATAATTAATAATTAACAATTAATAATTACTTCTTCTGTAATAGAAGGATTGAGTTAAAAGGAATTTTTTTCTTCTCAAGTTAGTTGATTGGATATGGTGTACTTCGGAGCAAGCAGCTATGCAAGATGAGGAAAATCTGGCTATCCCACCCTGCGGGAAGATCCGCAATTCAAGTCGCGAAGCGTTTTAATTACTTGGTATAGAATTATTACCAAGGAAAAGCTGAATAATAGCATTCCATGCTATCGGCAAGTCAAAAGTTAAAATTCAGCAACTAACAATTAATAATTACTTTTCTCTTTTAGGGAGAGGATTGACTAAGAAGAAAAAAATTCTTTTTTTTTATTTGAAAAGTAATCAAAAAAAAGAATTTTTTATGTGGCAAAAAATAATTAAAAAGCTAGCTTGGAAATGGCGTGGCTTATTAGTTACTGCTCCTAGTATTACTATCCTATTAATTGGGTTATACTTAACAGGCAGCTTACAAATATTTGAGTTAGCAGCGTTCGATCAATTGATTAAATTGCGTCCCCAAAAACCTGTAGATAAAAGAATATTAATTGTTGGATTTACTGAATCAGATATACAAACTTTGGGAATGGCAATTTTATCAGATGAACTACTTGCTCAGTTAATAGAAAACTTGAAAAAATATCAACCAGCAGCAATTGGTTTAGATATATTTCGAGATTTACCAGAAGAACCAGGATCTGAAAAATTAGTCAAAGTATTTGAATCTACACCAAATTTAATTGGTATTAGAAAGGTAGTTGGTAATCAAATTAATTCCCCTATTAATCCTCCAGCAGTTTTAGATAAACTGAATCAAGTTGGTGCTAATGATATGCCTATGGATGCTGATAGTAAAATTAGGCGATTCTTTTTATATTTGACAGATAGAGAGGGAAAAATAGTACCGAGTTTCGGGTTGAAATTAGCAACAATTTACCTACAAAATCTTAAAATTTTTCCTCAACCAGCAACAGTTAATCCAGAATATTTACAATTGGGAGAAGCTGTATTTATTCCTTTTGAAAATAATCATGGTGGTTATGTAAAAGCTAATGCTGAAGGATATCAAATTATTCTTAATTATCGCAGCCCAGAATATACGTTTCAACAAGTTTCAGTAACTGATGTTTTAAATAATAAAGTTCCACCAGAATTAATACGCGATCGCATCATTCTAATTGGTTCAGTAGCAGAAAGTAAAAAAGATTTATTCTTCACACCTTACAGCAGTAAAATTATTGGAATTCCTGAACAAATGTCAGGGGTAGAAATTCATGCCAATATTACCAGTCTAATTATTAATTCTGCTCTTGGTGAGATGAATATTATTAAATCATTGCCGGAATTTTTAGAGTGGATATGGATTTTTTTATGGTCAATAATAGGAGCAAGTATTAGTTGGAAATGGCGCTATTATCGAGGTTTTTCTCAATTTTATGGTAAATCTATTATTGCTTTATTTGTGGCTACTGGTGGTTTACTTTCCATCAGTTATTACGTCTTTTTATGGGGTTTATGGATACCAGTAATAACTCCATTGTTAGCTATCTGTTTATCAGCGATCGCTATTACAGCTTTTATTGCTAAAACTGCTGGATATATTCGTGATGTTTTTAGTCGTTATTTGACTGATGAAGTAGTAGCGAATTTATTAGAAAATCCTGATGGATTAAAATTAGATTGTCAACGGCGAAAGGTGACAATTTTGATGTCTGACTTAAGAGGATTTTCGGCTATATCTGAAAGATCAGAACCAGAAACAATTTTTGCTATGTTGAATATTTACCTAGAGGAAATGACAGAAGTAATTAATCAATATGGTGGTACTATTGATGAGTTTATTGGTGATGCAATTTTAGTTATTTTTGGCGCTCCTACTCAGAGAGAAGATGATGCAGAAAAAGCAGTTGCTTGTGCAGTAGCAATGCAAATAGCAATGCCTGGCGTAAATACTAAATTAAAGAAATTAGGTTTACCAGAAATTAAGATGGGAGTTGGTGTTAATACAGGGGAAGTTGTAGTTGGTAATATTGGCTGTCAGAAAAGGTCTAAGTATGGAGTTGTTGGTAGTAATATTAATCTAGCTTCTCGGATTGAATCTTATACAGTCGGAGGTGAAATTCTTATTTCAGGAAATACTCTTGAAGAAGTTAGTTCTATTGTCAAAATTGTGCAGCAAAAATCGGTAAAAATCAAAGGTTTTCCTGAAGCTATAACTATCTATCAAGTAGGAGCTATTTCGGGAAAATATAATTTGTTTCTACCTGTAAAGTCAGAATTATTTGTGGATTTATTAGAAGCAGTTCCCATTCAGTTTGCAGTTATTGAAGGAAAGGAAGTTAGCCAAAAATTAATGTCAGGAAGCTTGGTAAAAGTATCTGCTAATTGTGCTGAAGTGAAATCTAATTATTTAGTAGATGTGATGAGTAATATCCAGATTAATTTATTAACAAAAACTGTTCAAGGGGAAAAAATTGATTATATTTATGCCAAGGTAACAGCTCAAAAAGATGATAGAAGTGGATTTTATATACATTTTACTGCCTTATGTCCAGAATTTGAAGAGATTTTGGAAACTTGGCTGACAGCGAATAGTTAGATGATAATTTGGTAGTGCATCAAGAAAGTGTAGGAATGATAAGATGATTATTGTTCCTAAATACTCTCAATCATCATGGAATGTCCTTAATGATAACCGAGAATTGATAAATTATACCTCCTATTTCTCAAGTTTTTTGCTCAGAAATGGGAGGTTTAATTTTTATAAATTACTGATTTTTAGGTTGTAGCATTTGTCTTTGTTGACGAAATTGCTCTCGTTGTTCCTCAGTTAAAATATCTGCCACTTGTTGGCGTGATGACTGCACGATTTCACGCACTTGGATTTTTTGCTCTCCAGAGAGATTTAACTGCCTAACTGCTTCTAGTCTTTGTTGAGCTTCTAAAGTTAAAGCTTGGAATTGTTCCTGCTGTTCGGGGGTGAGAATATTTTGAATTTGAGCTTTGGTTTGTACCTTAATTTCTTCAAACTGAGTTTTTTGTTCGGAAGTCAGATTCAAATTTTCAAGTTGGGCAAGAACTATCAGACGAAATTGCCCAAGTTGTTCTTCAGTTAAAACATTTGCTATTTTTTGACGTAATGACTGCATGATTTGGCGCATTTGAGTTTTTTGTTCTCCAGAAAGATTTAACTGCTGAAGTGATTCTAGTTTTCCTTTACCTTGTGAAGTTAAAGTTTGGAACTGTTGTTCCTGTTCGGGGGTGAGAATATTTTGAACTTGAGCTTTAGTTTGTGCCTTAATTTCTTCCGACTGAGTTTTTTGTTCGGGAGTCAAATTCAAATTTTCACGTTGAGCAAGAAATTTCATACGAAATTGCTCTCGTTGTTCTGCAGTTAAAATATTTGCTGTTTGTTGGCCTGATGACTGCAGGATTTCCCGTATTTGAGTTTTTTGCTCTCCGGAGAGATTCAACTGCTGCATTGCTTCTCGTATTCGTGGAACTTGTGAAGTTAAAGTTTGGAACTGTTCCTGCTGTTCGGGAGCGAGAATATTTTGAATTTGAGCTTTGGTTTGTAGTCTGACTTCTTCCCACTGAATTTTTTGTTCAGGAGTCAGATTCAAACTTTGAGGTTGGGCAAGAACTCTCAAAGGATTAGCAAAAAGAACGGTAGCAATAATGCCAAATAATATAGCCAAAAAACGACGTTTCATTGTGTTTGTTCCCAATTATTTTTTTTGATTGAGTCTTTTGTTTACTTATCTTCTATCCTACAAGTTGCTACTCTCAAATAACCTGAGATAAAAGTCCTAAATTTTTCTAGGACTTTAGTCCCACAATAGACATTTATAGAAAAGAGAGATTAGGGAGAAAGAATTGATTATTTATGCCCAATACACTGCTTAACATTCTTATCAGGTAAAGTAGCTGAAGTTTTAACGAAGTAAATTTTTTTTGTTTCTTCCCTATCATCCGACTCAATTTTCTCTACTCTTTACTCTCTAAAACAATTAAAATAAAATATGTACCTCATAACTGAGGAAACAGTGCTTTGCAGAGTCATAAAGTACATCTATTTTTTATTCTATTTCCTATTTTCTATCCCCTGTTCCCTTGTATCTAATATCAAATCTTTTCTTACTTATTGTAGAAGTTTAGTAACCCAACTTCTACCAGGGATAAATCGTACTAATACTAACGGCTTCCTCGTCTCATACGTCTCTGTTGACGCAACTGTTCTTGTTGTTCTTCAGTTAAAATATTTGCCATTTGTTGGCGTGATGATTCCATGATTTCGCGCATTTGAGTTTTTTGCTCTCCAGACAGATTTAACTGTCGCATCACTTTCCGTCCTCGTTCGCCTTGTGAAGTTAAAGTTTGGAACTGTTGCTGCTGTTTGGGAGTGAGAATATTTTGAATTTGAGCTTTGGTTTGCGCCTTGATTTCTTGCCACTGAGTCTGTTGTTCGGCAGTCAGATTCAAATTTTCAACTTGGCTGCCAGCTTTCTGACGAAACTGCTCTTGTTGTTCTTCAGTTAAAATATTTGCCATTTGTTGACGTGATGATTGCTTGATTTGGCGCATTTGAGTTTTTTGCGCTTCAGACAGATTTAACTGCTGCATCACTTCTCGTCCTCGTTGGCCTTGTGAAGTTAAAGTTTGGAACTGTTGCTGCTGTTCGGGCGTGAGAATATTTTGAATTTGAGCTTTGGTTTGCGTCTTGATTTCTTGCCACTGAGTCTGTTGTTCGGCAGTCAGATTCAAATTTTGAGGTTGGGCAAGAGCTTTCAAAGGATTCGCAAAAAGAATAGTGGCAGAAATGCCAAATAATATAGCCAAAGAACGAAGTTTCATAGTGTTTATTCGTAATTTTTTGATTGAGTGTCTACTAAATTCTATCCTATAAGTTCATACTCTCAAACAACCTGAGATAAAAGTCCTAAATTTCTCTAGGACTTTAGTCCTACAGAGCAGTCAGGAGGAAAGAGGAAAAAGTTTTTTTATCGCCCTCCAATCCGGACATGATATTACTTATTGTAGAGGTTTAGGGATCAAACTATCACGGGCTGATATCAAATCTGTTGGCTTCGGTGTTATAAGAAACCGGGTTTATGGGAGGTTGGTAGGGACGTTTTGCTAACGCAGAGCTTCCGCTTTATATCTCGGCGACAGCCGAAATACGTTTGCGTTAGCGCAGCTCCTCTGTAAGAGGCAGCATTCCGGAACGGAAAGTTGTGCGCCAGCAAAACGCTATGCGAGATGGAAAGCGGAGCATTCCGGAACGGAAAACGCATTAATGCTCAAGCAACGTCCCTACAAGGGCATTTTATATAAACCCGGTTTCTCTGCTTTTTTATACCGATACTACCGGATTTAATATTAAAAGCATCTCAAAAGCATTGTGAGATAGAAGTTTACAGGATATTCGCTATATAAAAAACTGACAGTTATATAAAAAACTGACAGTTTTTGTGAGAATAATAATCATTATTAGTAAGGGTATTGGGTTAGCGATAGAACTCCGTTCCGCTAACGCGTTGGCGGAGCCTAGTGGCAGCTATATCGCCACGCCACTCCCCACATTTCCCATCTATTCTAGTTAAACGATTTGGAAACTATCAGACGTCAATGCACCTTCATGTCTGATTATAAGTGTATCATCACCTAAGTTAAGAGTAGATAAAAAGCGATTATCCATACCATCTATAAATGGTGATGTAGGTAATGCAACGGTAGATATCTCAGCAAAGGCTTCTTCTGCGGTAACACCAAAATCTGCTGATAACTGTAGGGTATCCTCCCCAACAACGAAGTCTGTAACTAAGTCAACTTCACTCCCGGTGTTGAAGACAAAAGTATCTTCTCCTTCACCACCACGAAGTCTGTCTATTCCAGAACCACCTGTTAAAATATCATTATTATCACCACCAAAGATTCTATCGTTTCCTGCATCTCCAGTTAATATATCGTTTCCTGCATTCCCAACGATGAAATCGTTTTCTGCTGTACCAGTTAGATTATCATCTTCTTCAGTACCTGATATTTGATTGAAGAAATTAGCAAGTAGGCTACCATCTCCGGGAATGCCTTCTACTCCCTCTAAGTTAGCACCGATATTATTTCCTAAAGTATTGAGTAGGCTACCATCTCCGGGAATGCCTTCTACTTCCTCAAAGTTAGCACCGATATTATTTCCTAAAGTATTGAGAAGGCTACCATCTCCGGGAATGCCTTCTACTTCCTCAAAGTTAGCACCAATATTGCTTAGTAAGGCATTAAGTCGGCTACCATCTCCGGGAATGCCTTCTACTTCCTCAAAGTTAGCACCAATATTGCTTAGTAAGGCATTAAGTCGGCTACCATCTCCTGGAGTACCTTCTACTCCTTCGGAGTTGGAACCTATATTGCTTAATAAGGCATTAAGTCGGCTACCATCTCCTGAAATACCTTCTATGCCGTCGAAGTTGGAACCAATATTGCTTAGTAAGGCATTAAGTCGGCTACCATCTCCTGGAATGCCTTCTATTCCTTCGGAGTTAAAGTTGGAAAATATTCCTCTTCTAAAACTAAAAAAACGTCTCATAATTAATTTCTTCTCATTTAATATTTTGGTTTTCTTGCAGAACTTCCCCATTTTTTAGTTCTAAACACTAGATATTTATAATGTTTCTGGGTAAGTCCTGTTTTTGTTTATCTAGCCGATCGCCCGATCGTATTTGTTTGCAATTATTTTTTTGCTACTTGTTTGTACTGAAATCTATCCTACAAGTTACCTCTCTCAAATAACTAGAGAAAAAAGTCCTAAATTTTTCTAGGACTTTAGTCCTACGATTAGCCATGAAAATTTTATTGTGATGATTTATGCTAAAATTGTACCCAGATTAATTCTATACAAACTTATGATTTTTTTATCTAAAATAACTAAACATCCTATTCGTTTTTTACTCTACTTAGAATGGATTTTATTGGTAATCATTGCTCTCAGTCAAATTCTGAAATTTCCTCTATATGGTCGTCGTCCAATACATTTTTTCCCCCCAGCAGAAGTATCAAATATACTCTATCTCAATCTTTTTCTCCTGATAGTATTTAGCATAATGGGAATATTTTTACCGATTAATAAATCCCGTTACCATAAAATTATCTACACTACTGTTGAAATTATTTTAATAATTATTATGACGTTCTTGGGTGGTTTACATTTATCTCCAATGTTATGTCTAATTTTAGTAATTCGGGATTCTTTGATTTTTGCCGATCAGCAAAATATAATTATTAATATATTTGTTTTTTCTTTA
>JBCDJM010000219.1:0-13037 GCA_038747755.1 Cyanobacteria bacterium P01_H01_bin.35
AAGAAACCGGGTTTATTCCTTGATTATTGTTTCTCAAACCACCAAACTTCCTTGATAAACCCGGTTTCTGCGTAAGTCCTATAATTAATAATTAGGGGTGGCTGATTAAATCTCAAAAGATTGACAGATATGAGCAAACCCTAATTAAGATTAACGCCGAAACATTATGTATTAATAAATTTGTAACTAATCCCCTACGAATTATAAATTTATTCAATAGAATTGTCAACTACAATTGATACAGATTTGTATTAATTTACCCGATATATTCAAAATATAGATATGGTTGATATCAAAAGCCATATCTATTCTAAGGTCATCTGAAGCATTTGTCTCTATTGACCTTTATTATTTGATTGGGTTTGGGGATACAATTGAAAACTTATTGATATTACTTCTTAATTTAATTTAAAGCTAGACTAACCCAGAGATAAATTTTAAGTCTGGCATCTGAAGTAAGCTAAATCAATAATTTACAGCATTAAGTAACTACTAAGAAATTCTGCAATTAATTTGTAGAAATCACTGAGATATGCTCAAATATCTTGGTCAAGCTAGTGCGATTTGCTTTCCCCATGTAGATTCAATCAACATTCATTTAAACGTAACACTAATCAGGAGTGTCGATAATGGCAAAAATTGGCATATTTTACGGCAGCACATCCGGCGTAACAGCAGAAATCGCTGAAGCAATCCACGCAAAATTAGGCGAAGAACTTTGTGATATCATAGATATGGAAGAAGATTACGACGAATTTAGTCAACTTCTTGAATACGATTATTTGTTATTAGGTTGTTCTACCTGGGGAGCTGGGGAAGTGCAGAATGCCTGGCGCGAACCACTTTTTGACATGGATATCGAAAAGCCTGATTTTACTGGAAAGATTATTGCTTTGTTTGGTGCAGCAGATCAAGTTGGTCATGGAAAGCACTTTGCTGGCGCATTGCAACTTATGTGCGACCAATTCGAGAAGCTTGGTGCAACTATAGTGGGAGAATTTCCTACTGACGGTTACACTTTTGAGCATTCTACTGCCGTGCGTGATGGTAAATTTGTAGGATTACCACTTGATGATGTTAATCAGAGCGATCTAACTGAAGAGAGAATTACACAGTGGTTGGAAACGCTACGCCCCATTTTTCTAGGTGAAGAAAGTCCTGTATTAGTATCTGCTTAGATGGCGAAAGTTTTGTAGCACCTAAAAAGCAACGTTCAAGAATTGATAATGGATAATGGATAATTGATAATTACCTCTACCTAATCGGTAAAAGGCGTTGCATAAATGCGCTTGGGATTTTAATAGTTTTGTGGAATGGGCAGTAACAGGCATCCTGCCTGTTCCACCCCATTTAATATTCATCCCGCTCCTCAGCAACGTCCGGTAAAAAAAATTTGACTGTCAAAGATTTCTCTAAATCTCAAAATTGGAAATCTGGTTACTAATTTTTGTAGCGATCGCTGTTGAGATGACAACAGCATGATCGTATTGCATCTGTAAAAAATTGTTTTGTTTCCATATCAGTTCATCTCCTTTTCGGTTGGGAAATTAAGATATTTCCCAACTTTTTTTTGACAAATAGCAATAACTGATATAGAATCCGGATAATTACTATGGGTAAGTCATTGCGACTGGAACAGAGTAGAAGGTTTGCGCAGCATTCCGGAACGGATAGCAATCTCTTATGTCTGCGGAGATTGCTTCCTCTCGTCGATAGGGACGACTGTTCAACATGATTCTATATTATAACTGAATCTAGTTGATAAACCCGGTTTCTGGGCAAGTCCTAGTCCGTAGGAAAAAGCGATTGTCTTTTGAATAACAATAAGCTAAGCACTGATAACTGATAACTGATAACTGATAACTGCAATCAAGCAATAGCAATTTGATTAGATGATAACAGCCATTTTTGTAATCCATCAATCAATGCTTGAGTGTGATGATAAGCTGCCATATTACCTCGATTGCCAAAACACTTGGCAGCAGCTTGTAAATCTTGCATTGCTGCTTGATAAAGTCCGGACTCTTGACGCAATAACCCTCGGTTTAAATATGCTTGAGCTTCATGGGGATTAAGTGTGAGAGTTTTACTAAAATCTGCCATTGCTGCTTCAATGTTTCCCATCTTGCTACAAACACAAGCTCTGTTATAATATGCTCTGGAGTTTCCAGCATCTATAGAAATAGCATAACTAAAATCTGCCTTTGCTTTGTGCATATTTTTTGACATTAAATATGCTAAACCTCTCTCATTATAAATATCTGCTTGATTAAAATTAGCATCTTGTTGAGTATTTGCTAATATTAAGTTATAGTCTGCTATTGCTTCCTGATAATTATTCAGTTCAAAATTAGCTAATCCTCGGTTGTATAAAGCACGCAAATCATTATGCTTATTATTCAGAACTTGAGTATATTCTAGAATTGCTTGTTGGTAATTACCTATTTCGTAGTAAGCTAAACCTAGATTGAGATTTGCTTCTATATTTTCTGGATTAATTTTTATTCCCTCGCTACAGTCAGCGATCGCTTGCTCATATTTTCCCAATTGAAGATAAACTAAACATCTATTACTATAAGCACTGGCAAAGTTAGAATTAAGTTCTATTGCTTTGGTAAAATTTTCAACTGCTTGCTCATAATTTTGATTTTCAGTATTAGTTATACCTTTGCTAAAGACTTTTTTAGCATTTGCGATGTCTGAATTAGCACTTGCAATTTTCATCGGTGGCGAGAATGACAAAAATAGGACGGTAACGACTATACCAATACTGAGCAGAAATCGATAAAAGCTATTCATTTCTCACCGTATATATTTACTTCAAATAATAACATTGGGGCGAATACATAGAGCTATAGATTCAATATTGTATCTAACTCTAATTTTCACCCCAACTATTAAGGAATATATTATCAAGATGAGAAAAACTTCATTTGTAAAGTTGGAAACTTTTCTATCCTATCTTTTCCTAATTTGGTATTAATTATTACCAGCCTTTTTCAGATTGATCTAAAACATAAGCTGCAACATCTTGAATGGAAGTTGGTCCAAGTCTTTTGAAGTTTGGCATAGCAGCTTTGCCATTTGTTACCTGATAAACAATTGCATCTACACCTTTTGTTTTAAAATTCGTAAGGTATTTTTCTAAGGATTCCTTTTTTAGATTTTTCACTGGCATAATTGTATTCCTGCCTCCCATATGGCAAGCTGCACAATTACCTGTGAATATCTGCTTTCCATGAGCTATATCCGCTGCTAAAGCTGGAGGTTGTACCCCAACAACAACAAACATTATGGCCAACAGGACAATTGATAGTAATTTTTTCATTTGTTCTTCATCTCTCAACACAAGCACAGATTCTTGTTAAATCTGATTCTCATATTCTTAATGAAGCTTCATATTAAGTCAAAAGACAATCTGTCGAACATAAAAATTAAATTTAATGATTATCAAAGAGTTTTTTTTGGAGACTGAGAAGAAACCGAGTTTATATTAGAGATCCCAGAAAACTGACATTTACCTGCACAAACCCGGTTTCTGTGTTTATAGCGCTACTTGAAAAGGGAATAGGGAACAGGGAACAGGGAAAAGTAGACTATCACATGGTTTCAGGATTTATAACTGTCCTAACCTTTGCTTCGATTGCTATATACCGAATACTACCGGATTTGATATTATCTGTAAGTAGGTAGGCGCGAATAAACATCACTATGTAACGAAATGTTAAAGCAGTTAAAACCCTTGAGATTGCTTCTTTCCACTCCGTTCCAGTCGCAATGACATACTTGTAAATTTTTTCACCTACTTACTTACTGAGATTTTAAAGTTACCTATAAAAAAAATTATCCTCCCCCTAAAATACTCAACTTTTAGAGAGAGGAATATTTAACATTGATCAATTTAAACCTTAGTTAGTTAAGAGTTTTACAATTTCTCTTAACTATGGAAATATCTCTAAAAATTATATCTATCTGCCTGTTCTGAAAATATTCTCAGGACGTTCCATGGAACGTCCCTACAGTTTTTTCTAAGATAGGTATTTATGATTAGGCGAAGATAGAGATATTTTTCTCGTCGCTAATAGCAATTAAGCAATATCAACCTTACTTGCTTTAAGCTTGTGATATATTAGTTAAATTTTGCTATTTATTGTACGATTAGATGGCCCACCATACCTGCACCACGGTGAGGAGCACAGAAGAACATATAATCACCAGCTTTAGCATCTGCTGGAATATTTATATCAAAGGTCTCTCCAGCTTTAAATGCCATTTGTTTGTGGGAAAGTGATTTTGCCAGAGCCGGATCGGGTGATTTAGCAGTATCGAACAGTACATTATGAGGTGCAAGCATACCATTTTTAAATGTAACTGTATCACCTGCTGCCACAGTTACTTTCTTAGGACCAAATTGTAGTCCACCAGCACCCATTGTTACTGTTACATTGGCTGCTTCTGCTGGACTAGAGAATACTAGACTACCGATAACTAGACTAACTACGCAAGCTAGTAGTGCTATAGACTTGGAAAGTGAAGAGATAAAACGCATCCTTAACTCCTGTTTTTTTGTTTTTTAGATTATTCTGTGTCTAGGAATTATTATACATTAATAAGACAGATTGTCATACCTAAATAATTTGCGAGAAGAACAGGGAATTTTGAAGTATGTATAGCAAAAATCGAAAAATCAAAAATTATGAGTCATTTGCCAAATTACCGTCCACAACAAATGTCCCTTGGCCCTCTAGAAACAGAAATTTTGAATATTGTTTGGGATTTAGGTTGTGCCACAGTTAAACAAGTACATGAACTTATTCTCGCTGACCCTGACCGAGAGTTAGCTTATACTTCAGTAACAACTGTTCTACGTCGCCTCACTCAAAAAGGTTGGTTAGTCTGTGACGAAAGTAGCCGTGCTTTTGTCTGGCGACCTTTAATTTCTCGTCGAGAAGCTCAAATGTTGAAAGCGCATAAACAATTAAGTCAATTTCTAGAAGTAGGAAATCCTGATATAGTGGCTGCTTTTGCCGATAGTTTGGACTCTGCTAGTATAGAACAAATAGAGGCGATCGCCCAGAAGCTAAAAGCTGTACGCAAAGCTAGGGAGGAGGAAAAATAATGCACCTAATTATTATATTTTTTGCTCTAGCTTTAGCTTATGGTCTAAGATGTGTAGATTTTTTCATTTCTCCTCATTGGTTAGTCCGTTGGCAGCGGTCTTTAATATTATTTATTTCTCCGCCCCTACTTTTAATAGCCACAGCCATTGCAATAATTTGTATGGG
Source organism: Cyanobacteria bacterium P01_H01_bin.35 (assembly GCA_038747755.1). Lineage (GTDB taxonomy): Bacteria > Cyanobacteriota > Cyanobacteriia > Cyanobacteriales > Microcoleaceae > Trichodesmium. Next base: position 5,286 of record JBCDJM010000219.1, read on the forward strand.
GCCTCAAGGAGAAATGTTGGGATTATCAACCGGATGGGTTAGTTATGTATTGGCCTGGGTTTTTTGTGGATGGACTGCTATTTTGGGTTTAGTTTTAGGTTATCAAGGCTGGCAGTCTGTGCAAAAGGTTAATGATTATCCTCAAATAAATATTAAAGGTAAGTCTGTATTTTTACTTGATAATCCAATTTTATTTAGTGCGCAAATAGGATTTTGGAATTCTAAGTTAGTTGTTAGTAAAGGTCTTGTAGAAAGATTAAATTCCGAGCAACTTGATGCAGTTTTAAATCACGAACAAGCTCATTATTATTATCGAGATACTTTTTGGTTTTTCTGGTTAGGTTGGTTGGGGAAAATAGTTCCTTTTTTACCAAATACTGAAGTTTTGTGGCACGAACTTTTGACTCTGCGAGAAATTCGTGCTGACCAGTGGGCAAAAAGACAAGTGGATGGGTTATTGTTGGCGGAGACTTTGTTATTAATGGTGAGCGATCGATTCACTGAAACAGATAACTTTTATGCAGCATTTAGTTGCACAACTCCTCCTAACCGTTTGACGGAAAGAATTGATTACTTATTAGCAGAACCAGATTTTTCTATACAGCAAAATAATTACTGGTTTTGGAGTTGGATATTGTTGAATTTTTTACCTTTAATTAGTATTTTCTTTCATCAGTAGTAAGGTAAGTATTCAGCCGTTAACTATCACTATCAGCTATAAGTTATTGGTGGTGGTGCATAGTAAGAGTGCGGGCATCTTGCCCGCAATATTTGTAGCTCATAACATTGGGAAGTGCTGTAAATACTATCTCTACGCCGCAGCTAATAATTTTTTAGGTCTTTTCTGATGCTGTAAACTGTACATATGTTCAAACAATTTCCAACAGTATTCTTCAGAAAGTCCGCAAGTTATTGCTCCTCGAAGTACAACATTAAAATACCAATCATTAGGAGCTAATTCTTGAGGTAATTTATCTACAACTACATAGGTACTAACTCCACTATATAATTTACCTTGACTATAAACTTCAACTTTTTCTGGTCGATAAACACCACAATGAATTTCCTTAATAAAATCAAATTTTACACCCTCTCTTTCATCTAGGCGATCGCGCAACCTCAAAGGTAAATTATAAAGCACTCCTTCCACAGTAGAATTTGGGTCTTTTACTACATCTAATACTCCACAATTACGCTTTTCTGAATAACGATAAAACCCTAATCTGTATCCTTTAAGTTTCGCGGGACCAATAACATAGGGATGAGTATTTTCGCCTAAAGTTCGTTTTAAATCAACAGGACACATACAGGAACCATAAGCAAAATAGTAAAACTTTTTCTCTGTATAAATTAGCTTTTTCATATTCATTTTTGACTGGAGAATTTGAGTTAGTATATCATTGAATTCCAGAAATATTTAACTGGAAAATTATACGGCAAGATATGCCTAAAAAAATCACATCTTTTAAGCTTCGCTCAAATAATATTGAAATATTTTCATTAGTAATAAATCTTAACTTTTACTATCTGCAACTTCTGTAGGCAAACAAACAGTAAAAGTAGAACCCAAAGAAACTTTACTATCAACAGTAATATTGCCACCCATCATTTGACAAAAACGTTGACTAATTGCTAATCCTAAACCCGTTCCGTTATATTGACGGGTAGTTGATTCATCAGATTGGGTAAAGGGTTTAAATAAATACTTAATCCGATCTAAACTCATACCGACACCATTATCAGTCACACAAATTACAATTTTATCTCTCTGACGACTTACTCTTAAATTAATTTCACCTTGATGGGTAAACTTAGCAGAATTACTGAGTAGATTAGATATAATTTGTTGCACTTTGATGGGATCTGCATACATAATACCAACATCTTCTACTCCTTCTACTTTCAGAATATTGCCATTTTTAATTACCAAAGGTTCCACTGATTTGACTACATTTTTGATTAAAGATGATAAATTAAAATCTTCTAAATATAACTTCATTTTATTAGCTTCTATTTTAGAAATATCAATAATTTCTTGAATCATTTTTAATAATTTTTGACTTTCCAAACGAATTTTGTTTAAGTCATTAGTTAAATCTTGGTAGCCCAAATCATTAATTTCTTCATGTAATAAATCGCCATAACCAATAATTACATTTAAAGGTGTTTTTAATTCGTGACTAATATTAGCTAAAAATCTACTTTTTGCTTGGTTAGCTGCTTCTGCAGCTTCTTTTGCTAACTCTAGTTCTAATTGTGTATTTCGCCGTTCGGTAATATCACGAAATGTGGAAACTACTGCTTCTATATTTTCTTCTCCATCGACCACTGGACTAATAATATATTCATAATCTATTTCCCCTTTTCTTGTGGGAAAACATCCTTCTGATTTGACTGATTTACCAGTAGTGAAAACTTTTTTTATTTGTTCATAGAACTGTTGAATAATTTCTTGTGAAAAACCTAGTTCTGTTGCTGTTTTACCAATCATATCATTAGACTTCATGCCTAGAGATTCTGCTCCTGTTCGACTTACATAAGTATATTTCCCGGAAGAATCAAAAAGATAAATTGGATCTACAGAAGCATTCAGAATACTATCAACTGTTCTTGCGTGTTGTGATAGTTCATTAGCCATTTTATTTGCCATTTTATTAGCCTGAGTTTTGGCATTCATTTCTATTTTGAGCTGTTCATTTAATTGTTTTAAACAAATAGTACGTTCTGCTACTCTATTTTCCAGCTCTTGATTAATGTTAGCTAACAATATTTGAAGTTCTTTACGATAATTGATATTTGTAGATATACTACCAATTGCATAGATACAACCATCTAAATTATAAAGTGGAAATTTGGTGGAAATATAAGAGTTATATCCATTTTTATCGGGTAAAATTTCTTCCACTGTTAAACATCTATTTGCCTCTGTAACTATTTGATTTATGTGACTATAATTTTCTGCAATCTCTCTGGAAAAAAAATCATAGTTAGTATTCCCAATAACTTGTTTTTTTTCAAGATTAAACGTTTTTGTAAAATGAGGATTTATTAAAATATATTTTCCTTCTAGATCTTGAATATGAATAATTGCTGTAGAGTTATCTAGAATTGCTTCTAAAATTCCTTGTTTTTTTTCTAGTTCTAATTTGGCATCTTGGCAACTTTTAAGTTCTTGCTGTAATTCTTTGTTGATTTGTTGAATTTGTTGAATTTTTTCTCTATATTGATGCAATCTGAAAAAAAAAATCTTGACAAAATGATTAATTAGTAGAAAAAAAATAATTGATACGATCATCAAGAAGAACAACATTCTAATTTTAAACTCAGATTGAAAATTTACTTATATTGTTGATTTTTGTAAATTATTGTAGCGATACACCTGATATCCTCTACCTATCTTTAACAATTTAACACAATATCTCAAAAATTTAGTCCCATAACCGACGACCAGATGTACCCTTAAATCTTTGATGGGTATCTTTCAATAAACTTGGTATATCTAATTTTTCCGGACATCTGGGTAAACACTCCCCGCATTCAGTACATCGGTTGCCTTTGTTACCAGGAAACCAATGACCAGCATTTTCAAACATTCCGTATCGATATTTACTGAAACTTGTCATGTCATAAGCTATAGCTAAATTCCTTAGTCTGAGGACTTCTGGAATATTAATATCCTCTGGACAAGGTAAACAAGCATAACATTGGCTACATTTATCGGTTCCCAAGCGCTCTAAAGCTTCAGTTTCCAAAAGCTGAAATATTTCTATTTCCTGAGAAGTCAGAGCTTCTGTGCGATCGCTCATAGTCAAAGGCCATTCTAATTCTTGTGGCCTAGCAGCACCCACACTTAAAGTTGTAATTCTAGGATCACTTAATAAAAACCGATAATTTAACTCCAGTGGAGAAAAAGGTTGACACAACTCCTGAAGAGTCGGAGGTGGTGTGTATAGCTGTCCACCTTTATCTGCTGGAGAAATAATAAAAATGCCCATATCTTTTTGATGGGCTAACTCCACTGCAGGAGCATGACGTTGGAAAAAGTAGTAGTAATGTAGATTAATAAATTGAAAAAAGTCTGTGTTGATAGCTGCTAAGATTACTTCTAAAGGAGCATGAGTTGAGAAACCAATATTTTTGACTCGCCCATCGTCTATTACTTTCTGAAATGCTCTAATACTATGATGGGTAGTTTCTAAATGTTCCCAAGTATTAATGCCATGAATAGCTAGACAGTCTAAATAGTCAATATTGAGATTTTTCAATGATTCATCTATAGAACTTTCTATGGTATTAATATCTTTTGTGGGTGTAATTTTTGTTGTGATATAGAGTTGGGCACGCTCCAACCCAGATACTAAAGCTGAGCCCAGGTACTTTTCACTTTTACCATAACCTCTAGCTGTTTCAATATGATTAATGCCCATATCTACAGCTTGCCGTATTGTTTGCACAGCATTTTCCTCAGATTCCAAGTATCGCATAGTACCCAAGGAAAAAACTGAGAAGTTTAAGTTCGTTTTGCCAAACCTACGATAATGCACCTGTATATTAGACGTCTCGAAGAAAGAGGCAGTAGAGGGAAATAATTAATGATTTATGTGTATCGGATTGATTTTATTTTTTATTTTTGAGTTAATCAGCGATCGCTCTAAAAACCTATAATTAACAAATATAAAGCAGTTTTCATTAACATAGAGTACAGAGATTTTACTTAAAGGCAGAAAGCAGAAGTTTTTTATACTATTCCTTAATTTAATAATTCTGAATTCTCAATTCTAAATTCTAAATTAATCACAAGAAGTTTTGTAGTCAACATGACTTAAAACCCCTACAATGCTGGTTTACCTGTAATTTTAGTACATAAAACCACCTCAAATCTAGCTAATAAGTGCTTAAGCAAAATTAATTCTGCATTAACTTCTGACTATTTCAGGCTTAGAGAGGAAATTATATACAAATAATTTTGCACGACTACTTATAAAAAGGGAGAATAGAAAAACTAATAGCCAAGGAGCATACTAACTTTGGCTAAGTATTTCCAATAGGATGTTTAACTTTTTACCTAAATAAATATTTTTTTGAATTTTATTTTTTGAATTTTAAATTTTGGGAAATGATATTAAGATAATTCACCTGTGCTAGAGCCACCACGTTTGATTAAATCTTCAGGGCGAAGTTTTGACACAAAATCCCGAAATGCTTGTCTTTCAGCCTCATCTGCATCTCGATCTACAGGGATAGAAGCATCTGCTATTACCTCTTCCATCACCCATATAGGGCTATTTGTCCGAAGGGCAATAGATATAGCATCACTAGGGCGGGCATCAATTTCTTTTTTACCTTCCCCTTGCTTCAGGATTAACACTGCATAGAATGTATTATCTTGCAATGAATGAATCACCACTTTTTCCAGAACCCCATTAAGTGATTCTAGAATACTAACCGTAAGGTCATGAGTCAATGGACGTGGTGGCTGTTGGTTTTCCAAAGCGCTAATAATTGCCTTGGCCTGATCTTGACCTATATAGATAGGCAAAGCACGTCGCTCTGTACTATCTCTTAACAATACAATTGGATTGCGTGTTGCTGCATCCAATGCTATTCCAGCGACTTTCATTTCAATCATCGACTCGGCCTCATTTTATGATTATTTTTACAATCCATATACGATATAAATGATTATAGGTAAGGAACAACTGGATTTGAATCTGGCTTGATATTTACCTATACTAATTATTTTTACATTTATTGATTATGTTCTATCTTTTGCCATGTATGGTGTCTACGTTAACTCATAGCTCACCAGATGATATAGATAACCTAATCTTAAGCCCAGTATTGCTGTAAATGTTCAGAAAATTTAACTAAATTTTAATTATTAATCAGAGGAAAAACAGTGTTTACAGGATTAATTCAAGCTTTAGGAAAAATTCAACTTTTAGAAGAAAGCCAAGTTTTAGTTTCTCTAGAATCATCTATTAATAGCCAAATCATCTTCAAAGATTTGGCCATTGGTGATAGTGTAGCTGTAGACGGTGTTTGTCTAACAGTCATAGATATTCTAGCTCAAGGATTTGTAGCGATCGTATCACCTGAGACCTTACAACGTAGTACCCTAGGCCAACTATCGGATAGGTATGTAAATCTTGAAACTTCATTAAGAGCAGGCAGCAAGCTAGGAGGCCATTTTGTTACGGGTCATATTGATGGTGTTGGACGCTTGCAAAGTTCTGTTGAAACTATTAATGCTTGGGAAATAAAATTTACAGCGCCACAGACAACAGATGAAAAGTGGGAACGTCAAATAGCACCCTATATTGTGCCGAAAGGGAGTATTGCAGTTAATGGTATTAGTTTAACTGTTGCTGATTGTGACATGGATGGCAACTGGTTTCAAGTAGCAGTTATTCCCCACAGTTTTAATGAAACAAATCTGAGTCATTTAAAACCAGGTAGTTTAGTAAATATTGAAGCAGATATTCTCGGTAAATATGTAGCTAAATTTCTGCGTCATGGATCTAATAATTATTCAGTTTTACCACCAGCTTTAGCAGCAAATTCCACTGTTAATAATTTAAAAGATATTACACCAGAATTTTTGGCAGAAAACGGTTTTATTTAAAATCAGGGAACATTTTTCCTATTTGCAAAGTCATTTGAGTTATCACTACCTCGTTTAACTAAAGGAAATCATGCCATTCTTTGAAAGTGAATATTTACTAGAAAACCCTGGTGTTGCAGCAGCAGTTAATAGTGGTATTATTGCATCTGGTTTTGATCATTATCTCCAGTTTGGGCAGTTTGAACAGCGTTCTGCTGCTTTTACTGGTAGCACGGGTAATGACTTGCTCCCAGAATTCCCCGTGGGTGTACCAGGAGGAGAAATAGACTTGATCGGAGTACCTGTTACCTTAGATGCTCAAGGCGATCGCATTTATCAAACAGGTACTACAGGTGATGGAGGTGGTTTTGACACCTTAGTTGGAGGAAATGCCACTGAGATTTTTATCTTAGGTGAATCTGGTCAAGATTTCTACAATGGTATAGATAGTAACGTTCGCATTAGCAACTTTGATCCCAATGTTGACATTATCCAGTTGGGTATGGTAGAGGACTACCCACAAAATTAGTAGGGACGTTCCATGGAACGTCCCTACTGGGTTGTTATTTTTTTATACAAAATTCAATGAAGATTTTTCTAGAGACAGAAAGATTAATTTTACGACAGTTTACTGAAGCTGATACAGAATTATTATTTCAGTTAGATAGCGATCCAGAAGTAACTAGATTTACAAAATTAGGCGATCGCTCTGGAACACCTACCCCCTACAATGAGATAAAAAATAAATTTTTGCCTAAAGTTTTCAGATATTACCAACAATATCCAGGTTATGGTTTTTGGGCATCTATTGAAAAGTTAAGTAATAAATTTATTGGTTGGTTTCATTTTCGACCAGGTTTAGATAGTTATATGGGAGCAACTTTGTATGAAGTTGATGATATTGAACTTGGTTATCGGTTGCAAAGAAAAGTTTGGGGAAAAGGATATGCAACTGAAGGTTCAAAAGCTTTAATTAGAAAAGGCTTTTTAGAGTTAGGAACAGAGAAAGTAGCTGCTAGTGCTTTGTCAGAAAATAAAGCATCTATTCGAGTCATGGAAAAAGTGGGATTAAAATTTGAGAGAAATTTTGTTTATTCAGAATCTCAGCAAGCAGGTGTTAAGTATGCTTTGAGTAAAGCAGAATTCAG